>JALHDH010000015.1:0-11310 GCA_022839105.1 bacterium
CGAATTCGTCCGTCAACACCCGAAGGTGCCGACAAAAACAAAACGATAGGAGCAGATTCGCTCTCTTCGTTATTGACAATTCATCCCAGCCAGGCCGAAACCCGGATGGAACGCTCAGGCAATCACACAAGCTCTTTCGCCGTTATCCAGTTGTCAAAGACCAGACCCTTCGGTCAACGGCCACCATCCTAAACCAGGAGGTGGAACCTGTCAACCCCGCAACCCTTTTTCTCGACCTGCACGCACCAGGCGCCGGCGGGGCGGTTGCTCTCCCTGCACCCCGGTTCCCCGGGGGCCAGGACATCCTAGCACCGGGCCTGCTCTTCGTCAACATGCATGCGCAACGAATCTGGCGGGCCTGTCTCCAGGGGCGGGAAGCCCTGGGAAACAGGCGTTTCAGCGCTCGATGGGGGCTTCGAGGTTCTGGCGGACGGCCTCCCGGATCGTCGCCGGAACCCCCTTGGATTCCAGGAAGGCCCCGATCCCGCCGGCGCGATCCACCGTCTGGAAGACCACTTCGAGCCACTCCGGATGGACGACCAGGCCGGGGCTGTTCCGGACGGACTGCATGTAGTCGTCCAGGATCAGCTCCCGGGGAGTGCCCAGGGACTCCAGGAGCAGGGCCGTCAGGATGCCGGTGCGGTCCTTGCCGGCCGAGCAGTGGAACAGGAGCGGCAGGCTGCGGCGATTGGCCAGCAATTCGAAGAAGCCCCGGATCGCCTGGCGGTTCTCTTCGAGCAGCACCGCGTAGGCCTCGGCGCCCCGACCCCGGCTGCTGGACATGGGGAGTCGGAGGTTGTGGGGGATCGAACTGGTCAGGGCCAGCCGGTTCGGGCCGTCCTTGTGGATTTCCGAGTCGATCCTCAGCTCCAGGAGGGTGGAAAGCTTCAGGCGCCTGACGCTCTGGACATCGGCCTCGGTCAGGAAGCACAGGGCTCCCGAGCGGTAGACCAGTCCGTCGCGCACGAAGCCGCCGCTCGTGGGCAGGCCCCCCAGGTCCCTGGTGTTCCGGGTCGCCGCCAGCAGGATGGCGCGCTGCTGGTTGGTGCGCAGGGGCCGTGGCGGTCCTGCCGGGGTCTCGGCCAGCGCAGGCAGGCCCCATCCCACCAGCAGCAACAGGCAGAGCAGTCTCATCGTGGTTTCCTCCCCGAATCCCGGACTCTCGAGTCGTCTCGACCCCAGGAGGCCATGATACCACGAAGCCGCCGGGGGGCGGCGGCTTCGTGGCAGGGAGTCGGGCGGGATCAGTCTTCCAGGGGCTGCCGGGGCGCGCTTTCCTGCAGGAGGGTGCGCTCGGGAGCGGCCGCGGTCTTCACCGAGCTGACGGCGTGGGCGAGGATCGCCTGGGTTCCCTTGACCATCGAGTCCTGCTTCCAGGTCTCGGAGAGGCCGCGCCCCAGGATGCTCACGGCACTTCCGGTGCCGAAGGCCACGCCCTGGATGGTTCCACCCAGGACCGCGCCGGTCCCGGCGATCATCTTCCCAGGAAGGTTGAGGGTCTCGTCGCGCAGGGCCTGAGCCACTCCGGTCGCCACCTGGCGGGCCGTGCCGATCACGGCGCAGACCGCTCCGGTCACGCCGCCGACCGCGGCGGCAGCGACTCCCATCGCGAGGGTCTTGGCCGTCTTGATCAAGGGGATGTCGATGGGCTTTTCGCCGGGCTCGAGCTTCCTGGCACCCAGGTCGCGGAAGTCGTCGCGCAACCCGCTGACCGTCTCCTGGAAGCTCTGACGGGTCTTCTGGAAGCCGTTCACGGCCGCCTGGCCGATGGTCAGCTCGCGCGGGGCCGTCCGGTCGACGGTGCGCGCCCCGTGGACCAGGCCAGCGACGGCGCAGATCGGCAGGGCGATGGCGGCGCTGGCGGCCACCAGCGGGGCGGCGGCCAGGGTGCCCAGGATCTTGAGGTTGGGGCCGACGGTCTCGGTCTTCAACAGGTTGGTGATCGCCGAGGCGGTGGTGCCGACGGTGGCCTGGACCGCCTCGCTGGCGAAGCCTCCGAGGCCGCCTGCCGCTCCGCTCAGGCCGGAGCCCAGGTAATTCGCGCTGAGGATGGTCCGATCGACGATCCTCTCGACCATGGTCTTGTCAGGCGGGGGGGGCGGCGCCGAAGGGCGAGGGATGGAGACCGGATTCTGCGAGGAAATCTGCGTGGTCATATCTACTTCTCCCAGGCTTCGTGGATCACGCCGCCGCCCACGTGGACGGCAAGCTTGGTGCTGTTGAGGATCGGGCGCAGGGGGCCGTGCTCCCATCCATCCTGGAGGCCCTGCGGGACGGCCTGCTTGAGGCTCTTCCAGGCCAGCGCCGGGCCGGCCACCAGGTTCAGGGGGGCGGCGGCGATCTGGCCGAGCCGCGAGCCCAGGCCGGCGTCCCTGGTCGTGAAGGCGCTGGCCACATCCTTGGCTCCGGTGATGGCCCCTGCCACCAGGCCGGAGACCAGACCCACGGTGCCCGAGATCGCTCCCGAGAGCACGCCGCCCACGGCTGCGAAGACGGGGCTGAGGATCGGCACGTCGTGGGGCTTCTCGCCCTCGGAGAGCTTCCGGGCCCCGAACTCTTCCAGGGAGTTCACCATCGTGCCGGTCATGGTGCGGGCCTCGCCCGGCTCGGGACGAGCCGTGAACTTCCGGGCCACCGCGCTGCTGGCGTCCGGGGTGAGCGGAGTCTCGTGGAGGCGGTGCTCGGCGCGGACCGCGCCCATTCCGCTGGCGAGTCCATACAGGGCAGCCGCCGGCACCGACAGGGCCGCAGCGGGAAGGGCCGCCAGCGTGCCGAGGATCTTCAGGTTGGGGCCGATCGTCTCGGCCTGCCAGAGGTTCTCGACGATCTCGAAGGCCAGGCGGGGAGCCTGCACGAGTGCCGCGGTGGTTTCGGTGGCGACCCCGACCACGGCTCCGGAGGCGTAGTTGCCCAGCGACCGGGTGCCACTGTAACGATCGGCGAGATCCTGCATCTCGCGCTTCACTTCCATCTCCTTGCGGACCTTTGGAGCGGTTGCCCCTGGCGCAGAGGAGTTCAGGCCGGTGACTCGCATGTCCATGGTTTTCCCTCTCGTTCCCCCCGTGGTGCCGGATCGAGGACCCGGTGAAACGATTCTGGAGGAGGCGGCTGAAAATTCACTGATAGGACGAAGAGGCCATGACGACCGTCCGGGCATCCCCTCGGCTCTCAAGGCTCGGGGACGAGCGGAGGGGATTCGGGAAGGGGAGAGGGGGGATGCATGCCGGGCTTGCCCTCCCTGGGAGCATAGAAGAAACGTCGGGTGGGCAGGGCGAAGGCGATGTCGGGAGCGGCCCGGAAGCGGCGCAGGATCTCTTCGAGGATCGCCGAGGCCGTGGAACGCCGTTGTCGCGGGGAGCACAGGTAGCGCAGGGTCAGCCGGACCCCGTTCTCGGCCAGGGCGATCCAGACGATGGGGGTGAAGTGCCGATAGTGGATCAGGAATCCCTGGGCGATGCGGAGCTGCTCGGCCGCCTCCTCACTCTTGACGGGTGAGGCGGCGACTCCCACCTCTGCCAGGATTTCCCGGGCCTTCTCCCAGTCGCTCTCGAAGCTGACCGTCACGGCCACCTCGTCCCAGATATAGGGGAAGGCCTGGTGGTAGTTCGCCACCGAGCGGGTGAAGAGGTGGGCGTTGGGGATGTGGACGATCCGGCCCGTGCTCTGGTCGGCGTCCACCCAGTTCCCGATTTCCATCAGCGAGAAGTCGAAGAGGCGGATGTCGACCACGTCTCCGGCCGGCCCTCCGTCCACCTGGATCCGGTCGCCGACCTGGAAGGGCCTCTGGATCAAGATATACAGCGAGCCCGCGGCGTTCAGGATGGGTTCACGCAGGACGAAGGCCAGGCCCGCCGAGAGCAGCCCCAGGAACGCGGCCATGTCGAACCCGCCGGCGAACCAGATCCAGGCCAGCCCGGCCAGGAAGAGCACGGTCAGAAGGCCGTTGAGGGTCTTGGAGATCAGGTAGCGCCGCTCTCCGTCGGCCACCGCTCGGACCAGGACCCCCCCCAACAGGCGTCTGAGGAGCAAGAAGAGCGCGAAGAGCGCCAGGGAGAGCACGACGAGCCGGAGCAGGCCGCCTTCCAGGCTCAGGCCGAGGGCCTGCAGCCTGCCCAGGAGGGTTCCCGGCTCTAGGTTGGGCACCAGGGGGGATTCGCCCCCCCCCTCCGGGACCCTTCGCCATCTGGACCCTCCGGATTCCATGCACCGGACCCGGTGACACCTTGTGACACCGGGGTCGGGCATCATGGTCTCGTAGAAGGGAGCTGGAGACAGAGACATGTTGAGGATGACGCGACACTCCACGGCCCGGAGTCGTCAGAGGGGGATCGACCAGGAGACCATCGAGCTGGTGCTGGCCTACGGTCATCGCCGCCACTGCCACGGGGACGTGGTCTTCGAAATCCGGGATCGCAGCCTTCGGGGCACCCCCTACGCCCGACTGGCCGACCGTCTGCGGGGGGCCACGGTGATCCTGACTCCGGATGGAGCGGTCCGCACGGTGATGTGGGATCACCGGCTGCGAGGGCGCCCCGGCCTCCTGCGCCGTCAGCGCCTGCTGATTTCGGCCTGAGGCCAACAGGGAATTCGTGGGGCAAGACTTCTGATCCGCGCCTCGAGCGCATTCGGGAGGTCCCCCCGGGCTGGACCCGAACTGTCTGCATGCCGTGTCGGGATATCAGTTGGTTGTCATTGAGGGGAAGGAGCTGGGCAGGATCGTTCCCCTTGAGGGGCCCTGCGTGACCTTGGGGCGTCCCGGGGCGGGCGTCGAGGGCGCCATCGAGTTCGAGGAACCTTCCGTCTCCCGGGTCCATGCCGTCCTGACCAGGATCCCCGGAGGAGCCTACGAGCTGTCCAACCGCTCGCTGACCAGTCCGGCCCGCGTCGACGACGAACCGGCCACCTCCAGCGTCCGGCTCGAGCCGGGATCCCGGGTTCAATTGGGAAACCTGCTGCTCGAGATCCGCTACGTCTCTTCCGAAGTCCAGGAGCGCTCCCAGGGTGAGATGACCCTGATGGGGTATCTGGAAGTGGCCCGGGGTCCCCGCCCCGGCGCCCGCTACCCCCTGTACCACAAGCGCAGCCTGATCGGCCGCTCGCCTGCCTGTGAGGTCCAACTCGGGGAGCGTTCGGTCTCGCGCTACCATGCGGCCCTGGACTGGTTCGACGGCGCGCCGATGCTGATGCATCTGTCCAAGGGCAACACGACCTTGCTCAATGGGCAGGTCGTTCCCGACACGACGCTCCTGGAACCCCGGGACACCCTCCAGATCGGCGCCAAGACCTCGCTGCAGTGGATTCCGTTGGCACTGCTCGCCGAAGAGGAGGAACAGCGCAAGAACGCGCCTCCGCCCGTCGAGGCTCCAGCCCCTGTGGGGAGCGCCGGGGGACGGGTCCCCTGGACCCTGCGGATCTGGGATCTGCTCCGAGGCGGATCCCTGGCGGCCCGGGTCCGCTTCTTCGAAGAACTCTCCGGGCGCCTGGAGAAGGGGGAGTCCATCCTGCTGGCCGTCGCGGAGTCGGCCGGCCTGGCGCTTCCCCGCCTGGCTCCCTGCCTGGCCTACGTCGTCCGCTCCGGGCGGGACCTGGGAGAGGCGCTGGCCCGCTTCCCGGGAACCTTCGACCACTACGAGACGGGACTGGTCGGCGCCGGCGAGGAGGCGGGGACCCTGGCAGCCGAACTGCAGGTCCTGGCCGCCTCGCTTGCCGAGTCCCTGGCCTGGCGCCGGGCCCTGGCGCGACGCCTCCTTCTCGGAGGAGGCGTCCTGACGATCCTGGCCGTCCTCCTGCTGGCTCCCGCGATCCAGGCGGAAGGGGCTCGCGAGTTCGGAATCGCCCTGGGGGCGACCGTGGCCGCGGCGGGTCTGCTGGCGGGACTCCTGGCGACCCTCGTGCGTCTGACCGGGTTGATCCCCTTCTGTCGGGTCCAGCAGGAGCTGTTCCTGGAGGCCATTCCCAGGCTGGGGGCGGCCCTGCGGCTTCGGGCGGCGGCGCGCTTCCTGCGCTCGCTGGGCCCCCTGTTGGAGGCCGGCCTGCAGGTCCACCTGGCGCTCCGTCTGGCGGCATGCTGCACGGGAAGCCTCCGGCAAGGGCGCCGCCTGGCCTGTGCCGCCGAGGCTTCGGCTCAGGGCAAGCCGGTGTGGGAGGCCCTGGGTGGAACCGGAGTCTTCCCGGAGGATGTCCTGGCCGAGATCGAGCGCGGCGAGGAGGAGGGGAACCTGCCTGCCCGGCTGGCGTCGGTCGCCGAGGACATGGCATCGCGGGCCCGCACGGGCATGGACCAGGCCCTGGGAACGGTGGTGCGGCTCCTGCTCGCCGGCCTGGCGCTGGTCCTGGTCCTGACCGTCAGCGTGGCCTGGAAGGTCATGGCCTGGACCTGGTGAGCCCGGTCTCGAGCTCCTCCATGATTCTTCGGACCTGGTCGCGGTCTCGGGCCCGAGGTTCCACCTGCAGGTAGCCCTGCAGGCTCTGGCGGGCGGCCGAGGCCTGGCCCAGACGGGCTTCGAGCAGGCCCAGTCGCCGATAGGGGGGGGCATAGTGCGCCACCGCCCCGATGGCCCGTCGGTAGAACACGGCCGCCTCCTCCAGTCGGCCCACCCTTTCAAATTCATGGCCCACCGAGTAGAAGGGAAATCCATAGAAGGAGGTGATCAGGTGGTTGAAGCTGCGTCGGGGCCAGGAGCGGCTGAGGGCGCGCAGTTGGTAGGAATCCCAGAGGGGTTCGATCCAGGCGGCGACCTCGGCCGGGGCGGGGTCCTCTCCGGGTTCGGCCACCCTCTGGGCCAACCCTGCGGGCAGGAGGCGGAAGCGGCCTGAGAGGGAGGGGTCGATGAAGTCCCAGACCAGGATGGGCCGGGTTCCGTAGTTGGCCGCCACCAGATCGGCCAGGACCGCCGATTCGCCGTCGAGTCGTCTCCAGGGAAAGACCACCGAGGGATTCTCGCGACGCTTGGAATCGACATACCAGGAATAGGCCAGCTTGTCCTGGTCGAGGACCACCAGGTCGGTTCGCCGCTGCTCTACGTAGCGGACGTATTCCAGGAGCATCCCCGGGGCGTCGCCCGAGGTCAGCAGCAGGGCGCCCTGGGGGACTCCCGCCAGCAGGTTCTCGACGTAGTCCCGGGCCACCAGGTCCTGGGAGTGGTCGGCCTCCTTGAAGTGGGACAAACCCAGGCCGGCGACGAGCGCCGTCAGGATCAGGCCGGAGGCGAGGACCCGGCGCGGCCCCGCCAAGGCCACCCCGCAACCCGCCAGAATCGCGATGGAGACGTGGGGAAGCAGGTAGAAGCGCTGCACCACGCCGACCCAGAAGGGGTCTTCAAGGGGGTAGCGGGCGTACATCAGGAAGGCTGGACCCGAAACCAGCCAGGCCCCCAACAGCGCCCAAAGGGCCCGGCGATCCCGCCGGGCCAGCCAAAGCGCTCCGGCCACGGCCAGCCCGCCCAGGAGCAGGCTGGTGCCTCCCAGCATGGTCTGCAGGTAGACCGGGAGCTGGGCCAGCGCTGAGGCCTCTTCAAAGAGCCCCCGGGCGGACTCCGGAAGCAACGAGAGACTGCCATAATCGGCCCGGCGGAAGAGGTGCCAGAGCGCCCCCAGGGTCCGCGGATCGTCCCAGTTCAGGCCTGGATTGGCCTGGGCGCGCAGCAGGGGGTAGAGATAGGGCGTCAGGCCTGCCGCCAGGGCGGCCGGCACCTGGACGAGGGTCCGGCCGCGGAAGAGGTGTCGGGCCGGCCAGGCCAGCAGGGCCAGCCCGGGCAGGAGGAGCACCACCGTGTGGTGGTGGGCAAGCCCCAGGCCGAAGACCCCCGCCATCCAGATCAGGGTGCGGCGATCGGGCCTTCGCGAGAGGCGCACCCCCAACCCCAGCAGCAAAGCCCCCAGGAGGTTGTTCAGGGTGAAGACCTCGGCGGCCACCGAGTGTTGCCAGACCAGGGGCGAAAGGCCCAGGCTGACCCCGGCGAGGAGGCCCGCCACCCAAAGGCCCGTCAACTCGGCGGCCACCCAGGTCACCGCGCCGACGGCCATCGCGCCGCAGATCGCCGTCAGCAGGTTCACGCTCCAGGCGGGCGAGTCCGAGAATCGCGACAGGAACCAGCCCAACAGCGTGAAGAGGGGATACCCTGGAGGGTGGGCGATTCCCGGCAGGCCGGCGGCGGTCTGCAGATCGGCGCCATCTCCGGCCACCACATCGGGGGCCAGGGTGCGCAGGTAGACCAGGAAGACCCCCAGGCCCACGCCCAGGGCGGCGCCCCAGGTGGCGCGGGGAGGGCTGGACTGGAACCCGGGTTCCGAGGCGTTGGAGCGGGGGGGGCGGGAGGACCTGGTCATGGGCGGGGGAGGTTCTCCTGGCTTCGCCCGCGACCCTCCCCGAGCCGGGAAATCAAACCGCCGCGGGGGGAGGGCCGCGGCGGTCGGGAGTGGGGGCGAGCGGGTCAGTGGGCCCGGAAGCGACGGGTCTCCTTGGTGGCCGGCCACCAGTCCCACATCAGGTTCTCGGTGCCGTCCCGGGTGACGAAGCGGCCCACGTAGTCCTTGTGGTCGGTCGAAATCCGCACGATTCCGAACTCTTCGAGGGTACGCAGTTCCGCCGGCTGCATCTTGCCGTCGGAGTTGGCGTCGATCCACAGGAACAGGCCTTCGAGTTCCGCCCCTTCGACCCAGCCGTCCTGGTTCCCATCCTGCACCAGGCTCAACTTCTCGAAGCCATCCTTGTAGCCGCCCGCGGTCCCGAAGAACTGCAGGGCATTCTCGACCTTGCCGTTCTCGGGGCGGACCAGGATTCCATCCTGGGCTCCCAGCGACTTCCATTCCGTGAAGTCCGGGGTGCCGTCGCCCGTGATGTCGAAGAAGCGGGCGTTCTCGGCATAGAACTCGGGAGCGTGGGGACGCCATTCGTTGCGGGCGACATCCAGCTTCCCGTCGCGGTTCAGGTCCAGGACCAGGGGCGAGTAGTCGTAGACATCCGCCACCAGTTGATAGACATCCCGCTCGTAGTAGAGGTTGCGGGTGTCCTGGTGGACCGTCAGGTAACCCCCGTCCACGCGGATGACCGAGGTGACCCGGTCGGTCCTTTCGCCCGTCTGGGCGTACTGGGTGTTGTCGAAGCCGGTGTCGGTGCGGATCGTCTGACCGGTCAGGTCGATATAGTACCACGAGCCGTTGTCCAGGCCCGTGACGGTCTTGAGATAGGCCCGTTCCGCGGCTGTCAGGCCGGCCAGGCTTCCCTTGTCCCAGTCGTTGTCCAGGAAGTTGGGGGCCAGCTTGACCTTGGCATAGCCCCGGACCACCCGATGCAGGTCGTCAGAGAAGTGCTTCTGGGTCGTGGTCTGGATGACCGTGGTGTTGGTCGGGTCCGTGGGACTGCCGCCCGACTCGTCCCCGACCACTCCGGCTCGGGCGATGGTCCCCGACGCGAAGGCCAAGGCTCCCACCAAGGCCAGGCAGCCCAAGAGTCTCTTCATCCCAGGAAACCCTCCATTCGAAGCCGGTGGTCTGTCTTGATTTGATCCTAGCACCGGGGCGGGTGGACGTCGGTAGACCGGATGTTAAAAATGAAGGCCGATTTTGAGGGGCTTGTGTTCACATCTCGGAGGAGATCTCAGGCGTCCAGGTCGATGGAGCGGATTTCCCGGGTATTCCACAGGATCAATCGGGTCTGGTTGCGCAGGAAGGCGGCCCGATAGGCCCCGGTGACGGTCTGGACCTTGCGAAGCGGCGTGCCGGGCAGGCCCGCCGAGATCTCCAACTGGTTCTCGACGACGGCGATGGTGGCGATCCTCTGCCCTTCGAGGAGGGCCGCGCCCACCAGGGGGCGGCTGGAGACGATGGAGCGGAGCCCCTTGGAGAGCATGGCCAGGACCGGTCCTCCGGCCTGGACGGTCCGGTACAGGATCCGGTCGCTGGCGGGGTCATAGTCCAAGGGGATCATGCCGGACAGACTCTTGTCGAGCACCTGGAGGCTTCCGTCCGGGTTGCGCCGGAAGAGGTAGCGCATGCTCCTGGAAGCGGGGGATTGCAGCACGAACAGGCAACTGCCGTCCCGGCCGAAGCGCACCAGGTTGATCTGGGAGTCCCCGCCGGTGCCCGGGGCTGCCTGGAGGGCCTTCCCCAGAAGCTCGCGCAGCGAGATCTGGTTGGTCAGGGTGAAGGGCCGGGTGGCGAAGCGGACCAGGACCGTATCCACCACGTACCCTTCGGGATCGTGCCGGTCCATCATGCTCCAGGCGTGGCCCGAGTCGGTGTAGACCAGGCTGGACAGCGAGGTCAGGGCCAGCCGCTCGGGGTTCTCGTTGGTCTGGGCGCAGATCCAGCGCCCCTCGTTCAGCGAGAGGATCCACAGGGAGGTGGGGAAGCGGGCCTGCACGACCGCGGTCTGGGCGTCGGGGGAGAGGGCGAAGCCGTGGTAGACCTGGAAGGGGACCTTGCCCTGGCGCAGGATTCGCGGGGTCTTCGGGTCCAGGAGGAACCATTCGAGCTGACGGGTCCGGCGGTCCCGGGCCATCAGGAAGACCTGCCCCCGCTCCACGGCGACGCTGCCATCCTCCAGGGCGAAGAGCCGGTCTCCCAAGAGGCGGGCGACCTCGGCGCGCGTCAACCGGCCTTCCTCTGCTCCGGCGGAGGTTGCCGTGCCCCCCAGCAGGGCGGCAAGCATCAGGATGCAGGCCAGCGCTTTTTTCATGGTGATCGCTACCTCATCAGGTCCGGGGTCGGCTTCACCGGGCTTCCGGTGAGCGGATGGAGGGATCGGTTCGCCGTGGAAGGGTGGAGGCCTGCGCCTGTTCGGCTTGAGGCTGCTAACACAATTCTAACGGACCACATGCGCCTCTCAAATGCCGCCCGACTAGGATCAGGACGAAGAGATTTCACGCGTGCCGTCCCGGCACGCCAGAAGGAGCGCAAAGACATGGGCAAGATCGTCGGCATCGACCTGGGCACGACCAACTCGGTGGTGGCCCTCATGGAAGGGGGGAAGCCTACGGTCATCGCCAATGCGGAAGGCAGCCGCACCACCCCCTCGGTGGTCGGCTTCTCCAAGACCGGAGAGAGGCTTGTCGGCGAGCTGGCCAAGCGCCAGGCCGTCAGCAACCCGGATCGGACCATCACCTCGATCAAGAGGGAGATGGGCACCGACCATCGCGTCAACATCGATGGCAAGCCTTATTCTCCTGAAGAGATCTCGGCGATGGTCCTGCAGAAGCTGAAGAGGGACGCCGAGGCCTACCTGGGCGAGGACATCAAGGAGGCGGTGATCACGGTTCCCGCCTACTTCAACGACTCCCAGCGCCAGGCGACCAAGAACGCGGGCACCAT
>JALHDH010000015.1:11354-49440 GCA_022839105.1 bacterium
ACCTTCGACGTGTCGATCCTGGAGATCGGCGAGGGCGTCTTCGAGGTGAAGGCCACCGCCGGGGACACCCGGCTCGGCGGCGACGATTGGGACCGCCGCATCATGGACTTCGTGGCCGACGAATTCAAGCGCGAGCACGGAATCGACCTGCGTCAGGACAAGATGGCCGCCCAGCGCCTGAAGGACGCCTCCGAGAAGGCCAAGGTCGAGCTCTCCCAGGTCTTCCAGGCCAACATCAACCTGCCGTTCATCACCGCGGACGCCTCGGGGCCCAAGCACCTGGATGTGACCCTGACCCGGGCGAAGTTCGAGGAGTTGACCCACGACCTCCTGGACCGCTGCAAGCAGCCCTGCCGGCGGGCGATGGAGGATTCCAAGCTGAGCAAGGGCGAGATCGATCGGGTCCTGCTGGTCGGCGGTTCGACCCGTATGCCGCAGGTCTACGATTTCGTCCGCGAGTTCTTCGGCAAGGAACCCTCCAAGGACATCAACCCCGACGAGTGCGTGGGCCTGGGGGCCGCGGTCCAGGGGGCCGTGCTCTCCGGCGAGGTCAAGGACGTGGTCCTGGTGGACGTCACGCCGCTCTCGCTTGGCGTCGAGACCCTGGGCGGAGTGATGACCCGGCTGATCGAGCGCAACACGGCCATTCCGACCAAGAAGAGCGAGACCTTCACCACCGCCGCGGACATGCAGACCCAGGTCGAGATCCACGTGCTTCAGGGTGAGCGCGAGTTCGCCCGGGACAACAAGTCCCTGGGGCAGTTCAAGCTGACCGAGATCCCGCCGGCGCCGCGGGGGGTTCCCCAAATCGAGGTGACCTTCGAGATCGACTCCAACGGCATCCTGAACGTGGCAGCCACCGACAAGGCCAGCGGCAAGAGCCAGAAGATCACGATCACCGCTTCGACCAACCTGACCAAGGACGAGGTGGAGAAGATGGTTCGCGACGCCGACTCCCACGCCGCCGAGGACAAGAAGCGCCGCGAGGAGATCGAGCTTCGCAACCAGGCCGACAGCCTGGTCTATACCACCGAGAAGGCCCTGCGCGACGCCGGGGACAAGGTTCCCGCGGACCTCAAGGCCAGGATCGAAGCGGGTCGGGATCGGGTCAAGAAGGTCCTGGAGGCCTCCACCCTGGACCGGGCCGAACTGCAGTCGGCGATGGAGCAGCTTGCCCAGGCCGCCCAGGGGATCGGCGAGCACCTCTATGGCCAGGCCGGCTCGCCCGGTCCGTCGCCTGAAGGGGCCGGGGCTCCCTCTCAGGAGGGTCCGGTCGAGGGCGAGGTGGTGGACGCCGAGTACGAGGTCAAGTAGAAGGCCGGGTCCTGCCGGCCGACCTCGAAATCGAAGAGCCCCCGGGTCCCCCCGGGGGCTCTTCGATTTCGAGGTGTTCGCGGAATCGCGGGGGAGCCTGTCCTATCGGTCGGAGCCCGGGGCCCGGCGCAACAGCCAGGCCTCGAGCTCGGGATCGCGATTGGCTCGGGCCGTCGCGGCCATGGACGGGATCAGGAGGTGCTCGCGGGAATCCAGGTCGGTGCCTTGGGGAAGAAGACCTCGGCGGTGCTCCAGCAGGGCCTCGCGAAGACCCTGATCCTGGTCGGGGAGGTAGAGGTTCCGAGGCGCCTGGTACTCCAGCAGGGGGAGGTCGTCGGTGTTGAGCCGGGCCCCCGTCCACCAGCCCTGGAGATCCTCCAGGTCGCAGACGAAGCGCCCGTAGAAGGCCAGCGGATCGGAAACGCCCAGAGCCTGCAGATCCCTGCGGACTTCCGGCACCTCGCGCCAGACCTTCTCGAGATGCCCGGGCATCCGCGAGGCGGGGCCCTCCCCCCGCCACCCCACCAGCAGCAGATCCTTGGAGGCGCCCATCCAGACCTGCCCGTGCGGGAAGACCTCGGCGAAGGTGGCGATCACCATCTGCAGATCCTCCTGCTTCAGGGCGCGCAGGTGGATCCACTGGCACAGGATTCCGTCCGGATTCAGCCGGTCCCGGCACACCTCGTAGAACTCCCGGGTGTACAGGGAGGCGATTCCCGAGATCCAGGGATTGGAGGGCTCGATGCTCAGGACGTCATAGGGGGCGGATTCCATCAGGACGTTGCGTCCGTCGTTCAGGCGGAGGTGGACCTTGGGGTTTTTCAGGACCTGCCGGTTCCAGGGGCCGAAGAATCCGGCAGCCTGGACCATGGCCGGCTCGATCTCGGCGATGTCCAGAAGTTCCAGGCCGGGATGGAGGGTGAAGGCTCCGCCCGTGATGCCGCTGCCCAGGCCGACCACCAGGGCGCGCCGGGCCCCCGGGTGGGCCAGCATGGGCAGATGTCCCAGCATCGACTGGGTGGCCATGTCCGAGGGCACCGTCGAGGCGTCGGTCTTGCCGTTCACCCGCAGGTACAGGACCTCTCCGACCCGATGGACGCTGACGGTGCTGTTGGAGCCGTCCCGATAGAAGAGGATCTCGCCGGGAGCCTCGGGGGCCGCGATTCCAGCCTTTTCAAGAAGAGAGGCGTAGATCGCGGGGCCGCTGACCATGACCTGCTCGCGCCAGGGCGGAACGGCCAGGTTCAGGGCCAGGACCGCGAGGAGCGCGACCGCCATGCCCTTGCGCACCGGGCCGGTGGCGCCCAGCAGGGGCACCGCGGCAGCCACCAGGTTGATCCCCACGGCCAGGCGGATGCTGGTCTCCACTCCCAACCATGGGAGCATGACCAGGCCGGTTCCTGCGGAGGCCAGGATCGAGCCCACCGTGTTGGCCGCGTAGATTTCGCCCAGGCGTTGGTAGCGAAGTCGGCTGCGGGTGCCCAGTCGGACCAGAAGCGGCAAGGACAGGCCCATCAGGAGCGCCGGAGCCAGGAGCGCCGGGGCGGCCAGGCCGAAGCCGGCGGCCAGGACCAGGGGAAAGGAGTCCCGGATGGAGGGGAAGACCGTCAGATAGAGTCGGGGCAGGATCGGGAAGTAGAGGAGCAGCGCAGTGACCGCCAGGGCCATCAACCCCTGGCAGGCCGAGAAGGCCGTGGCCGGGCCGAGCCGGGCCGGCAGCCGATCGACCAGGAGGCTTCCCAGGCCGATGCCGGCCAGGAAGAGGGTCAGGACGAGGCTGAAACTGTAGACCGAGGAGCCCAGGACCAGGGCCAGGGCGCGGGTGAAGGTGATCTCGTGGGCCATGGCGGCCATTCCCGAGAGCAGGGCCGCGATCAAGAGCCAGGGGTGCGCAAGGCACGGCCCGGAGTCCGCCTCGTGGGCTTCTTGCCCGGCTTCGGAGGCGGCCTGCGGGGGAGCGGCCTCGGGCAGGGAGGGCGGCCAGCGCACCGAGAGGACCGCCCCCAGAAGGCCGATCAGGACATTCCCTGAAGCGGCCAGGAACAGCGTCGTGCTCAGGCCCAGGGTGGGCAGGGCGACGAAGCCGGCCAGGCCGGCCCCGCTCATGGCGCCGATCGTGTTCAGGCCATACAGGAGCGGGAAGGAAGCCGCCAGGCTGCGATAGGAGGCCGCGGCGCGGCACATCAGGGGCAGGGTCGCGCCCATCGCGACGGTGGGAGGCAAGAGCACGGGCACGACCATGGCCGCCTTCCAGGTCAGCGGGACCCCTTCCGGGCCCGCCAGGCCGATCAGGCCCAGGTGCATGCGCTCGAAGAAGGTGGGGGTCAGGGCGGCATAGAGGCCCAGTGCGGCCTCCAGGACGGCGTACCAGAGCAGGGCCCGGCCCGGCTGGATCCGCTCGGTCAGGCGTCCTCCCAGTGCGCTGCCCAGGGCCAGCCCTCCCATGAAGACGGCCACGACCAGGCCGACTGCCGAGGTGGAGTTCCCCAGGATCAGGGTCAGGCTCCGGCTCCAGAGGACCTGGTAGACCAGGCTGAGAGCCCCCGAGAGGAAGAAGAGGACGTAGACCCAGAAGGCCGTTCCTTTCGAGGTGTGGTATCGGGACGGGTCAGGGGGGGAAGCGGGAATTCGGCTCAAGGGGCCTCCGGGCTTTCGGATGCGGGCGCGCCGACGTTCGCGGGCGAATCCCACCCTCCTCTGCCGGATGGAGCGAACAGGTGGGAGAGCCCGCAGAGAAGTCGTGGAGAGGACAGGGATTCTGGGAAATCGATGGGAATGGGCGGGCATGTCCTTGAAGCTGCCCTCCACCCCCCATGCCCTCTCCCCTGAGGAGTTGACCCGGCTTCTGGGGGTGGACCCGGAGGTCGGCCTGGGACTTCCAGAGGTTCGAGAACGCCGGGAGCGATTCGGCCCCAACGAACTCTCGGCGGCCGAGCCCATCTCGCCCCTCCGGATCCTGATCCGCCAGTTCCAGGACCTCATGGTGGGGATCCTGCTGGCGGCGGCGGCCATCTCGCTGGGAGCCTGGTCCCTGGAGGGGGCGCAGGGAGTTCCGGCCGACACCATCGTGATCGCCGCCATCGTGCTGCTCAACGCGGGGCTGGGCTTCGTCCAGGAGTTCCGGGCCGAAAAGACCGTCGAGGAACTGCGCCGCATGGCCTCGGTGCGCACCCGGGTCCGCCGGGCCGGCCAGGAGGCCAGCATCCTGCGCGAGGAGCTGGTTCCGGGGGATGTTGTCCTGTTGGAGGAGGGGGATCGCGTCCCGGCCGACCTGGTCCTGTTGCAGGCCCGCAGGTTGCGTGCGGACGAGAGCCTCCTGACCGGGGAATCGGTTCCCGTCAGCAAGCGCCCGGGACCGGTCCCCGCCGAGACCCCCGTCGATTCCAGGACCGGTTGCGTCTTTGCCGGCAGCACGTTGACCGCAGGGCAGGGGCTGGGGCTGGTGGTGGCGACCGGAAGCGCCACCCAACTGGGCGGGATCGCCACCAGCCTGGCCAACACTACGCCGCCGCCGACCCCCCTTCAGCAGCGCCTGGACCAGCTCGGCCGCCAGATCGGGCTGGTGGTCCTGATCCTGAGCGTCCTGATCGCCCTGACCCTGCTGGCCGTCGAGGGGCGCGTCAGCATGGCCGTGTTGCTGCGCGTCCTGATGTTCGCCGTGGCCCTGGCCGTGGCCGCGGTGCCGGAGGGATTGCCTGCCGTCCTGACCATCTCGCTCTCGGTGGGGGCTCGGCGCCTGGCCCGCCGCCGGGCCGTGGTCCGCAGGATGGCGGCGGTCGAGACCCTGGGCTCGGTGACCACCATCGTGACCGACAAGACCGGGACCCTGACCCACAACCAGATGACCGTCCAGCACGTCTGGTTCGACGGGCGGGATTTCCAGGTGACCGGGCGAGGCTACGAGGCGGCCGGTGAGATTCCCGGTGCGCCCGCCCTGGAGGGAGGCTGGCGCGATTTCCTGGCGGCGGGCTGTCTGGCCAGCACGGCGGATCTCCAGGAACAACCCGGAGCGCCTCGTCGGGCCTTGGGGGATCCCACCGAGGCCGCCCTGCTGGTGCTGGCCGACAAGGCCGGCCTGGACTGGCGCGCCCTGCGCAGCGAGGAACCCGAGGTGGCCCTGGCTCCCTTCAGCTCCGAGCGGGCCCGGATGTCCTCCCTGCGCCAGGGAGCCGAGGGCCTGATCCTCTACGTCAAGGGCAGCCCTGAGCAGGTGCTGGGCCGTTCGAAGGCGATCTGGAAGGCGGGACGGGCGGTGCCCCTGGAAGCCGCCGAGCGGGAAGCCCTCCTGGAGGCGGAGACCCGACTGGCCGAGCAGGGACTCCGCACCCTGGCCCTGGCCTGCCGCGGGCCGATTCCGGGGCAGGCGGACGCGCCGGTCGCCGAGGATTTCGAGGAGGAACTGGTCTTTCTGGGCCTGGCGGCCATGCACGACCCCGCCCGGGAAGCCGTGCCCGCTGCCATGAAGCGCTGCCGGAGCGCGGGGATCCGGGTCGTGATGCTGACCGGGGATCACCCCCGCACCGCCTGGACCATCGCCCGCTCGGTGGGGCTGGTGGAGGACTCCGGAACGCCCGGCTCCACCGTGCTGACCGGGCCGGAGATTTCCAGCATGCAGGACCCGGAACTCGACCGGGCCCTGGCCACCTGCCGGGTCTACGCGCGCGTCTCGCCTCAGGCCAAGCTCCGGATCGTCGAAAGGCTGCTGGCCCTGGGCGAGGTGGTGGCCATGACCGGCGACGGGGTGAACGACGCTCCGGCCTTGAAGAAGGTTCACGTCGGCATGGCCATGGGCTCCGGCACCGCCGTGGCCATCGAGGCCAGCGAGGTGGTCCTGCTCGACGACGACTTCGCGACCATCGTGACCGCCATCGAGGGGGGACGTGGGGTCTTCACCAACGTCCAGAAGTTCATCGCCTTCCTCTTCAGCGGGAATCTCGGGGTGGTGCTGGCCATGTTCGCCGGGACGATCCTGGCCGGTCTCTACAGCCTGATGGACCACCGCGGGATCCTGCTCCCCCTGACCGCGGGGCAGATCCTGTGGATGAACCTGGTCACCGACGGCGCCCCGGCGGTGGCCTTCTCCCTGAGCAAGACCCGACCGGGGATGCTCCAGGAGCCGCCGCGACGGCCCGGCTCGCCCATCCTCTCGCCCGATCTGTGGCGTTTCCTGGGCGTGACCGGGATCTGGGTGGCCCTGCTCCTGCTGGTCGTCCTGGACGGCCTGTATGCCGGGGGAGTCCTGACCCTGCCCGGTTCCTGGGACCCCGCCGGAACGGGAACCTGGGCGGACGCCGACCGGGCTCGCAGCGCAGCCTTCTACGTCGTGGTCACCGCCCGCCTCTTCAATGCCATGAACTTCCAGCCCCTGCCCGGACCGCTCTTCTGCCGGGAGGCCTGGAGGGATCTGTACGTGCCGGCCGCCTGTCTGCTCTCCTGGGCCCTGACCTGGTTGCTTCTGGCCTGCGAGCCCCTGCGGGAGCTCTTCCACCTGGTCCCCCTGTCCGGGATGGAACTGGGGGTCCTGACGTTGCTTGCTTCCAGCATCCTTCTGGTGGGCGAGGGATGGAAGCGCCTGGTCGGGGTGCGCCTGGCCCCGGCCGCCGGGGAAACCTCCAGGCCCCTGGCGAAGTCTGACTGAACACAGTCCTTGGGCCCGGAGGACCCGTGAAGATGCCCCTGCGCTCCACTCGACCCACCATGCTGACGCTGCTCCTCTTCCTGGCCATCAGCCTGCCGGCCCTGGCCAGCCTGATCTCCCAGGAACAGGAGATCCAGATCGGCCGGGAAGGGGCGAGCCGATTGGAGCAGCGCTATCGCCTGGTGGCCGATCCCGCCGTCCAGGAGAGGGTCCGCCGCATCGGCCAGGCCCTGGCCGCCCAGGGCTCCCGGGGGATCGCCTATCAGTTCAAGGTGATCGACGTGGCGGACCTCAACGCCCTGGCCTTTCCAGGAGGCTTCATCTACGCCACCCGAGGCCTGATGGAGGCCATGCCCGACGGGGAGCTGGCCTTCGTGATGGGCCACGAGGTCGCCCATGTCGAGAAGCGCCACTCGGTCCAGCAGATGGAGGCGCAGATCTACACCCAGGTCGGGGTCGGAGCCCTGATCTCGATCCTGGGGGGAGGTCAGGACAAGAGGGGGACCATGAACACGGTCCAGGTGGCCAATGCCATCCTCAGCAGCCGCTATAGCCAGGAGGCCGAGCGCGAGGCGGATCGCGAAGGCATGAGGCTGATGGGGCTGGCCGGCTTCGATCCCCAGGGTGCCGTGGCGGCCCTGGAGACCCTCAAGAGGCACGATGGGGGTCGGGAGGTTCCGGGCTTCCTCAATTCGCTCCTGGGCTCCCACCCCTTGACTTCCGAGCGGATCCAGGCCGCGCGGGAGCTGGCTCCCCAGGTGCCCTACCACCGCTCTCAGGCTCCGGCCCAGCCCGCTCCCTGGTTCACGCCCGTCCCCTGAAGCCGGGGTGGCTTCAGGAGGAGGCCGGGCCGCGGACCAGCTCGGTGGCCTTGGGGCCCTTGAGGATCAGGACCGGTCGATCGGCCCGGCGGACCACCACCCGGGCCGTGCTGCCCAGGGGAATGCCCACCACCGTGCAGCGCCCCCGGCTGCCCATGACCACCAGATCCACGTCCTGGCGTTCGGCCTGTTCGACGATCACTTTGGAGGCCGGACCGCCGTCCACCAGGCATTCGCAGGGCACGGGGACCAGGCGATCGCGCAGGGCCTCGAGCTGGGCCTTGGCCACCTTCAGGCGCCGCGCCTCGCGCTCCGGGCGTCCCCGTCCTCCCGACCGTTCCTCCAGGACATGCAGCAGGATCATCCTGGCCCCATAGTGGCGCGCCAGGGCGACGCCGACCACCACGGCCTCCTCCGCCCGGCGGGAGAAGTCCACCGGAACCAGCACCGAGCCCAGCTCGATGACATGGGTCTGCCGCCCGTGCCGGGCCTCCCGTCTCTTCCTGGCGGCCGCGCGGGAGGCGGCCACCAGCTCGCGATCCAGCTTCTCGAAGAAGAAGTCGTCCGGACTCTTCGGGATCTGGCGGAGCTCCGGGCCTCGGACCTCGGCCAGGTCGGGGAACGCCACGTGGGGCTCTTCGACCTCCCGGACCAGCGTCCGTTGTGGCTTGATGGTCAGGATCGCGCAGGGGATGCGGGTGATGACCCGTTCGGTCACGCTGCCCAGGACCTGGCGATCGGTGCCGCGCCAGGCGTGGGTGGTGACGACCATCAGGGCCCGGTCCAGGCTGCTGGCCAGGTCGAAGAGGAATTCCACCGGCGAGGCCACGGCAATCCTGGTGCGGTAGGGAAGCGGGGCCAGTCGCCGGCCGATCTCCAGCAGCTTCCGGCGGGCCACCTCCATGTCGCAGTCATAGGGACACGCGTGAGCCAGGACGATCTCGGCTCCATGTTCGCGGGCCAGCTCCCAGGCCACCGGGATGGCGTGCAGCGAGAATTCCGAGAAGTCCGTGGGCACCAGGAGGGTCTTCACTTCGAGCATGGCCGCCTGCTCCTCATGGGGTTGGCAGTGGATTCGGAGAGGTCTGGTCGGGACCCTTCGCCATCTTCAATCCGCCCTCCCTTTCCGGGCGCCTCCGAGCCAGGGAATCCAAGGGGTGGGCCTGCTCCTCGGGCAGCTCCAGGAGCCGGTACAGGGTGTCCCGACGAGCCGGCAGCCTCCCGGCGTCGCGGATCCACCGGTTGAGCTCCCGAGGCGGCTGGAACTCCCCATGTGCCGCCCCGGCCGCCGCCGAGATCCTCTCGGCCAGCAGCGTACCACCCAGGTCGTTGGCGCCGGAGTCCAGCAGGATCTGGGCCATCCGGGGGCCCTCCTTGACCCAGGAAGCCTGGATGTTGGGCAGGCGATCCCCCAGGACCACCCGGGCCAGGGCGTGCACGACCAGCACCTCGAATCCGGTCGGCCCGGCTCGTAGACCCGGAGTCCTCGAGTCCAGCCAGGCGGGGGCCTGGGCATGGACGAAGCTCAGGGGCACGAACTCGGTGAAGCCGCCGGTCTCTTCCTGGATGGCGCGCAGGGTCAGCAGGTGGCAGGCCAGATGCCTGGGGCTCTCCAGGTAGCCGTACATCATCGTCGCAGTGGTGGAAAGGCCCAGGCGGTGGGCCGTGGTGACCACCTCGACCCACTCCTCCACGCGGATCCTTCGGGGCGAGATCCGGTCCCGCAGACCCTGGTCCAGGATCTCCGCGGAGGTTCCCGGGAGGCTGCCCAGGCCGGCGTCCTTCAGGGCCCGCAGCAGATCCTCGACGCTCTGTCCCATCCCCCGGGCGCCATGCAGGATCTCCTGGGGGGAGAAGGCGTGAAGGTGGATCCGGGGGTGTCGGCCCATCAGGAACCGGGTCAGGCGCAGGTAGTCCTCGCCGTCCACGTCGGGAGCCAACCCGGCCTGCAGGCAGACCTCGGTCACGCCCAGGGCCTCGGCCTGCTCGATCCGGGAGTCCATCTCTTCGGGCGAGAGCCGCCAGGCGTCCGGGGCTCCTGGAAGGCGCGAGAAGGCGCAGAAGCCGCAGCGCGCGGTGCAGATGTTGGTGGAGTTCAGGTTCAGGTTGGCCACCCAGGTCACCCGCTCGCCCACCTGACGGCGACGCAACAGGTCCGCCGTGTGGCTGAGGGCCACCAGTTCCTCCCCTCGGACCGAGGCCAGCAAGGTGGCCTCCGCCAGGGTGGTGGGATGGCCCTCCAGGGCCCGCTCCAAGGCCCGGCAGACCTCGGCTCGCATGGCGCTCATCGCGTACCTCCCGTCCTAAACGAGATCTCCTCGGCCCGACGGCGGATTTCTGGAACCAGGAAGCCGGGGCGGTCCAGGAATTTCGGATGCACCGGCAGGCGTTCGACCAGGTGGAGGCCTTCCTCGGCGCAGACCCTGGCCAGGTCCCCGACCTGCGGCCAGGGGGCCTCCGGGTTGATGTGGTCCGGGGTCAGCGAAGAGACCCCGCCGAAATCGTTCAGGCCGGCCCGGAGCAGCAGGCCCAGGCCTTGAGGGTTGAGGTTCGGAGGGGCCTGAAGGTTGAAGGCGGCTCCCAGCATGAGCCGGGCCACGGCCATGGTTCGGGCCATCTCCTCCAGGCCGGGCCCGACCCCGGGGGGATGGGGGAGGCTCTTGTCGGGGCGGAAGTTCTGGAGGATCACCTCCTGGATGTGGCCGAACTCCCGGTGGAGATCCCGCAGGATCGCCAGGGCCTCGACCCGCTGGCGCGGGGTCTCTCCGATACCCAGCAGGAGACCGCTGGTGAAGGGGATGCGCAGTTCGCCGGCCTCGCGCAGGACCCGCAGGCGCACCTGGGGGGCCTTGTCGGGGCACCCGTCGTGGGCGGGAAGAGGCGAGGCGCTCTCCAGCATCAGGCCCATCGAGGCGTTGAGGGGCTTGAGCCGGGCCAGCTCCTCCCGGGTCAGGGCGCCCGCGTTGGTGTGGGGAAGCAGGCCTTCCTCCAGGGCGATCCGGCAGGCTGCGGCCACCTGCTCGGCCGTGGAGTCCACCCCCAGGCGACGCAGGGTCTCCAGGTGGGATGGCCAGCGCGATTCGGGACGGTCTCCCAGGCAGAACAGGGCCTCGGTGCAGCCCGCCCGGAAGGCTCGGCGGCAATCCCGGCGGACCTCTTCGAAGGTCATGGTGTGCTGGCCCGGCTGTCCGGGCTCCCGGCGAAAGCCGCAATAGGCGCAGCGATTGCGGCACAGGTTGGTCAGGGGCAGGAAGAGGCTCCGCGAGAAGCGGACCCGGCGGGCGTGCCCCCGGTCGCGCAATTCGGCGGCCGCCTCCAGCAGGGCGGGCAGCTCTTCAGGAGGGCCCTGCGCCAGGCGGAGCCCCTCCTCGGGCGAGAGGGGCTCTCCTTGCAGGGCCCGGTCCAGGATCCCGGTCAACTCCAGAACCGCCACGGGAGGGCCTTCGTCCGAGCCCTCCGGGTGCCTGCCAGCGGAGGGCGCCGGCCCCAGGGGCGCGGGGGGCAGATGGCGCAGGGAGGGGGCCGTCGCGACAAGCGGGCTCGGAGCGGTTATAATGGACCGACCATGACCCGCCTGGTCCCCGCGCTGCTCCTCGTCCTGGCCCTTCTGGGCGCCGCCTCCCTTTCGGCGGCGCCGGCCCTGGCTCCGCCGCGTCTGGTCGATGTGCGGGTCTGGTACTACGCCTCGGGCACGCAGGACCAGGCCCGGACGGTGCTGTGGTGGTTGCCCGAGGGGCGACGCGCCGAGAATCCCGACCTCTTCACCCAGGGGGGCCTGCTGAGGGTCCGGGTGCTGGTCTCGGGCGGCCTGGACGAGGATCGCTCGGGGACCCTGAACTGGTTGAGCCTGGTCTTTCACGACTCGAATGGAGCGGAGTTCGAGCTCCCCCTGGAGCGGCGCGAGACCCGGGCCGGCGTCAAGGACGTCTGCTGGAGGATCCCCCTGGAGTGCGCCCCGGGGCCATTGCACCTGGAAGTCCTGGCCTGGGGGGAGCGCCCCCAGGGCCCCTCGCGCACCATGACCCCGGTCGATCGCTCGGGAAGGCTCGAACTCGGCCGTGTGGCGGACTGAGACCGACCTGCCCCCTCTGGAGAGGGCGCTGGAACTGGCCGGACGCGGCCGCTTGACCTGTCAGCCCAATCCCATGGTCGGCTGCGTGCTGGTCTCGGAAGGCCAGGTGGTGGGCGAAGGGTTCCACCAGGAGGCGGGTCAGCCGCACGCCGAGGTGCTGGCCTTGCGCCAGGCAGGGGAGGCCGCTCGGGGAGGCACGGCCTACGTGACCCTGGAGCCTTGCGCCCATTTCGGCCGCACCCCCCCGTGCGTGTCGGCCCTGCTCCAGGCCGGGATCGTCCGGGTGGTGGTCGGCCTGGAGGACCCCTTCCCCCAGGTCTGCGGGGAAGGGATGCGCCAGTTGCGCCAGGCAGGGGTCCAGGTGGACCTGGCCCCGCGCGCCTTCCAGGAACGCTGCGCCCGTCAGAACGCCCGCTTCCTGCACCGGGTCCGCCAGGGCGGCCCGTTCGTCACGATGAAGTTCGCCATGACCCTGGATGGCAAGATCGCCACCTCCACCGGCCACGCCCGTTGGATCTCCAGCGAGGCCAGTCGGGGGCGGGCCCAGGTCGAACGGGCCGCGCATCGGGCCATCCTGGTGGGAGTGGGCACCGTCCTGGCCGATGACCCTCGGCTGGACTGCCGGATCCCCGGAGGCTTGGACCCCGTGCCGGTGGTTCTCGACAGCTCGCTGCGCACCCCTCCTTCGGCGCGCCTCCTGCGCGGGGGACGGGCCCTGCTGGCCTGCCTGGAGGGCGCAGACGCCGAGCGGGCCCGGAGCCTGGAAGAGGCGGGGGCCCGGATCCTGAGGCTTCCCGGGCGGAATCGGGTGGACCTCGCCGCGCTCCTGGACCTTCTGGCCGCCAGGGGGCTGGACAGCATCCTGGTCGAGGGCGGAGGCCAGGTGCACGCCTCGGCCCTGGGCGCCCGGCTGGTCCATCGAGTCCTGGGCTTCGTGGCACCGATGATGGTGGGCGGGCGTCAGGCGCCCACCCCGGTGGAGGGGCCGGGGGTTCCGCGCCTGGAGCAGGCCTGGCAGGTCCGCCATCTGGCCTGGGAGGTCCTGGGGCCGGACCTGGTCTGCGAAGGATTCCTGTGGGACTGGAGCGACCTGATCCGATGAGTCCGAATCCTCCGAGACTTCGGGTGTGCCGGGGGGCCGAGGCCTGGTTGCCGACCTCCAGCGGCGGGTTCCGGATGCTGGTCTTCACCGGGGAGGAGGATTCCCGCGAGCAGGTGGCCCTGGTCTCCGGAACCCTGGAGGGGGAGTCCCCCGTCCTGGTGCGGATGCATTCGGAGTGCCTCACCGGGGACGTCTTCGGATCCCTGCGCTGCGACTGCGGGGCGCAACTGGCCGTGGCCCTGGAGGAGGTGGGGCGCAGCGGCCGGGGCGTCCTGCTCTATCTGCGCCAGGAGGGCCGCGGAATCGGACTTCTGAACAAGACGCGAGCCTATCGGCTGCAGGAGCTGGGTCGGGACACCGTGGAGGCCAACCTGGCCCTGGGCCTGGGGATCGATTTGAGGGATTATCGGCTGGCGGCGGCGATCCTGGAGGATCTGGGGGTGCGCCGGGTCGAGCTTCTGACCAACAACCCGGCCAAGGTCCGGGCCCTGGAATCCTGCGGACTGGTGGTCCGGAGGCGCTCGTTGGAGATCCCCCCGACCCCGGCCAGTCGGGCCTATCTGCAGACCAAGCGCGAGAAGATGGGGCACGACCTGCGCCTGGTCTGAACCCGCCTCAGGGGCGCCGGCCCCCGGTGGGCACCAGGAAGAGGCGGGGGCTCTGACCGGGTCCCGGCTGCACCTCCACCTCCACCCCGAAGACCGCCCGGAGCAGGGCGGGTTCCAGAACCGCGGCGGGCGGGCCATCCCGCATGACCCTCCCTTGGCGCAGGGCGATCAGGCGATCGCAGTACAGCGAGGCCAGGTTCAGATCGTGGAGCGCGGCCAGGACGGTCATCCCTCGGGTCCGGTTCAGGCGCGAGAGCAGGTCCATGACCTCCACCTGGAAGCTGATGTCCAGGTGCGAGGTCGGCTCGTCCAGCACCAGGATCCGGGCTTCCTGGGCCAGGGCCTGGGCGATCCGCACGCGCTGGGCCTCGCCCCCCGAGACCTCGGTGATCCGGCGTTCGGCCAGGTCCAGCACGCCGGTATCGGCCATGCAGCGGCGGATCACCTCGTCGTGTCCCGAGTCCAGCAGCCCCAGCCCCGAGCGGTGGACATAGCGCCCCATGGCCACGACCTCCCGGCAGGTGAAGGGCAGCCAGACATGCACGTCCTGGGGCACGAAGGCCAGGGTCGAGGCCAGGCGTCCCCGGGGGATCCGGTGGAGGTCCTCCTCTCCGAGTTCGACCCGGCCCTGATCCGGGCGCAGGACGCCCGCCAGCAGCTTGAGCAGGGTGGACTTTCCCGAGCCGTTGGGCCCCAGCAGCCCGACGAAGCTTCCCGGCTCCAGGCCCAGGTCCAGGGGCTCGAGGACCCGGGGAGAAGCCGGCCCATAGGAGAAGGCGAGATCCCGGGCCTGCAGGCGGGGCGGCTTCAAGACAGGCCCTTCCTGCGATGCAGGAGCCAGAAGAAGAAGGGAGCCCCCACCATGGCCGTGACCACGCCGACGGGGATCTCCTGGGGAGCTCCCACCGTGCGGGCCACCGTATCGGCCATGACCAGGAAGGCGGCCCCTCCCAGGGCCGAGGCCGGCATCAGGACCCGGTGGTCGGGCCCCACCAGCATGCGCGCGAGGTGGGGGACCAGCAGGCCCAAAAAGCCGATCAGGCCCGAGGCCGAGACGGCCGCCGCGGTGACCAGCGAGCCCGCCAGGATGACCCGGATCTTCAGGCGCTCGACATCGACGCCCAGGCTCCAGGCCACCTCATCCCCCATGCTGGCCAGGTTCAGGGCCGGGGAGAGCAGGTACAGGGCCACCCCGCCGATCAGCAGGTAGGGCGAGACCAGGGCGACCCGGGAGGCGTCGGCCTGGCCCAGCGAGCCCATCAACCAGAAGACGACCCGGGGAAGGTCCTCATGCGCCATGGTCATCAGGAAGCTGACCATGGCGCCTGCGAAGGAGCCGACCACCACGCCGGCCAGCAGGAAGGTCTCGACCGGCAGGGTGTTGCCGATCCGGGCCAGCCGGTAGACGGCCAGCATCGCGCCCAGGGCCCCCAGGAAGGCCAGGGCGGGGACCGGCGAGAGCCAGGGGAGGGGGGAGGGGAGGTGCAGGACGATGGCCAGGGTGGCGCCCAGGGCCGCTCCGGCGCTGGTGCCGACGATATAGGGATCGGCCAGGGGATTGCGCAGGATCCCCTGGAAGCCGCTGCCGGCCAGGGCCAACGAGGCTCCGACCAGCATCCCCAACAGGACCCGGGGCAGCCGGAGGTCCAGGAGGATCGTGGCCGTGGCCGGGTCCAGCCGGGCGGGGTCGCTCCAGGCCATCCAGAGCTCGCCCGGGGTGATCGGCACCGAGCCCACCAGCATCCCGACCAGCCCCGCCACGGCCAGCAGCAGGGCGCCGCCGGCGCAGGCCAGGGCCAGGCGGAGGGCGAGGGAGGTCCTCTTCATCGGGCCAGCTCCCCGAAGAGGTGGACCAGGTGGCGCAATCCCTCCAGGCTGCGCAGGGTCGGGCGGACCACCAGGTCGGGCTCGAGCTTCCGAACCCGACCCTCCTGCACGGCCTTCAGGCGCTCCCAGCCGGCCCGGCGCGACAACTCGGCCGGGTCCAGGGTGGTCAGCAGCAGGATCTCGGGATCCCGTCGGATCAGGTCCTCCAACGAGATGGTGGGATAGGTCTCCGAGAGGTCCCCGTAGACGTTCTGGCCTCCCGAGCGCTCGACCAGCTCGTGGACCAGGCTGGCCCTCCCCGCGGTCATGAGGGGCTCGCCCCAGATCTCCACGAAGACCCGGGGGGCGTGAGGCAGGGTCCGGGCCGCCCGCTCCACCTCCTGCAGGCCCGCCTGGAAGGCAGCCAGGGCTTCCTCGGCCTGTTCCTCGGCTCCGAGGGCCTGGCCCAGCACGGGAAGGGTGGTCTGCAGATCCTCCAGGGTCCGGGTCTTCAGCACCAGGACGGGCAGGCCCAGTCCCTCCAGTCGGGATCGGATCTCCTGGCCGTGCAGGTTGGCGTCGAGCAGGACCAGGTCCGGGTGGAGGGCCAGGATCCGCTCGAAGTCCGGCTGCATCCCTCCCACCCGGGGCAGGCTTTCGACCTGGGGAGGATGGTGGTCGTTGTCGGTCACGGCCACGATCCGGTCTCCCAGCCCCAGTGCGAAGACCGTCTCGGTCAGGTTCGGGGCCAGGCAGACCAGCCGCCGGGCCCTCTCGGAACGGCTCGTCTCGGCTCCGGGCAGGGCCGGGCCCTTCAGGCGCGGGGCGCATCCGGCAGCCAGCAGCACGAGGAGCATCGCGGCCGTGATCCGGCTGGACGGGCTCACTCCCGGGAGGGCTCCGGATCTCGCGGCGGTTCCTGGGTCGGGGGAGGGAAGGCCAGGGCCACCACCTCGTCCCGGGCCTCCGGCATCTGGCGGGTCTGGAGTTCGACCTCTTCGGGGGCATAGGCCGAGACCACGCGGAACTGCTCCCCGTCGCGGGTCTGGAGGCATTCGTAGCGGGTCTCGTCCTCCGGGTCGCGCAGGATGAAGCTGCTCCGGGGTTCCAGCCAGCGGACCAGGCGTCGGGCCTCCAGGAGTTGCCCGTGGTCCACCAGGCTTCGGTACTCTCGAAGGAGGGATTCCAGCCGACCGACCAGGCCTTCGGGAACCTGTCCGAGGCCTCTCTCGCGGCGGTATTCCAGGTATTCCTCGCACCAGTCGATTTCGAATCTCAACAGAAGGCCTCCACGGGGAGCGGCGCACCCCACAGGGCACTCCCTTCGTTCCCGACCTTCCTTTCCCTGGGCGGGCTGGCAGGAGGAATCGGAGAGGTCGCGAAGGCCGGGCCTTCCCGTGCCCAGGACCTCCACCAGGGCCAGTCAGAGGGCATGTGCGCCTGGCCCCGTCTTGAAGTGGGCCGGCGGCAAGAGCCAGTTGCTGGCCCAATACGACCGCTGGTTCCCCCGTCGCTACGGCGCCTACTTCGAGCCCTTCGTGGGTGGCGCCGCCGTGTTCTTCCATCTTTTGCCCGATCCGGCCCGCCATCGGGTCCGCCTTTCGGACCTCAACCAGGACCTGATCGAGGTCTATCGGACCCTGCAGACCGATCTGGAAGGCTTGATCCGGCGTCTGGCGGAGCACGCCGGGCAGCACTCGGAGGAGCACTTCTACCGGGTCCGCTCCTGGATTCCCGAGGATCTGGAATCGGTAGACCGGGCCGCTCGCACGATCTACCTGAACAAGACCTGCTACAACGGACTGTATCGGGTCAATTCTTCGGGGCAGTTCAACGTCCCCTTCGGCCGATACAAGAATCCCCCCATCCTGGCCGAGCCTCGACTGCGAGCGGCGGCGTGCGCCCTGGAAGGCGTGGAGCTGGCCGTGGAGGGGTTCGAGTCGGTCCTGGAAACCGCGCAGAAGGGGGATCTGGTCTACTTCGATCCCCCCTATCAGCCGCTGAGCGTCACCTCCAGCTTCACTGCCTATACGCGCTGGAGCTTCGGTGAGGCCGAGCAGGCCCGCCTGGCGGAGGTCTTTCGCGAACTGGCCTCGCGCCGGGTCAAGGTCCTCCTGTCCAACTCGGACAGCCCCCTGGTCCACGAGCTGTATCAGGGCTTTCCGATCCACCTCGTCCGGGCCAACCGCTTCATCAACTCCAAGGCCGATTCCAGGCAGGCCATCCGCGAGGTCCTGGTCTGCAGCTTCCGGTGAACCTGGCCGAGGCCTGGGAGCTGTTGTTGGAGGATCGGCCCGAAGGCGTTCCGACCCGCCTGCTCGCCTCGGAGATCAAGTCGCGCACGGGCCTCGAGCCGCGGCTGATGGCCAAGTTCGACCATCTCCATCAGTTGCCCGAGGCCCTGCGCCGGCGCAACCTCTTCCTCCTGCCGGTCCGCAACGGGGAGTATGCCCTGCTCCGGGGCCAGGGCTATCACGTCCTGGAACCCTGTCCGCCTCCGTGCGAGTTCCCCTCCCGGGCCGAGTTCAGCCTGCGAACCCTCGAGCAGGGCCTTTCGGAGTCCCAATACCTGGATCTGGCCTATCATTCGGGCCTGCTCTCGCACTTCACCGGCGTGGCCACGCTCTTCCCCACCATCCGGGGCCGCAAGAGGGCCCCTCGCTTCAGCTTCCGGGTGGCGGGGCAGCTTCTGGAGGTCGAAGGCGTCCAGGTCGAGGTCGATGCCGGCTACGAGGGGCCCCGGGAGGTCCTGATCCTGGAAGCCAAGATCGGCGAGCCGGCGGACTTCCACCTGCGCCAGCTCTACTATCCCTTCCGATTCTGGAGCCGGTTGACTCCCAAGCCGGTGCGCCCGATCTTCTTCACCTTCTCGCCCCAGGAAGGGGTGATCCGCCTCCGGGAGTATCTCTTCGATCCCCCCGACTGCTATCGCGCACCGCGACTTGTCCGGGCCGCGGCCTATCGCCTGTGCCCGCGACGGGGTCGCCTTCCCGTGCAGAAGGCCATGGCCGGTCAGGCCCTGGGAGTCCCCCAGGCCGATGACCTCGAGAAGGTGGCCCGGCTTCCCTTCCTGGTCTCCGAGGGGCTCGACCAGCCGGCCCGGGTGGCCGAGGCCCTGGGATTCAGCCCCCGCCAGGGAGGCTACTATGCCGAGGCCTGCCAGATGCTGGGCCTGATCGGGATGGCCCAGGGGCGTCTGCACCTGACCGGGGCCGGGCGGGACTACGTCGAGATGGGAGTCGAGCCCCGCCAC
Source organism: bacterium (assembly GCA_022839105.1). GTDB lineage: Bacteria > Vulcanimicrobiota > Xenobia > Xenobiales > Xenobiaceae > Xenobium. Next base: position 29,969 of record JALHDH010000015.1, read on the forward strand.
GAGTTCCTGGCACGCCTGGTCCTGGAGCTGCCGATCATGCGTCGGGCCCTGGTGGAACTTCTGCTCTCGCCTTCCCGGCGGCTCGAGCAGTCGGCACTCGAGGAGCTGGTGGCCCGCGAGTCGGCTCTGGCGGGCAGCACCGCGGCGCGCCGGGCGGGGACCCTGCGCAGGTGGTTCGCCTGGCTGGGCCGGGCCCTGGGAGTGGTCCGCGTGGGCAGGAACTCGATCCGGCTCCTGAGTCCGGCGGGTTCGGAGGAACTCCGGCTCTTCTGAGGCTTCCCCTCCCTGAAATCGGGAAGCCCGACCGCTTCGGCGGCCGGGCTTCCCGTCAGGGTCGGGAGTCTCGGGTCAGGAGTGCTTGCGCACCTGCTCCAGGGCCTCCTGGGCGTCCACGAAGCCCTTGCCCTGCTCGTGGGCGGCGAACCCGGGCATCGGGTCGGCGGTGTTGCGCAGGATCTCCTTGAGGGTCCGCGGCTCCAAGTCCTTGGCCTGCTCCAGGCCAGCCACGATTCCGGCCACCAGCGGGGCGGCGAACGAGGTTCCGGGAGCGGCCACCAGGCCTTCCTCGGGGATGTAGACCGGGGGCAGCCCCGACTTGACCGCCTTGGCGATTTCCTCCGGGCTGCGCCGGAGGATGTCCCGCGGCAGGCCCAGGCCCTGGATCAGTTGGGGCTTGGCGCTCAACAGCGCCTTGAGCTGCTCGCCGCTCATGTTGCGCAGGGCCTGCACGGTCTTGCCGGTCTGCTCCATCTCCGAGCCGGGGACGCTCCAGGACACGATGAACTCGCCGGGAGCCATGATGTCCGGCTTGATCAGGCCATCATCCGTAGGCCCCCGAGAGGAGAAGTCGCTGACCTTCTGGCGGTCCAGGGTGGCGCCCACGGTCAGGGCCGAGGCGGAGTCCGCCGGAGAGCCCAGGGTCCGGATGTCGGGGCCGCTGTTGCCCCCCGCGGCGACGACGGTGATCCCGTGCCGGGTGGCCATCTCGACCGCCCGGTTGATCGGATCCTCCCGGTCCGGACGGCCGTCCGGACCGGCACCCAGGGACATGTTGATCACCTCGATGTCGTACTTCTCCTTGTTCTGGATGGCCCACTGCAGGCCCCGGATGATGTCGGAGGGGCGACCCTGGCCCTTCTCGTCCATCACCCGGACCGCCACGATCTTGGCGTCCGGGGCCGTGGCCAGGACATCTCCCACCACGTGGGTGCCGTGCCCCACCGGATCGATGGGTCTGGGCGAACCGTCGACCACGTCCTGCCAGGCCAGCAGGTTGAATTTCGGGTGGTCGAATCCCGAGTCCAGGACCGCTACCACCTGGCCCTTGCCGGTGATCCCCTGCTGGTGCAGGTGATCCGCCTTGGTCAGGGCCACCGGGTCCACGAGGGGCATCGAGAAGTCCGAGGAGTCCAGATCCATCTGGACCTTGGGCAGGCCCGGCCACAGGTCGCGCGGCCGGTTGTCGAAGACCAGGAAGCCTTCCTTTTCGAGCTTCTCGGCGGTCTTGGGATCCACCCTGGCGGTGACGCCGACCGTGTCGAGCTCCTCCTGGATCTCGACGCCCTTCTCGGCAAGCTGAGCGGGCAACTGACGGGGATCCATGCTCTGGGTCAGGCCCCCCTCGCCCGGCGCGCGCATGATGATCACGTCCTGGGGTCCGTCCTGGCTTGCAGGAACCGACTTGAACGGGCTCTCATCCTCGCCGCGCATCGCCGCGTTGATGCGGCTGAGCTGGGTGGGAGTGAAGTAGTGGCTGCTGGAGCCGCCGATCGGTGTGCTCATGGGTCTGCCTCCCGGGATGGGTCCGGAGCCTTCCGGCTCCAATCTCCATCATGATTCCCCGAAGCCGGGGCTGTGTTGCACGGATGTGAAGTTTGTGCAGTCGCGGGCCGACTCCTCAAGACTCGGATTCGCCCTGGGCGCTGCGGAGCAGGGCCCGCATCTCCAATGGGGTGGCGCAGGCCAGAAGTGCCCGACGCAGCCTGGGGGCCAGGAAGGTGCGCGCCAGGTCGGCCAGGACCTCGAGCTGCTCGTCCTCCTTTTCGAGCGGCGTGATGACCACCACCACGGCGCGAACCGGCTCGGTCGCCCCGGCGCCCTTGAAGCCCTCCCGACACAGGGCCACGCCGATCAGCGGCGCGGCGATCCCGGGAAGCCGGCCGTGGGCCAGGCGGACTCCGGGGGCCAGCTCGTCGCCGGTCAGCCTCTGACGCCGGTGGATCGATTCCAGGAGGACCTCGGGGGGGGAGCCCAACGCGGTGCTCAGCCCGCCGGCCACCGCGGCGATGGCCTGGGTCTGGTCGAGGTCGGAACCCAGGACGAAGAACCCGCGATCCCGGAGGAATCGGGCGAAACGGGCCGGCTGGCGCCGGGCCAGCATCCTCTCCATCAAGGGGCCGCTCAGCATCGAGGTCACCAGGGCCATCACCACCAGGGCCACCAGCATCCGGTCGTCGATCAGGCCGGCCTCGCGGGCCAGCAGGCCCAGGATGATCTCCATGGCGCCCCGGGCGTTCATCCCGAATCCCAGGGCCCAGGCCTGGCGGCTCGGCATTCCGGCCAGCAGGGCGCTACCCCCGCAGCCCAGGACCTTGCCGAGGCAGGCGATGGCCAGCACGACCAGACACAGGACGGGGTCGAAGGCCTCGACGAAGTTGACCCGCAGTCCGATGCTGGCGAAGAAGAGCGGTGCGAAGAGCGCGGCCACGAAGTGGTGCAGGATCAGCCGCGTCCGCTCCTGCAGGTGCCTGGAGTCCCCCAGGGCCACCCCCACCAGGAAGGCTCCGAAGATCGCGTGGACGCCGATCCACTCGGCGAAGGCGCCACAGAGCAGGGCCAGCGAGACGCAGAGCGCCAGCACCCCGGCGGGCCAGGCGGCCTGGGCCTGGACCCGGACCAGGACCTGGTCGAGCAAGGTCCGGCCGACCGTCAGCATCCCCAACGCGAAGACCAGGGTGGCCGTCACGGTGGTCCGGATGTCGAAGCTGCCCTCGTCGAGGTGTCGCCCCGGGATCAGTCCCAGGACCAGGGCGAAGAGCAGCCAGCCGATGAAGTCGTTGACGATGGCTGCGGCCAGGATGATCATGCCCAGGTCGGTCCGGAACAGGTGCAGGTCCATCAGGATCTTGGCGATCACCGGCAGGGCCGAGATCGAGAGCGCCGTGGCCAGGAACAGGGCATACAGGAAGGTGCCGGTCTCGGGGGGCTTGCCCAGGAGCGCCGGGGCGGCGTAGACCCCGGCGAAGCCCAGGGCGAAGGGGAAGAACATCCCGGCCGCGCTGACCACCGTGGCCATCCGGCCCTGGCGCTTGATCCGGGACAGGTCGACCTCCAGGCCCGCCACCAGCAGGAAGAGGACCACCGCCACCTGGGTCATCCCCTGCAGGCCGAAGGCCACCGGACCGGTTTCGGGGAAGAGGCCGGCCGTGGCTTCCGGCCACAGGCTTCCCAGGATGGTGGGCCCCAACAGGACCCCCGCCAGGATCTCGCCCAGCACGGCCGGCTGGCGCAGCGCCGAGGCCAGCTCGCCCAGGGCCCGGGCGATTCCAACCAGGAGGCCCAGCGCCAGGAGGAGGCTGACCAGGTCGGAGTGGCTCATGGAGTCCGCCCTGGCCGCCAGGCCAGGAGGGCGCAGGGAAGGGTCTGCAGGGTCAGGTCGGTGCCGTGGGGGAAGAGGCGCTCGAGGAGCGAGGACTGCTCGCGCTGGGGGGCCGGGACCACCAGGAGGTCGGCGGAGTTCTCGTGCGAGAACTGGATGGCCTCCAGCCCTTCCCTTCCCGCCAGGCTCTCCACCCGGGCGGGGATCTCGCCGGGATCGCAGCTCTCCAGCAGGTTGGCCAGGCGATGGCGGGCCACCAGGACGCTGACGCGGCGCTCGTCCTCGGTCTGCTCCAGGTCGGCCCCCTCCTCCAGGGCCAGGTTCAGGGCCGGCAACTCGAATTCCTGGACCACGTGCAGGACCTCCACGTCCTCGACGCGGGCCAGATCCAGGACCGAGCGCAGCATCTCGTGGGAAGGCGTCTCCGGGTCCAGGGCGACCACGATCCGCCGGAAGGGCTCGGGGGAAGGACGCGGCGAGGGCAGGAGCAGCGTCGAGCAGGGGGCGGTGCGCGCCACCCGACGGGCCACCGAGCGGATCAGGGGGGCCAGGGGACCCTCCTGTTCCAGGGCTCCCAGGACCACCAGCTCGCAGTCCCGGGCTTCCTCGGCCACGACCTCCTCGATGCGGCCCGAGCGGAAGACGACCTCGCCCGGCTCCCCGCCCAGGGCTTCGGTCAGCATGGATTCCAGCCGGCTCTGGGAAGCGGGGGTCTTCTCGCCGACGTGCAGGAAGCGGATCCGCATCCCCAGGGACCGGGAAAGCCTGGAGGCCTCCCGGGCCACGGACTCGGCCGTGGGGGAGAGGGCGACCAGGGCCAGCATCTGGCCGGCCGGCCGGCTCATCCTTCCAGGACTCCTGGGGCAGCTTGTGTGGGCATGCAGACCTCCCGGAGGGTTGCCGGTCCTCGCCGGACCGGTTCGGAAACCGCGGAGCAGGCGCATTTCCTGAATCCCGGCAGGGATTCCTGCGAGGGGTTCAGGGGGCCGAGAGGGCCCTGTCGACTTCTTGGAGATCCCGCCGAGTCCGAATCCCGGTCAGGATGGCCTCGAACTCGGCGCGGAACAGGACCCTTCCCTGCCCGCCCGCCAGGAGGGCGCCGTCCTGGAAGCGGACCTGGATCCCCGCACGAGCCAGGGTGCCCAGCAGGCCGGGCAGATCCCGATACCAGGCCTGACACAGCGAGCCGTAGGCCTGATCGATCTCCCGGAAGGCCTGGCGCAGGTCGGCTCGCGCGACCAGCTCTCCGAAGAGCGGGGGGCGATTCCGACGGACGAAGGCCATCCAGGCCAGGATATAGCCACGGAACTCGGGCCAGGCGACCACCGTGGCGTCGGCATCGGCCAGGCGACCCACCCAGTCCGCGGCGGTTCCCGAGGGGCGACGGGCCAGCTCCCGCACCAGGTCCACGCCTGCGCGCGTCCCGGCGTGGTAGGCTGCAAGCTCGTCGAGAAGGCCGAAGAAACCGAATTTCTGGGTCGCCAGATGGGGATCCGGCGAGGCGATATAGGTCCCGAAGCGCTGGGTCTCCTTCAGGAAGGCCGGGAAGGATTCGGCGGCCTCACGGGCGGGGAGGGTCGGCCTGCCGCGGAGGGTCAGGACCCGTCCTGGTGCCACCACGAGCCCGACGCTGCCGGGGTGGGCCAGCGACTCGAAGTCGTTCCGGGCGGCCAGGACCCGGGTCAGGTAGTGGCAGGATTCGTGGACCATGATCGAGGCCGCCGAGACCAGCCGGCTCCGGGGGCGATTGCGGACGAAGGCCCCGGCATCCCAGGTCCCGAAGCGGATTTCGCCTGTGGATTGGGCGATGGGGCCCCGGGGGGTCAGGGCCTGTTCCATGACCCAGGCTCCCAGGGGGCTGGCCCCCCGGAGATGGGTCAGGACCTCGTCCAGCGACAGGTTGGCCTCGCCGGCCCTGGCCGGCATCACCAGCGAGAGGCCCAGGGCTCCCATGGCCCCCAGCAGGCTCCGTCGGGTCCACGGACCCGATGCATTCCGAACCGGCAACGGCGCACCTCCTCCCGGTCGGATTCCCCCCGCCGGGTCCCGGCTCCTGTGCTCGCCCCAGGTCTCGAGGGATGCCGTCCTGGGAGGCGAAGCCTCCTGTTGAAGTGGCATCCTTCGAGAACGGCAACCGTGGAGACCAGACCCAACGCGCCTATGGGGCCGCGCTCTTCTTCCTGTTGACCGCGGTGGTCGTCTCGATCACCTTCGGGACGGTCCGCCCCTGGTCCACCCTGGCGGGAGGCCTTCAGGGCCTGGCCTTGCTCGTCACCCTGCAGGTCTCGGGGGTCCGTCGTCTGGTCCTCACGCAGATGATGGCCCTGATCCTGGTGGCCGGCTTGCTGGCCACCCAGGTGGCCTGGGCCGAGCATCCGATCGCCTTCATGGCCGTCCCCCTGCTCTGGGCCCTGGTCGTGCTGGGGACGATCGGGGCCATCGGGCGCCATCTGGCCAGCTTCCCCCAGATCAACATGCAGTCGATCCTGGGCCTGCTGGCCATCTACGTCTTGTTGGGGCTCCTCTTCTCCTGGCTCTTCATGCTGACCACCAACCTGGGATGCCCCTTCTTCGCCAACGGATCCCAGGATCTCGGGTCCTATGTGTATTTCAGCTACGTGAACCTGGCCACGGTGGGCTTCGGCGATCTGACCCCGCAGCCCGGAGCGCCTCGGGCCCTGGCCGTGGCGCAGGCCATCCTGGGCCAGCTCTACCTGGTCTCGGTGGTGGCCATCGCCGTCAGCCGCCTGGGAGGGGCCCGGCAGGGCTGAACTCCTGCCCGGCAGTTCAGAACAAGAGCAGGCGGTTGGTCGCCAGGCCCAGCAGCAGGAGCAGGACTCCCAATCCCAGGCAGACCTGGAAGAGCCCCGTCACCATCGTCTCGGTCTCGGAACGGGCCCGTCGGCGCAGGTCGCCGGCGGTCTGCGCCAGCACCTCGGGAAGCCGGCCCTCCTCCTCGCCTTGCCCGATCCGCTCGAGGATTTCCTCCGGGAAGAAATCGAGCGAACCCAGGACGTCCAGGACCGAAGCCCCCCAGCCCAGCTCGCCGGCGGAGCGCAGCAGGTGGGACTCGTAGTGCAGGCTTCCAGTGCAGCGCGCCGCCAGTTGGGCGGCCTGGGGCAAGGAGAGCCCCGAAGCCAGGAGCGAACCCAGGACCTCCAGGAAGCGGACCCCGACCTGGAGGCGCAAGGCGCGTCCGAAGGTGCTGGTCCGGGCCAGAAGGTCTTCCAGGCGCGAGCGCAGGGGGCGCCAGGAGTACAGGACCCGCACCGTCAGCCCCAGCGCCACGAGCAGGCCCAGCGCGGCGGCCAGGCTCCCCAGGACGGCGAAGAGCCACTTCTGGAAGCCCTGTCGGGCGAGGAGCGGAAGCAGGGCCACCATGACCACGCCTCCGGACCAGAGCAGGGGCCAGCGGAGCTGGCGCTGCAGGTCCTGGCGAAGGGCCAGGGCCTCCTTCAGCGAATCCGCCAGGACCTGCAACTGGCTGTCCAGGGTTCCCGATTCCTCACCGGCCCGGACCATGCTGGTCTCATAGTTGCCGAAGGTCCCCGGGAATCGCGCCATCGAGTCGGCCAGGCCCTGCCCCGAGACGATTCCCTGGGCCAGGACGGGCGCCTGCCGAGGCAGGGTCTCTGCTCCGGCCTCCTCGACGGCGGCGGTGATCGAGGCTCCCTTCTCCAGGCGGGCCCGGAGGTTTTCCAGAAAGGCGATTCGGGCCGGGAGGGGCGACTCGAAGAGGAAGTCCCGGAGCCGGGAGGACCAGGGCGACGGGGCTGGAGCGCGAAGGGCCGCCGGCGCGGAGGTGGGCGTGGGGAGCTCGACCTCGGCAGCCCTCCAGCGCTCCTCCTCCTCGGCCATGATCTCCAGGGGGACCCAGCGCAGGAAGACCTCGCCCCCCAGGACGATCAGGTCCCGGGGGCTCAGCGAGACCCCCTGGGGGATCGACTGGCCGTTGACGTGGGTGGTGGAGTTGACCGTCAGGCTTTGGAGGATCGGGACCCGACCCATCCACTGCAGGCTGGCGTGCAGTCGCGAGACGGCCGTGCTTTCCAGGGCGATGTCGCAGTGGGAGGCGCGGCCGATCAGGGTGCGCTTCCCGGTGACCTGGTAGCGGGCGGCCGGTCGGCCCTCGCCGAGCAGTTCCAGGATGCCCATCACCTTGTACTCTTCCGGGTGGGCGGCCTGGTCTTCGGGTTCGAGCCGCCGGAACTCGGCCAGGAGGCTTCCCAACTGGATCCGGGCGCCGGGGGTCAGGCGGGTCCGGCCACGGGTCGGCTCTCCGTCCACGCGGACCGGACTGGTGAAGGAACGGTTGGAAATCTCGAAGGTTCCGGCCTCCTCGCACCAGTCCAGGACGGCGTGGACTCGAGAGACCGAAGGGTCCTCGAACTCCAGGGCATTCTCCAGTCCCGAACCCGGGCGGCCGAGGACGATCTGGGGGCCTTGCAGGGGAAGGACCTGCCCGGCATCCCGCCCCTCCAGGACGACCAGCTCATGACCGCTCATGGTTCCGACTGGTTCGGCACCTCGCTCCGAGGCCCTTTCCGAGGGGAGCCGGACGGATTCTCAGGTCAGTGGCTGTCGACGAAGCCTGCCGGGGCCTCCTCGGCGACCGGTTCGTGGATGCGGCTGTGATGCATCCCGTAGACCAGGTAGATCCCCAGGCCCAGCAGCAGCCAGATTCCGAATCGGACCCAGGTCACCCAGGGCATGGCCGCCATCAGGTAGCCGCAGGACAGGATTCCCAGGAGGGGGATCCAGGGGACCAGGGGCGTCCGGAAGGGGCGGGGAGCCTGGGGGCGGGTGTGGCGCAGGACGAGAACCCCGGCGCAGACCAGGAGGAAGGCGAAGAGGGTGCCGATATTGCACAGCTCGACCACGGCGTTGATGTCCATGAACCCGGCGGCGACGGCCACCGCCACTCCGGTCATGATCGTGGTCACGTGGGGGGTCCGATACTTCGGGTGGACGCGGCTGAAGAACCGGGGGAGCAGGCCGTCCCGGGCCATCGAGAAGAAGATGCGGGGCTGCCCCATCTGGAAGACCAGCAGCACGGCGGTCATCGAGATCAGCGCGCCGAAGGCGATGATTCCCGAGGCCCAGTGCAGGCCCAGCTTTTCGAAGGCCGTGGCCATCGGCTCGGCGGTGCCCAGCTCGGTGTAGGGGATCAGGCCGGTCAGCACGGCGGCGACCAGGACGTACAGGATCGTGCAGACCACCAGTGAGCCGATCATCCCGATGGGCAGGTTGCGCCCCGGGTTCTCGGTCTCCTCGGCCGCGGTGGACACGGCGTCGAAGCCGATATAGGCGAAGAAGATCAGGGCCGCGCCGGCCTTGATCCCGGCCCAGCCGTTGGGGGCGAACGGGTGCCAGTTCGCCGGATCCACGTAGAAGGCGCCCAGGCCGATGACGAAGAGCACCACCAGCAGCTTGACGGCGACCATCGCGTTGTTGGCCTGGGCCGATTCGCGGATTCCCCGGACCAGCAACCAGGTCAGGGCCGCCACGATCAGGATGGCCGACAGGTTGAAGACGATCGGGACTCCCATCAGGTGGGGGGCGTTCTGCATGACCTCCGCCGGAGCGGTCTGGGTGGCCGTGAGCAGCCAGTCCGGGATCGGGACTCCCAGCCCCCGGATCAGCGACCCGAAGTACCCCGACCAGGAGATGGCCACGGCCACGTTGCCCACGGCATACTCCAGGATCAGATCCCAGCCGATGATCCAGGCCACCAGTTCGCCCAGCGTGGCGTAGGCGTAGGTGTAGGCGCTGCCCGCGATGGGGATCATCGAGGCGAATTCGGCATAGCACAGGGCGCAGAAGGCGCAGGTGATGGCCACCAGGATATAGCACAGGATCACCGCGGGACCGGCCCCGAGGTGATTCTCGCCACCGGCCGCAGCCGTCCCGGTGGTGGCGAAGATGCCGGCTCCGATGATGGCCCCGATCCCCAGGGCGACCAGGTCCCGAGCCTTCAGGGAGCGTTTCAGGCCGTGGGTGGCGCTGTGGGCCGATTCTTCGGCGATCCGCTCCAGGGTCTTGGTTCGGAAGAACTTCTCGAGCATGCGTTTGCTGGACCTCGACGGAAGGCTGGGGTCGTTCCTGGAGCCCGCGACTTCGGGGCCGGCCCCCCCAGCCCTGCGCGCAGGGCCAGGAAGCCCGGGAGGTGCAGGCGAAAGGCTCGATGGATGCCTGCCACTCCCTCTGCGAGTCCCGTGAAATCCGGGCCGACCTTGAGTCCGGGGCGCTGCCTGCGCGCCCTGACCAGCCTGGTCCTCCTGGTCCTCCTGGCCCGGGCGGTGGACCCTGCCCGGATGGTTTCGCTCTTCCGGGACCTGCACCCGGCCTGGCTGGTCGCCTCGCTGGGGGCCGCCCTGCTCCAGGTCCCCCTGGCCAGCCTCCGGTTGGGCGTCCTGCTCGACTCGCGAGGCTGGCGGATCCTCCCGGCCGACCTCCTGAGGATGACCTTCGTGTCCACCTTCCTGGGCACTTTCCTGCCCTCCGGCGTGGGAGGGGATCTGGTCCGCCTGGGGGCCCTGGCGGCCAGCCGGGTCCCGGCTCGGACGAGCCTGGCCGCCGTGACGGTCGATCGGCTCTGTGGGGGCGTGGGGCTGGGCCTGGCGGCGGGGCTGGCCTCGCTTTCGGCCTGGCTGCGCCTGGGAAGCATGCAGGAACTGGCCTGGTCCGGGCTTCCGGTGCTGGCGCTCCTGGCCATGGCCGCGCTGGCCTGGAATCGCCGGGTCTGGAGGCTGGCCCTGGTCTTCTACCGTCGGATGCCCCGGATGCCCGGCCGGGACTTCCTGCGACGACTGCACCATCAGGTGGCGGCCTTCCGGCGCCAGCCCCGGGTCCTGCTCCGGGTCATCGGACTGGGCCTCCTGACCCAGTTGCTGCGGGTCCTCTCGCTCTGGGCCGGGGCCCGGGCGATGGGCCTTCCCCTGGATCTGCTTTCCTGTGCCGAGGCCGTCCTGCCCGCGACCCTGGTCTCCATGGTCCCCGTCTCGGTGGGAGGCTGGGGAGTGCGGGAGGGCCTGCTGGTCCTGCTCTTGCCTCTTCCGGCGGATGAGGCTCTGGGGGTGGCCCTGCTCAATCGTCTGGTCATGACCGCCTCCAATCTGCCCGGGGCCTGGTGGTTCGGAGGTCGGGGCCTGATCTTGGAGGTTCGGAAGGGTCCGTCGGAGGAACCGAGGAAACCCCAGGCATGAAGATTCCCCGCCTCCTCCAGACCCTGCTGCTGGCCCTTCTGGCCCTTCCTGCCTGGGCTTCTCCTCCGGCCCGGATCGAGGCCAGGGTCGAGGCCCTGCTGGCCCGGATGACCCTGGAAGAGAAGCTGGGCCAGCTTCAGATGCTGGGAGGAGATGCCGCCGGCACCCATTCCGAGGACCTGGTCGTCGAGGCCCGGGCCGGGCGGCTGGGTTCGACCCTGAATGTCCGCGGAGCGGCCCGGGTGAACGCCCTGCAGAGGGTTGCCGTGCGCGAGTCCCGTCTGGGGATCCCGATCCTCTTCGCCTTCGACGTGATCCACGGACACCGGACGGTCTTCCCGATCCCGCTGGGGGAGGCGGCGGCCTGGGATCCCGAGGCCGCCCGCCAGGCCGCGGAGATCGCCGCCCGCGAGGCCTCCTCCACGGGCTTGAAGTGGACCTTTGCGCCGATGGTGGATATCGCCCGGGACGCCCGCTGGGGTCGGGTGGCCGAAGGGGCCGGGGAGGATCCGTTCCTGGGCTCGGCGCTGGCCCGGGCCCGGGTCCGGGGCTTCCAGGGCCAGGATCCGGCGCATCCCGAGCGCGTGCTGGCCTGCGCCAAGCACTGGGTGGCCTACGGGGCCGCCGAGGCCGGTCGGGATTATGCCGGAGCCGATCTCTCCGAGCGGACCCTCAGGGAGGTCCACTTCCCGCCCTTCCAGGCCGCCTTGCAGGCCGGGGCCGGCTCGGTGATGAGCGCCTTCAACGACCTCAACGGGATCCCCACCTCGGGCAACCACGACACCCTGACCGGAATCCTGCGCCAGGAATGGGGCTTCGACGGCGTCGTGGTCAGCGACTATGAGTCGGTCCGCGAGCTCCTCTTCCATCGGCAGGCTGCGGACGAGGCCGAAGCGGCCCGACTGGGCCTGGGGTCCGGCGTGGACATCGAGATGGTCAGCCGGCTCTACAACCGGCACCTGCCTGGAGAGATCGCCGCCGGGCGCTTTCCCGAGGCGCTCCTCGACGAGGCGGTCCGCAGGGTGCTGCGCACCAAGTTCCGCCTGGGCCTCTTCGAGAACCCCTACGTGGACGAATCCCGCGAGGCGAAGACCCTGCTGGCTCCGGCGCATCGCCAGGCGGCCCGGCGCCTGGCGGCCCGCTCCATGGTCTTGATCAAGAACCAGGGGGGCCTTCTCCCCCTGTCAGACGACCTCAAGACCCTGGCCGTCGTCGGTCCCCTGGCCGATGACCCCAAGGCGGTCCTGGGTTCGTGGTCCGGCGACGGCCGTCCCCAGGATGCCGTCTCCCTGCTCGAGGGAATCCGTTCGCGGGTGGGCTCGAAGGTGCGGGTCCTGCACGAGAAGGGGGTGGACCTGGGCGTTCCCGGCGCCACCGGGAACCTCCACTCCCGTCCCGCCGATTCCAGTCTGGCTGGAGGGACCAACGTGGTCGGGGCGGAGGGGATCGACCCGGTCCGTCTGGCCACGACGCCGGTCCCTCCCCAGGGCCTGGAGCGGGCCGTGGCCGCGGCGCGGCAGGCCGAGGTGACCCTGATCGTGGTGGGTGAGACCGCCGAGATGAGCGGCGAGGCCGCCTGCCGGACCAGCCTGGATCTGCCCGGCCGGCAGATGGACCTGATCCGGGCCATCCACCAGACCGGGAGGCCCTATGCCGTGGTGCTGATGAACGGTCGCCCCCTGAGCCTCTCCTGGATCGCCGAGAACTCCCCGGCCATCCTGGAGACCTGGTTTGCCGGGACCGAGGCGGGGCACGCCATCGCCGATGTCCTCTTCGGCGAGGTGAATCCCGGGGGCAAGCTCCCGATCACCTTCCCCCGCACCGTCGGACAGTGCCCGATCTACTACGCGCACAAGTCCACCGGCCGTCCGCCCACGGCCGAGAAGTACACCTCGAAGTACCTCGACGTGGAGGTGACCCCGCTCTTCGCCTTCGGGCACGGGTTGAGCTACAGCCGCTTCGAGTTGTCCGACCTGGCCCTGGGGTCAGCCAGCCTGGCCCCGGATGGCAGCCAGACGGTCTCGGTCACGGTCCGCAACCTCGGGCCGCGGGCCGGGGACGAGGTGGTCCAGATCTACGTGCAGGACGTGGCCTCCAGCGTGACCCGGCCGGTCAAGGAGTTGCGCGGCTTCGAGAGGGTGACGCTGCGGCCCGGAGAGGAAAAGCGCCTGAACTTCACCCTGGGGCCCCGCGAACTGGGCTTCCTGGATCGGGACATGGAGTTCGTGGTGGAACCGGGCCTCTTCAAGGTCTGGGCCGCCACCAGCTCGGAGGGAGGGCTGGAGGCCCGCTTCGAGGTCGTGGCGCCCGGGCCCTGAACCCCCGGGTCAGGGCCCGTTTCGGGCTCAGGCCTCCGGGCGCTCCAGGAGGACGATGCCCAGGGAGTAGCCGGTTCCGAAGCCCACCATCAGGAGGCGCCGGGCCGAGTCCAGGCCGGCCTCGATCTGCTGATCGAGCAGGATCGGCACCGAACCGCTGGTGGTGTTCCCGTAACGGTCGATATTGCAGCGCATCGCGCCGGGCGGGATGCGCAGCCTCCTGGCGATGGCCTCCAGCATCCGCATGTTGGCCTGATGGAAGAGCCAGCAGTCCACGTCCTCGGGGGCCAGTCCTTCGGCTTCGAGGTGCGCCAGGACCCGTTCCGGGACCAGGTTCACCATGTCCTTGTAGACGGCCCGGCCCTGCATCAGGACCCGGTCGCGGTTGAACTCGTCCAGGAAGAGGTCGGGCTTTCCCTCGCGAGCGGTGAAGCGCCAGACCGGCCCGGGGGCCTCGGGGGTGGGTCGGATCTCGATGGCCTCGCCGCGGCTGCCCATGGTGAAGGTCTCGGTCGAGCGGATCCTCCAGGAGGGCGCCCGGCAATCCGAGGGGAGGCGCTCCAGGAGAACGGCTCCGGCCCCATCCCCGAAGATCGTGCAGGTGCCCCGATCCGAGGCGTCGATCACGCGGGTCATCGCATCCGAACCGACCACCAGGGCCTTGGAACCCGTCGGGTAGCTTCCCAGCATGCGGGCCGCGGTCTCCAGGGCCACCACGAAGCCGCTGCAGCCCACGCACAGATCCAACCCCTGGATGTGGTTGGAAAGGCCCAGCTCGGACTGCAGGGTGGAGGCCATGCTGGGAACCACCCGGTCGGTGGTGACGGTGGAGACGATCACGATGCGGATCGAGTCCAGGTCTTCGCGGCCCGCCAGGACCCTGCGCCCGGCGGCGACGGCCATGTCCCGGGCGCTGAGATCGAAGTCCAGGATCTGCCGGGACAGGATTCCCACCCGTTCCTCGGGGAAGGAGGGCGAGCTCAGCTCGATGTGCCGGGGCTCCGGGTCCTGGGCCAGGCGGGCCTGCAACAAGGCCATCAGGTCGCTCAGCTCGGCGTTGGACATGGCCGCGCCGGGAAGATCCTCTCCGGGAATGGCGCGGGCCGTGCCGCAGACGGCGATATCCATCAGGCGCGGGGTCCGCTCCTGCGCTTCGGGGTTCAACTGGTGCAGAGTGGTCATGGCAGCGGTTGTTATGGGTTGGCCGGGAAAGTCCTCCAGGAGGGCCCGGATCGGGAGGCGGAGCCGCGAACTCCGCTCAGGTCCGCAGGCCGACCCCTCGGGCCAGCATTCCCAGGTTCAGCGCCACCAGGCCTGCGGCCAGGCCGATCAGGGTGGCCAGGCCGATCCAGGTGGGGATGTCCGAGGCGCCCAGGAAACCGAAGCGGAAGCCGTTGACCATGTAGAGGATGGGGTTGAGCCGGGACAGGCCGCGCCAGAAGGGCGGCAGCAGGCTGATCGAATAGAAGACGCCCCCGAAGTAGGTCAAGGGGGTCAGGATGAAGGTCGGGACGATCGAGATATCGTCGAAGCGGCGGGCGATCAGCGCGTTGCTGAAGCCGGCCAGGGCGAAGACCAGGGAGGTCAGGACCAGGAAGGCCAGGACGATGGGCAGGTTGTGGAAGCGGACCGGGTGGAAGGCCAGCGAGACCAGCAAGACCAGGAAGCCCACCAGGATTCCCCGCAGCATCCCGCCGCCGACGTAGCCGGCCACCATGATCCAGTCGGGGAGGGGGGCCACCTGCAACTCCTCGACGCTGCGCTGGAAGCGGGCGTTGAAGAACGAGGAGGCCACGTTCGAGAAGGAGTTCGTGATGACCGACATCATCACCAGGCCGGGCACGATGAACTCGATGTAGCTGAATCCGTCGATCCGCTGGATCCGCGAGCCCAGAAGGCTTCCGAAGACCACGAAATAGATGCTCATGGTGATCACCGGGGGCAGAAGGGTCTGCATCCAGATCCTCAGGAAGCGCCCGACCTCCCGGTGCAGGAGGGTGGCCAGGGCGATCCACAGGCCGTGGGCGTTCAAGGCCGACCTCGGCCGACGAGGTGGACGAAGAGCTCCTCGAGGCGATTGGACTTGTTCCGCAGGCTGATCACCTCCAGGCCGCAGGCCTCCAGGGCCGCGAAGACCTGGTTCAGGGTCAGGCCCCCGGGCACGTCGATCTCCAGGCGCTCGGGGTCGATCCGGCGGACCTGGAAAGCGGCGGGCAGTTCCTTGCCGGTGGCCGGTGCCGCCAGGTCCAGGACGAAGGTCTGCACCTCCAGGCGCCGGACCAGATCCTGGATGGGACCCTGCTCGAGGATCCTGCCATGGTCGATGATGGCCAGGTTCCGGCAGAGCTGCTCGGCCTCCTCGAGATAGTGCGTGGTCAGGATGATGGTGGTGCCCTTCTGGTTCAGTTCGGTCAGGATCTCCCAGAGGCCCCGGCGCAACTCGATGTCCACCCCGGCGGTGGGCTCGTCGAGGATCAGGAGCCTCGGGGAGTTCACCAGGGCGCGGGCCACCATCAGGCGGCGCTTCATCCCCCCGGAAAGGTGTCGGGCGATCTGGTGCATCTGGTCGCCCAGGCCCAGGCGTTCCAGGAGCTCCTGGGCCCGGGGCAGGGCCCGGGTCCGAGGGATTCCGTACAGGCCGGCCTGGAAGACCAGGATCTCCAGGGCCTTCTCGAAGACGTTGAAGTTGAACTCCTGGGGGACCACCCCCATCAGGGTCCTGGCCCTCTCCGGGTGGGCCCGGGCGTCCACTCCGAAGACGCGGATCTCTCCCGCCGTGGGTCGGACCAGGTTGGTCAGGATCCCGATCAGGGTGGATTTGCCGGCGCCGTTCGGGCCCAGCAGGGCATGGAAATCCCCTTCCTCCACGTCCAGGTCGACCCCGCGCAGGGCCTCGACCCCGCCGGAGTAGGTCTTGGAGAGGTTGCGGATCTCAAGGGCGGTGCTCATCGGGCAGTCCCGGCGGTTTGCCGTGGACCGCCCGGTTCCTTCAGGAGGCGGAGCCCGGTTCCGGGTCGATGGCCCGCTCGGTCGAGGCCTCCAGGGCATCGCCCAGGGCGTGCAGATCGTGCCCCTGGAGGCTTTCGACCTCTACGGTCACGGCGCGCAGGACCTCTTCGAGGGTGGTCCAGCCCATGCTGACCTTCTCCAGCCCATCGTCAAGCAGGGTGCGGATTCCCTCCGAGGCGGCGGCTCGGGAGATCCGGCGCTGGGAGGACTTGCGCAGGATCTGCTGCTTGATCCGACCGGTCATCGGCAGGACCTCGTACAGACCCAGCCTGCCCGAGAACCCCGTCATCCCGCACTTCTGGCAACCCTTGCCATGGTAGTAGGTGGCGGGCAGGGCGTGGTCGGTGGCCAGGCGCAGGAACTCCAGGCGCTCCTGGGCCGGGGCGGTCTCTTCGCGGCAGTGCTCGCAGATCCGCCGGACCAGCCTCTGGGCCACGACCGCCAGGAGGGAGGAGGCCACCAGATAGGGGACGATCCCCATGTGCCGCAGGCGGGTCAGCGTGGCCGGAGCCGAGTTCGTGTGCACGGTGGAGAGCACGAAGTGGCCGGTCTGGGCCGCCTGGAAGGCGATCTCGGCGGTCTCCAGGTCGCGGATCTCGCCGACCATGACGATGTCCGGGTCCTGGCGCAGGATCGAGCGCAGGGCCGAGGCGAAGGTCACCCCGGCCTTGTGGTTGACCTGGAGCTGGTTGACTCCGGCCAACTGGAACTCGATCGGGTCCTCGACGGTGACGATGTTGTCCGAGATCCGGTTGCGGACGTTCAGCGTTGCGTACAGGGTGGTCGTCTTGCCCGAGCCCGTCGGGCCGGTGATCAGGATCATGCCCTGGGGGTTCTCGGCCAGGTTCTGGTACAGGGCCAGGTGATCCGGCAGCATCCCCAATCCCGAGAGCTGCAGCAGGCCCACGTTCTTGTCCAGGATGCGCAGGACCGCCTTCTCGCCGTAATAGGTGGGCAGGGTGCTGACCCGCAGGTCCACCCAGCGCTGGCTCAGCCGGACCCGGCTGCGGCCGTCCTGAGGGCGTCGCCGCTCGGAGATGTCCATGCCCGAGGCCAGCTTGATCCGGGAGATCACCGCGTTCTGGATGGTCTTGGGAAGTTCCGCCATCGTCCGCAGGACCCCGTCCACGCGGTAGCGGACCCGCAGGTTGTTCTCGGTCGGCTCGACGTGGATGTCTGAGGCCTTGATCTCGATGGCCTCGACGATCAGGGCGTTGACCAGTTGGATGATGGGGGCGTCATGCTCGCCCAGGGTTCCTTCGCGAGGGGCCTCTTCGGTCTCCTCGTCGGGCATGACGAAGAGTTCGACCTCGGCCCCGGGCCGGGTCATCCCGTAGCGATCCAGGGCCTCGCTCATGGCGGCCGCGCGGCCCTTGATGGCCTCCTGGATGTCGCCCCGGGGGGCCACCACGCGCTCGATGGGGCGCGAGGTGTGCATGCTGACCACGTCCTCGGCCGTGACGTCGAAGGGATCCGCCATGGCCAGCCGCAGCCTGCCGTCCGGGGTTTCGCCCAGGGGGACCACGCAGAAGTTGCTGGCCAC
The DNA here is from genome assembly GCA_022839105.1 of bacterium. Lineage (GTDB taxonomy): Bacteria > Vulcanimicrobiota > Xenobia > Xenobiales > Xenobiaceae > Xenobium. The sequence goes on from JALHDH010000015.1 coordinate 47,642, forward strand.
CTCGGTGGGAAGCATGGCCAGGGCCTCGGGTCGCACGTCTCCGGGGCGGATCCGCAGGAAGGGGACGCGGTAGAGATCCGCCATGAACGCGGCCAGGGTGATCTCGTCGATCAGCCCCCCCTCCACCAGGGCCTGCGCGATGGACATGCGCGAGTAGCGCGGGTCCTGCAGCACGGCCCGGATGGCCTCGGGTCGGACCAGGCCGGCCTCGAAAAGGCTGGCCAGGAGATCCTTGCGCTCCATTCTACCTCCCCGGGGCCGGTCGGGAAGCGATCCCTCCGGCCGGCACGACCACCAGATTTTGCGAGCCCGCCGCAACCGGCATGGTTGCCAGGACCTCTCCCCGGGAGGGGTCGAGGACCAGGACGCAGGACGGGAGTCCCCCCAGGACCCAGAGCAGTTGGCTTCGGGGTCCGTTGGCCACTGCCCTCCACTCCTGCAGGGGGATCGTGAAGGGAAGCGTGCGGGTCTCCACCGCTTCGAGCCGGCCCTGCGCATCGAGGGCCCACAGGGCGTTCCCGGCGCGCAGCAGGCGGACGGCCGGCCGCTGGAGGGGCCAGGTCTCGATCTTCTCCAGGGTCAGCGCGTCCCGGATCTCGACCTCGGGCCGGGTCCGGTGGGCGACGTACAGCCGTCGGCCTCCCGGCGAGACGGCCAGGGCACCCGCTTCGGGCGCGGCGGCCCGGGCCATCAATCGCGTGGGCCTCAATCCCATCACCGTGAGGTTCCCGGCGCTGGCCAGGTAGAGGACCGGGGAGGCCTCTTCTCCGTTGCGGTGCACTCCGAAGGCGATCTCCACCGGCGAGGCATCGAAGGCGACCAGGGCCTCGGAGCGGGCCGGGAGCATCGTCGGGACCCGCCTGCGGGGCTTGAGGTCCACCACCGTCAGGATCGAGCGCTGGGGGTGGATCACGAAGAGCATGTCCCCTTCGGGGGTGATCTCCAGCTTCCGGGGGTCGGGGTCCAGGAGCATCTGGCCCCGGATTCGGCCGTGGCGGACGTCCAGCAGGGCCAGCCGGGCGGTCTGGGGCTGGGTGGCGTAGATCAGGTCGCCGTCCGGAGAGGCCGCGAGGTCTCCGGGGGCTTCTTCCAGGTCCAGCCGGGAGAGGGGCTGGCCCGTCAGGAGCGAGCGGAACTCGACGCCGCGCCCCCGCCCCATGGCGACGGCCGCCTCCAGGACCGGTCGGGGGGCGGGGCGCGTTCCCCACCAGGCCAGGCCTGCCAGCATCCCGAGCAGGAGCGCCAGCGCCAGGATCCCCGGCCAGCGGGAGGGCCTGGGGGCAGGCGAGCTGACCGGGGGAAGGTTCGGCGAGGCCCGCCGATCCCGAACGATGCGGGCGGGCTTGTCGCTGATCGGTCGCTCCAGGGCCTCGGCCATCTCGCCGAAGCTGCGGTAGGAACGGGCGGGATCGGCACCCTGACAGCGGGCGGCCAGCCACAGGAATTCTCCTGCGGCGGCGTCCGGCGAGAGTTGACCCAGGGTGAAGACCAGATCCCGCATGGCCGAAGCCATGCGGGTGCCCTCGTCGGCGCTGGCCTCGGGCTGGTGGCTCAGGCCCATGGCGCGAAGCCGCAGGTTCCCCTCCGGCGTCAGCCACAGATCCGCCGGGCCCAGCCGGATCGGAAGCTGACCGCCCGAATCCCGGTGCAGCAGGTCCAGGCCATGACACAGGCGGGAAAGGACCCGGGCCACCCGGGCCACCGACCAGGGGGACCAGGAGGGCCCCAGGGCCTTGGAGAGGGGATGTCCCGGTCCGGGGTGCTGGGCGACCAGGAAGCGGCCATCCAGGACCACGGTG
>JALHDH010000140.1 GCA_022839105.1 bacterium
TGCCAACGAGGTACGCAGCCTGGCCGAGCAGTCCCGCCAGGCCACCGTCCAGGTCCGCTCGATCCTCGGCGAGATCCAGAAGGCCGTCACGGCGGCCCTGGGCAACACCGACGCAGGAACCCGCTCGGTCGAGGCCGGGATGGACCTGGTCAACCGCGCAGGCGAGGTGATCCGCAGCCTGACCGACACGATCAGCCATTCCTCGAACGCGGCCAGCCAGATCCGGGCCTCGTCCGACCAGCACGCGGCGGGAGTCGAGCAGATCGCCCAGGCCATCGCGGCCATCCATGACGCCAGCGTGCAGGCCCTGGAGAGCACCCGGCAGACCGAAAGGGCCGCCCGGGTCCTCAACGAGATGTCCACCAGCCTCAAGTCGCTGCTGCGAACCAGCGAGTACGATGGGGAGGCAAACGAGCCGAGTTGACCAGCCGGGAGGAACAATTCCGTCAGCGGCTGATGGCCACGTTCCGGGCCGAGGCCGAGGAGCATGTCAAGGGGATCGTCCAGGGTCTGGGGTCGGTCGAGTCCTCGCTGGAGGAGGGCGTTCCGGTCCGAGCGGACCAGTTGGAGCCGGTCTACCGGCAGTTCCACAGCCTCAAGGGAGCCTCCCAGGCCGTCGGCTTCGACGATGTCGGGCGGATCTGCCAGGCGGCCGAGAGCGTATTGTCCACCTGGAAACAGGACCCCGGCAAGGCCAACCGGGACGAGGTGGTCCACATCCTGGAGATGGCGGTCCAGGCGGCCAGCATGCTGGACATCTCGATCCCGGTGGGGCTGGAATTCTCGGAAGCTCCTTCCTCTGCCGAAGGCCTCCCGCCGGCCGGAGAACCGGTCTCTCCTCCCCTGCAGCCCTCCCCTGTCCCGGCTCAGATCGGCCAGGACTCCACCTTCCCAGGATCCGGGCCGGCTCCCCCTCCTGCCCTGCCCAATCCGCAGGAGATGCCCCCCCCCCTGGCCATCCAGACCAAGCCGGCCGAAGGGTCAGGCCCTCCCCGTGAGGACGCCGGGCGCGGGGCGGGCCCGTCGCCGCTCCTCCCGCGTGGAGGCAGCGAGACCCTGCGCATCGCCTCCGAGAAGCTGGACTCGCTGCTGCGTCGGGGCGAGCAACTGGTCCTGGCCCGACTGAACAGCCGCCAGAGGTGGAACGAGGCCCGCGAACTGGAGAACCATCTCGAGCAGTTCCGCCGCTACTGGGACGACCAGGATTCCAGGCCGGACCAGCGCCCCCAGACCGACAACGATCGCGAGGAACTGCGGCGGATCATGGCCGGCCTGCAGCGTCATGTCCGCAGCCTGGCGGCGGATCATCACGAACTGGACGCCCAGCTCGGGGCCCTTCTGGGCGAGGTCAAGAGCGCGCGTCTGGCTCCGGTCCGACCGCTCCTGGAGGAACTCGAGATGGCGGCCCGTCGGATCGCCCGCCAGTTGGGCAAGAAGGTCCGCATCTCGACCCGCGGAGGGGAGCTGGAACTGGACCGCAACATCATGGAGGCCCTCAAGGATCCCCTGATCCACCTGGTGCGCAACGCCCTGGACCACGGCCTGGAGCGTTCCGAGGATCGGCGGGCTTCGAACAAGCCTGAGGAGGGAAGACTGCAACTGGGTGTGACCTCGCGAGGAACCGGAGTCATGGAGTTCCGGGTCTCCGACGATGGTCGCGGCATCCAGACCACCGAGGTGGTCGAAGCCGCCCGCCAGCAGGGCCTGATTGCCGAGGGCGTGAACGTGGACTCCCTGGACCTGATCTTCTCTTCGGGCCTGTCCACCCGCTCGGAGGTCTCGGATCTCTCGGGCCGGGGGCTGGGCATGGCCATCGTGCGGGAGCGGGTCGAGTCGATGAAGGGGACCATCCGGGTGCAGACCCAGATCGGCGAGGGGACGACCTTCATCCTCTCGATGCCCACCAGCCTGGCCACCTTCGACGGGTTGCTGGTCCGCGAGCGAGGGCGCTTCCTGGTCTTCCCCCTGGCCGGAGTCGAAGCCGTGGCCCGCGTCTACGCCCGGGATATCCGCTCGGTCGAAGGCAGTCAGGTCATGCTCTTTCGGGGCACCCTGACCCCGATCTCGCGGCTGGGCCAGGTCCTGGAGATCCCTGTGGTCCCCGGCGAGACCCAGCCCGACCCCACGCCCGCCGTGGTGGTCTCGGCGGGCGGACGCAAAGCCTGCTTCCTGGTGGACGAGGTCTTCGGTTCGCAGGAGGTGCTCTCGCGCGATCTCGGCCCCCAGTTGCGTCGGGCCCGCTATACCAGCGGGGCCTGCATGATCGGCTATCGCCAGGTGGTCCCGGTCCTGAACGTCGCGGATCTTCTGACCTTCATCCGCGGTGGCACCCGGGCGGCCCCCACCGCGGCGGCGGCCCGGATCCCGAGCCTGCTGGCCGTGGACGACTCGATCACCACCCGGACGCTGATGCGCGGGCTCCTGGAGGCCGGGGGCTATCGCGTCCGCGCCGCGGCCGACGGGATGCAGGCCTGGGACCTGCTGCAACGCGAAGACTTCGATCTGGTGGTTTCCGATGTCGACATGCCGGGAATGACGGGGTTCGACCTGACCACGCGGATCCGCAACCATCCGCGCCTGGGTCGACTCCCGGTCATCCTGGTGACCGGCCAGGAGCGTCCCGAGGACCGCCAGCGGGGCCTGGAACTGGGTGCCAATACCTATATCCTGAAGAGTCGCTTCGATGAGGGGATCCTCATGGACACGGTCGAGAAGCTGGTCGGCAGCGCGGGCGCGGCTTCAAGCCGATGATCCGCCTGCTGTACATAGACGCGGAATCCAACCGGGCCGGCTGGCTCGAGCCCCTGCTCGAGGCCAGCGGCTTCAAGATTGTCGGACGAGCGGGCTCGGGCGAGGAGGCCCTGGCCCTGGCCGGCTCGTCCCAACCCCAGGTCGCGCTGATCTGCCTTCGCCTCCCCGACGGTTCGGGAGCCCAGGTGACCCGGGAGATCATGGAGCATCACCCCGTCCCGGTGGTGCTCCTGGTCGAGCCGCCGGACCTGGTTGGCCCGGGAGCCCGCGAGTCTTCCCGCTGCGGAGCCACCGCGATCATCGAGACTCCACCCGCCCCAGAGGCGCCGGGGCATCTGCCCAAGGTGGCGGCGCTGGTGAAGACCCTGCGCCTGATGCACGAGATCCCCGTGGTCAAGCGCAAGACCCTCCGGCCTCCTTTCTGGCTCCCCCGACCCGAGCCCACGGGGCCTCCCCTGCTGATCGGCCTGGCGGCCTCCACGGGAGGACCGGCCGCCGTGCAGTTCCTCCTCCAATCCCTCCCCCGGGAGTTCCCGATCCCGCTGCTCCTGGTCCAGCACCTGAGCGACGGGTTCTCCTCCACCCTGGTCGAGTGGCTCAGCCGCACCACTCCCCTGAAGGTCGTCCCCGCCGAGGATGGCGTGGTCCCTCAACCCGGAACCCTGTACGTGGCCGCCGGCCAGAAGCACGTGGTGGTCCGCTCGGGACCGGTCCTGGCGCTGGAGGACGGAGAGCCGATCCAGGGGCACCGCCCCTCGGCGACGCTCATGCTGGAGAGCCTGGCGCGAACCCTGGGGCCACGGGCCGTGGGCATCGTCCTGACGGGGATGGGCGACGACGGCGCGGAGGGCCTGCTGGAGCTCCGCCGTCAGGGAGGTTTGACCTACGCCCAGGACGAAGAGAGTTGCGTTGTCTACGGCATGCCTCGCGAGGCAGTCCGTCGGGGGGCCGTGTTGAGTTCGATGTCCCTGACGGATCTGGCAGAGGCGCTGCAGAAACTGGCGGGACCCAACGCCCCAGACAAGGAGAAATCCCCCTGACCCAGCGGATTCTTGTAGCCGAAGACAGTCGCACCCAGGCCGCCTACCTCCAGATGCTCCTCGAGAGCGAGGGGTACGAGGTCGAAGTCGCCACCGACGGCGAGGATGCCCGAGACAAGGTCACCCAGTTCCTCCCGGACCTGGTGATCTCGGACGTCGTGATGCCTCGCATGAGCGGTTTTGAACTCTGCCGCCACCTGAAGTCGCAGCCCCAGACGGCTTCGACGCCGGTGGTCCTCTTGACCGCCCTGGACAGCGCGCAGGATCTCCTGCGCGGCCTGGAGGCCGGCGCGGACAACTTCATCCGCAAGCCCTATGACGAGGACTACCTCCTTTCTCGGGTGCGCCGCATCCTGTCCAACCTGGAACACGCCCCGGATCTGGAGCACTCCGACAATCCCCTGCACGCGGCCCTGAGCGGTCACAAGCTGGACCTGACGGCCGACAAGGCCCAGATCGTCGAGCTCCTGCTGTCCATGGTCGAGGACCTCTCGCGCGCCAACGAGGACCTGGCCCGAGCCAACCGGGAACTCGACGAATCCCGGGGCCAGGTTTCGGAGTACACCGCCAACCTCGAGAAGATGGTCCAGGAGCGGACCGAGGCCCTCATCCGGGCCGAGAAGGTCTCGATCACCGGCGAACTGGCCAGCGGCGTGGTGGCGGAGCTGGCCCCTCCGATCCGCTCGATGGTCCAGTTCGCCGAGTTGCTGGGGGCGCGCGAACTCGACGAGGACGCCCGTTCCTACGTCGAGGGGATCGCCCGGGCCGCCCGTCATTGCCTGGCCATCACCGAGGAGATGCTGGCCTTCGGCCGCGAATCCAACCCTCGGCGGACCAGCCTGGACCTCAACGAACTGGCCGAGACCACGGCCCGTTTCCACGCCGCGGAGTGGAAGGACGAAAGGCTGGAGCTCCGATTGGACCTGACGCCTTCGCTGCCGGCGCTCCAGGCGGATCCCCGGCAGATCCGTTCCATGGTCTCGAACCTCCTGGCCAATGCGCGGGAAGCCATCCTGGAGTCCGGTCACGGAGGCCTGGTCACCGTCTCCACCAGCCAGGCCGGCGGCAAGGCCATCCTGACCATCGAGGATGACGGACCGGGGATGCCCTCCGAGGTGGCCCGCCAGGCCTTCGAGCCATTCTTCTCGACGCGCCCCCAGGGCAGCGGCATGGGCTTGTCCTTGTGCCAGGCCATCGTCCACCGCCACGATGGGACCATCCGGCTGGAGCCCCGCCCCGGTGGTGGGACCCGGGCCGTGGTGGAACTCTCGTTCGTCCCCCGGGCCTGATCCCCTCACGGAGTCCCTCTTCCATGCGCTCCCTGGTCTGCAGGGCGGGTCTGGTTCTCGGCCTGCTCGGAATCCTCTGCACCGCCGTCCCCTCCGCTGCCACGGCGGGCCCGGGGCGACCCTGGACCCAGGCCCGCTCCTGGGCCATCCAACTCGAGAATCTCGACCTGAAGGCCCTGGCCGAGAGCCCGACGGATCTGCTGGTGATCGAGTATTCCCGGGATGGGACGGCGGGAGGGCGATTCACGCGTGCCGAGGTCCAATCCTTGCAACGCAAGCCCGGAGGCGGCCGTCGGCTGGTCCTGGCCTGGATCCCGGTGGGCCTGGCGGCCCGCCACCGATTCTACTGGAGTCCGGAATTCCAGGAGGGCGACCCGCCCTGGGTGGGGCCACAGGTCCCCGGTTGGGAGGGCCTGTTCCGGGTCCGCTTCTGGGATCCCGAGTGGTTGGGAGCCCTGGTCGGAAGCCCTGATTCCTGGGTGGACCAGGTGATCGAAGCGGGCTTCGACGGAGTCGTCCTGGACCCGGCGGATTCCTGCGCCTTCTTTGGCGAACAGGGGTGGAACACCTCAGAGGAGGACATGGTCGCCCTGATCCGCGAGGTGGCCCGCCATGCCCGGGCCGGATCCGGGGGCCAGGATTTCGGGGTCTTCGTCTGGCGGGCCGAGACCCTGATCAACAACGCCGACTTCCTCCGGGTCGTGACCGGGATCCTCCAGGATGGAACCTGGTACGGCTCGGTCGAGCCGGGGACCCCGACGCCTCCGGAACTGACCGAGACCTTGGAGGCCCAAGGCCGCCTGGCCCGGCTCTCGGGTTCCCTGGTCCTGAACCTGGACTACACCGAGGACCCCGACCAGATCCGCCGAGCCCGGGAAAGAGCCCAGGCCTCCGGCTTCCTGGAGTATGCCGCCCCGGCCGGCCTGGATCGTCTGATCCCCACGCCATGAGGACCTCCGAGAAGGAAGGCTCCGGGCCACCTCCCGGCGAACGCGCGGGCCCATGAAACTCAAAGAGGCCCTCCGTTTCGTTGCGGGCGTCCACGACTTCTCCAAGACGGGGACGCTTCTGCCGACCTCCCGCTGGGGCTCCCGAGCCCTGCTCCGGGAATGCCGGCGCCGCAAGGCTCCACGCCGCATCCTGGAGGTGGGCTCGGGAACCGGCGCGGTCACCTCCGCCCTGGTGCGCTGCCTGGAGCCCGGAGATCGGCTCCTGCTCTGCGAGATCAACCCCGACTACGTCGACTATCTGCGCCAGCGCTTCGAGGTGGACCCGCACTTCGCCCGGGTCCGGGAGCAGGTCGAAATCTTCCAGGGGAGCGTCCTGGACCTCTCCGGAGAAGATCCCTTCGACTGCATCCTCTCCTCGGTCCCCCTGAACACGCTGCCCCCGGGACTGGTCCGGCAGATCCTCGAGCGCTACCAGCAGTTGCTGGCTCCCGGCGGAACCCTGAGCTATATCGAGCTGATGTGGCTGCGCTGGATCCGGCTCTTCCTGACCCCGGGCCTGCGAGGCCGGCCCTGGCGCGAGGCCCACCGGCTTCTGGAAGACTTCATCGGAACCCATCAGATCTACCGGGAAACCGTCTGGGCCAACCTTCCCCCGGGCTGGGTCCGCCACTTCCGCTTCACCCCCTCCCGGGTCGAGGAGGTCGAGGCC
>JALHDH010000274.1 GCA_022839105.1 bacterium
AGGTGGGCCGCCGACAGAAGGGCGAAGGGGTTCGACGAGGCGGCCAGCTCCAGCCTGCGGTCCCGCAGGTCCAGCAGCTTGAAGGCCCGGAACTCCAGGACCGAACGGGTTCCCCACAGTTCGCGCTCGTAGCGCTCAGGGCGCCACTGGGGATCCGGGTCCGCCAGGATGACCAGGCTGACCAGGGGCAACTGGTGGAGGTCGAAGATCCGGTAGTTGTAGGTGGCCACGCGCAGGGTGAAGAGCTGGTCGACCTGGGACTGGATCTCGATGTGAACCAGGACGTAGCCCTCTTGCCCATCCCGGCGCACCACCCGGACCAGGGCGTCGGGGAGGCGCCGACCCGCGCGTGTCTTACGCGCCAGTTGCCGCAGTTCGGCGTCCAGAAACTCATGGCCCCGGTTCCAGTCGATGTCGGCGTGGATGTCGGGGAAGAAGAACTCCAGGAAGGAGCGGAAGTACTCATGCAGCGCCTCCTTCCAGGGGTTGTCGAAGTCTTGTCGCTTCTGGCCGGACGCAGCCGGCTTCCCAGACGCCATGATTGTAGCCTCCCGAAGGACGCCCCGCCAGGGTGGGGCTGATGCCTTCAGGATGGCCCGACCGGTTGGGCAGAAGCTGGGAAACCGAGGCCGGGTGTGAACGCCAGGTTGCCGGAGTGTTCCAGGCTCTCGTGGGGGTCCGTGCCGGGCGCGGCGGCTGAGTCTCCGTCATGTTTCCCAGGAGATTCCTGGGAAGCATGCTGGATTGCAGGGAGGGGCGCCAGCCACCGCCCCCCCTACGCTCCCTGCGTCTCCTTCCGGATCGCCGCCAGGACCTCGGCGGCGCTGGTGGCCGTGGCCACGCTGCCGACCAGGCGCAGCAGCACCTCGGGATCGCTGATCGGCTCCAGGGCCTCGGCGATTTCGCCGGCGGCATCACCGAAGCGGGCGGAGGTGACCCCCCAGACGGATTCCTCGCCTCACCCTGTCTCCTCCGCAGACGCGGCCAGGACCCCGGAGGCCCATTTCAACAGCCGGGTGGAGAGGTCTTCGAAGTCCGTCCTGGCCAGGTCCGGATTCTCCTTCAAAGCCATGCCTGCCTGCAGGATCTCCTGTTCCGCCGGGCGCAGCCTGCCCAGCAACTCGGTCTTGCGCTTCCAGTAGACGCCGGTCTGCTCGAAGCCCAGGGCCTGCACGGT
>JALHDH010000275.1 GCA_022839105.1 bacterium
GACCGCTCGAATCCGGCGATGAATCTGACTGTATACCCGACCCGAGTCCGGTTCGTGCCCTGGTTTCGCCGGACCTCGTCGAAGATCACCTGTGGGAAGCGGTTGCCAGTCGGCGCATAGACCAGATCCGCCTCAGACGTCGCGGAATAATAATCATCCCCTAATTTGAGGTCGAAATTCCCGCCGACGTACAATGCGAGGTTCTGGAGCCATCGGAACTGCATCTCTGCTGTCACGTCGCCGCGACCAAACAGCCGTTGTGCCGCTGCCCGGAAGTCCGGGGGCATATCCGACGCGTCGACGAACTCTCCCTGGAGCGTGACCTCGTGCCGGTCCCTCTTTTGGGCGACGGTCTGTCTCCCCCCGGCAGGCGGATAGATGTAATCGAAGAGGGTGATGAAAAAAATGGCCAGGAAGAGAACGGACAGGCCGACGATCACGGAAAGGAGCACGACCCGTCGCCCCTTTTTCGTTTTCTTGTGCCTGACCTCTTCGGTCCTTTTCTGCTTTTTCGTGGCCATGAGAACCTTCATTTCCCCGTGTTTTCGGGCTGCGGAACCTTAGGGTATTTTCCCGGCAGTGTCAAGGAGAGAAGGGAGGGGAACCCCTCTCATTTCCCCGAGGGTCCGCGGCTGCCGTTGACCCACCAGTCGCCCTTCTCCTTGAACCACCAGTGGGAGGAATCCGTATCGAGGATCTCTTCGGCCAGTTTGCGGGCGTTTTCCGTCGTCAGACGCAGGACGGCAAAGCGGATCCATTCGCGGCTGTATCGGTTTCCCAGATCACCGCACTCCTTCAATTGAAGAATCAGCGAGAGCTGATCCGCATCCCGGGCCAGCAGGGCCTCCTTCGTTTCCCTCTCGTTGAATTCGTCGATCGACTCCTCGATCTCCGCACCGAAGAAGAGCGGTTCGGCCAGCTCCCGGACCGCCTTCTTTTCGTCCACGGTCACATACTTCTTGTTCACATAATTCAGATCCCCCGTGCGGGCCTCGGGCAGATCGTGCATCAGGCAGAGCCGGAGCACTTTTCGTTCGTCCGCCTCCGGATCCATTTTGCACAGAACGTAGCCGATATAGAGCGTTCGGAGGATATGCTCGGCCACCGATTCGCACCCGGATCCGAGAAACTGAAACCCGCTCCGGGGCGTTTTCTTCAGCATTCCGACTTCAAAA
>JALHDH010000276.1 GCA_022839105.1 bacterium
TATTTGCATTATATCAGTATATCATACATTATACAACTATTTTTTTTAAATAAACTCACCACTTTTTTTGCAGCATTTATCGTGTATGGGGCATGCCTTACACTGATTTATTTCAAAGTAGTATTTGTTGTAGGTTTCTTTTTTATCTTTCTTAGATTTAAAATGCCTCTTTTTTTCTGTTATGTTGCCCTGGCTGCACTGCCACTGGTCACAGTCTTTGTTATATGTAAATTCACTTTCATCGATTCTATAGACTGATTCGCTTACAGGTATACAGGCTTTTGCACTTATTTCTTTTATATCATCTAATATGGGTTTTCTAAAATACGCTTTATCTGCATAAACTTCATCAATCCTTATGCCGGCTTTTTTTGTTTGTTCAAGCATTTCTTTTGTGTGGTTTCCATCGGTATATGCTCCGTTTGCTGTTCTTACGCAAGTGATGATGCGTTCATCTGTTGTCATGGCAAATTCGGTTTTATAGCCGACTCTTGCATCTTCGTCTATTAGTGAACGCACGCCTTTTTGATTGATAAACTTAGGATCGTCTAATATTTCCTTAGCTTTGTTTATGGCTTCCTTGGTCTTTTGCTTGTTTGCGGATATGTTTTCGCTTACTTTATCTATTACAGTTTCTATAAGTATTCTTTCATTTCTGCCTTAGCCTCTTTATGATCTTCAATTTCCTTGTAGGCCGGTGCTTCAGGCATATCTTCTAAGGTTTTTCCTGTTTCCTCTGTATATGTTTTAATGATCTTTTTTCCTAAATGTTTCATTAACCGTTCAGGGGTTTTTGTACCTTAAGGCTAGATATTCCAAGGCTTTTAATCATTTTTTTGTGTTTAGTTTTAGAATTCGATTTTTTTTATGGGGACTTTTTCAGTGGTCTCGAACCGTCCCCTTGTGTTACTTTCCCCTGTGTTACTGTTACTGTGTTACAAATTCGTATTTTTGCGAGGGGCATAGAAAATTTAATTGCATTTTCCGTGGCAAGTGCAGACCAAAAATATTGAACCATTTTTTCAGTGCCTAAGCTATTCATTCTTGCTATTGTAAGGTTTACACCACTTCTTATTTCAAAAGGTACATTTGGCGAATTCAAAAATTGGGTCAAACACTTTTTCGTGAAGATATTGCATTAATCCTTGTTCTTTTGTCACCTTTCCCTCCCCCT
>JALHDH010000277.1 GCA_022839105.1 bacterium
TCCTTATCAGGATTGGTTCCTTGTTTCCAGAACTGGCAGCCGTTTTCGGGATATGATAGATGAACCGGAGGATTGTTTAATGATAATCGGTATTGATAATAATGAACATTACTTTCCGGAAGATGCCAAACCTACTTCCGAATGGCTCTGTCACCGTAAACTGCAAGAAATTAATAAAAATACTAATTTATCCTGTCTTCTGCACACTCATCCCACTGAAGTTATCGCTCTTTCCCATACCTCCGTTTTTCAGAATAATAAGCAATATCCCCAACGCCTGAATGAATACTTATTTGAGGCACTTCCTGAAATACAATTATTCCTTCCCCAAGGAATTGCTGTGGCTGATTATGCTCCTCCCGGAACTTTGGAATTAGCAGAAAAAAGCTGTGAATCCATCAAAGATAAACAGGCACTTATCTGGGAAAAGCATGGTCTCCTCGTTCTGGCTGAAAACATAGATATTGCCTTAGACCTTACCGAAGTAATCAATAAAGCTGCAAAACTTCTGCTGCTAACAGGTCTAAAGAATTGAAGTTAGTGAAAAAGGAGAAAAACAATAGAACGCAGATAACTGGATCAGCCGGATTTTATATTATATAAGAATAATTATAAGTAAAAATCTGCGTAATCTGCGTAATCTGCGTGCTCTTATTTTTTATCAATGTTCTTATTTAATCTGTGAAATCTGTGGAATCTGTGAGAAGATAACCTTCATTGCACTTGACAGAAAAAGCATACTATCATAATATGACAAAATGATTATAAAGAAAAGGATTGAATATGGATACAAAGGAAAATATCACAGAAAATAAAGAAGAAAAGGCAGTAACTTCCAATTTTATCCGCTCTATAATAGAAAGGGATTTAGCAAGCGGAAAGCATAAAAGTATTGTAACCCGTTTTCCTCCCGAGCCCAATGGTTATTTACATATCGGCCATGCCAAATCCATCTGTTTGAATTTCGGTTTGGCAAGGGATTATCAGGGTCGTTGTCATCTGCGTTTTGATGACAGCAATCCGGTGAAAGAGGATGTGGAATATGTTAATTCCATTATGGAAGATGTGCATTGGTTAGGTTTTGACTGGGGTGAACATTTATATTATGCATCGGACTATTTTGATAAACTGTATGAATATGCTGAATACTTAATCAAAGCCGGCAAGGCATT
>JALHDH010000141.1 GCA_022839105.1 bacterium
TCTCGCTGCGGACCCACAGGCATCTCTATGATCAGGCCGGCGAGGAGGAGTCCCATGGAGAGCTCCCTTCCCTGGCCCGCTCGGCCTGGACCCTGCTGCTGGCGACGGTGCTGGTGGCCTGGATGAGCGAGATCTTGGTCGGGGTGGTCGAGGAGACCTCCCATGCCCTGGGGTTGACCGAGGTCTTCGTCGGCGTCATCGTGGTGGCCATCATCGGCAACGCGGCCGAGCACAGCACGGCCATCATGATGGCCTTGAAGGACAAGATGGACATCGCCATCAGCATCGCCGTGGGCTCCAGCGTCCAGATCGCCCTCTTCGTGGCCCCGGTCCTGATGCTGGCCAGCCTGTTCATGGAGCGCCCGATGGATCTGGTCTTCACCATGCCCGAGGTCCTGGCGGTGATCCTCTCGGTCTGGGTCGTCTCGCAGATTTCCCAGGATGGCGAGACGAACTGGCTGGAGGGGGCCCAGTTGTTGTCGGTCTATGCCATCCTGGGCCTGGTCTTCTACCATATCCGCTGAGGTACGGCCCGAGGGCCCTGCGTCCGACGCAGGACCCCCGGGTTGAACCGTTCCGAGAGGCTTCCGGACTCAGTCGGTGATCGGGATGCTGCGGGGCTTCACCGACTCGGCCTTGGGCAGGGTCAGGGTCAGCACGCCGTCCTTGAAGGTGGCCTTGGCCTTCTCGGCGTCGATGGGGACCGAGAGGTTCACGGTGCGGCTCACCTCGCCGCTCCAGCGCTCGCGGACCCGATAGCGGACGCCTTCCTGGGGCTCGGCCTGCTCGTTGAGCATGGCCTTGATGGTCAGGGTGTCCTTCTGGAACTGGATGTCCACCTTCTCGCGGCTGCAACCGGGCAGGGAGGCGATCACCTGGAGGTGGTCGTCGGCTTCCAGGATGTCCAGGGGCAGGCCCCTGCGTTCGGGCGCGGCGGCCCCGGGGCGCACATAGCTGTCCTCAAACAGGCGGTTCACGGCCTCACGAAGCGTCATGGCATCGCGCAGGGGTTCAAAAACGTCCATTCTCTCGTCCTCCTCGCAGGGCTCGTTGCCCGTCCTTCGACTTGAGGATAGGAGAAGGACTGTTAGATGCCGGCATGAGAATTGTCAGAGTTGCGTTAGTCCTTTGGAGGTCGAGCCTTGGCTGAAGCAAAGCCCAACTTGAGTCTGCACATCGATCCCGGGATGGTCTCCCCCCCGGATCTCCAGGAGTTCCTGGCCCAACTGGTAGAGGCCGCCGGAGGGCGGGCGGGTATCCTGACCACCTGGGAGGAGGGCCATCCCCAGGCCCATCGCACCTCCCAGGTGGGCTTCGAACCCGAGACCGGGAGGCTTCTCTCGCAACTGGTCGAGGAGGCGGTTCCCGGGGTGGCGGCCGAGTCGGCCGAATCGGTGAGCCACCTCCAGAGACGCTTCGCGGCCGAGAGCCTGCGGGCCGGGCTGGGTCCGCTGCACGCCGTGGCCATGCCGGTGCGGATCCGGGGCCGCTCGGTGGGCCTCTTCTGCGTGTTGCACCCCACCGACGCACCGGGCTTCCTGCGAGAGTCGCCCCAGATGTACAACCTGGTGGTGGACCGTCTGGAGATCGTGGTCCAGAACGCCCGGTTGCTCCAGCACCTCCTGCGGGAGAGGTTGTGGCTGGAGGCCCTGGTGACCCAGTCCTCGGACGGGGTGGCCATCCTGGATCGGGACGGCCAGGTGGTGGGCCTCAATCCCAGCATGGAGGGCCTCTCGGGCTGGAAGGTGGCCGAGGCGGTCGGCCGGCCGGCCCACGAGGTCTTCCCCTTGCGCATGGCGGCCGGCTCGGAGGCCGGTCTGACCCTCTATCGCAGACCTCAGCCGGTCCCCTTCCCGATCACCGCCGAGCCGGTCGAGGCTCGCCTGGTGGATCGACAAGGCCAACCGGTCGATGTCGAGGTGAGCGGAGTGACCGTCCGGGACGAGTCCCATCAGCCTGCCGGCTGGGTCATGACGGTGCGCGACACCCGACGCCGCAAGGAGACCGAGAGGCTGGGCAGGATCTTCCTCTCGGCGCTCTCCCACGAGTTGCAGACCCCCATCGCCGTCATCAAGGGCTTTGCGGGCCTCTTGAGCGATCCCGAGGTGGAGCTGGGCCCCGAGCAGGCCCGCGAGAAGGCGGCCGTGATCCTGGAAGAGAGCGAGCGGCTGCAGAAGATGATCCGTCAGATGCTGGAGGCCACCTCGATCCAGGCGGGAGGGATCCGGATCTCCCCGGAGGCGGTGGATCTCCAGGAACTCCTGGCCCGCACCCTGCGGCGATTGGAACCCCTGGCCCGGGCCCGCTCGGTCCAGATGGAGTCGCGGATTGCCGAGGGGCTTCCTCCCGCCCGGGCGGATGCTGCCCGCATCGAGCAGGTCCTGACCAACCTGCTGGAAAACGCCCTCAAGCATGGAGCCGGCGGTCGGGTGATCGTCGAGGTGGAGGCCCTGGACCGGGAGCTTCGCGTGCGGGTCACCGACCGCGGCCCAGGGATCCCCGCCCGGGATCGCCAGAGGATCTTCGGATTCTTCGAAAGGGGGGCCGAGACCCGGGCCCGAGGGAGCGGGCTGGGCCTCTTCATCGCCAAGGCCCTGGTCGAGGCCCACGGCGGGCGCATCGGGGTGGAGGCGGGGGCCGAGGGAGGAGCCTGCTTCTATTTTACGTTGCCGAGGGAGCTGCCATGAACGCAGACGATTTTCGTGGGCGCCGCATCGTCGTGGTGGAGGACGAACCCCATATCCTGGACCTGGTCCGCACGACGCTCGAGAATGCGGGCTTCGTCGTCTCCGGGGCCACCACCGGTCTGGAGGGCCTGGAGCGGATTCGCGAAGAACTGCCGGATCTGGCCCTCCTGGACGTGAACCTGCCGGACCTCTCCGGCTTCGAGGTCCTGCGTCAGGTGCGTCAGGTCCAGGGGGTCCCCTGCATCATGCTGACCGTCCAGGACGACGAGGATGCCCGGGTTCGCGGCCTGGAACTGGGAGCCGACGACTATATCGGCAAGCCCTTCGGACATCGCGAGCTGGTCAGCCGGATCAAGGCGGTCCTGCGCCGGGCCGAGGCCCCCGCGCCCCTGGCCCGGAACCGGGTCCAGGTGGACGAGCGCCTGGTGGTGGATTTCGATCGCCGCCTGGCCGAGGTGGAGGGCGAGCCGGTGCATCTGCGCCCGACCGAGTACCGCCTGCTGCACCACTTCATGAACCACCCGGGCCGTCTGCTCTCGCACGAGAACCTGCTCAGCCGGGTCTGGGGCAGCGAGTATCGGGACGACACCCAGCTCTTGCGGCTCTACGTCAACTACCTGCGCAAGAAGCTCGAGCCCGATCCCAGCCGGCCCCGATACATCTTCAACGAGCGCGGCCTGGGCTATCGGTTCGTGGATTTCCACCCCGAACCGGGAGGCTGAAGGCCCCCGGTCCGGGGAGATCAGGCCTTGCGGTAGTGGTCGGCCATGGGGTAGGTCCGGGCCACCAGGCCGAAGACCAGGGCTGCCGCAAAGGCGAAGGCCGCGAAGAAGAACATCTGGAAGGCCGTGACGCCGAATCCCGTCGAGCCGATCAGCTCGGTCACGACCCGGTTCTTGACGCCGGCGTTGACCACCAGCACCCAGAGGTTCCCGATCGTCACGCTCAGGTTCCAGAAGCTCATCAGGGTGCCCTTCATGGCGTGCGGGGCCTGGCTGTAGGCGAATTCCAGGCCGGTAGCGGAGACCAGCACCTCGCCGAAGGTCAGAAGCGCGTAGGGCAGCACCTGCCAGACGATCGAGAAGGACGTCCCGCCGTCCAGAAGGACCTGCATGCCTCCCACCACGATCCAGGAAAGGCCCGAGAAGGCGATGCCGGCGGTCATCCGGCGCAGGGCCGTCATCTCGTAGCCGAGTCGGGCCAGGGCGGGGTAGAGGACCAGGTTGTTGAAGGGGATCAGGATCATCACCAGGGCGGGGTTCAGGGCCTGCATCTGGGAGGACTGGAACCAGGATGGCTTGGCCATGAGATCGGCCTGCAGGATCCAGGTCGAGGCCTTCTGGTCGAAGAGGGACCAGAACGGGGTCACCAGGAAGAAGAGGACCAGCACCCTCAAGACCGCCCGGACTCCGTCCACGGCCTCGTCGGGGTGGGTTCCCCGGGCCAGGTCGAGCTGCCTCCAGACCCCCAGGCCGCCCAGGGCGATGAAGGCCACCATGGCGGTGCACAGGGCGATCACGAATCCAAATCCAGGGATCAGTCCCAGCGAGGCCAGGGCCGTCAGGCCGGCCACCAGGGTATAGGTCCGGCCCTGGGGGCTGGCCGCCAGGGCTGTGCGCGAGACGTTCAGGAACGAGTGGGGGTTGGGTGGTGCGGGGGGCACCAGGACATAGTGCTTGCGCCCCAGCCAGAAGATCAGGGTGGCGATGAACATCAAGAGGCCCGGGATGCCGAAGGCCACGCTGGCCCCGAAGCTTCTCAGGAAGATCGGCATCAAGAGCGAGGCGAAGAACGAGCCGAAGTTGATGATCCAGTAGAAGGCGTCGAAGACCACCTTGGCGCTGTGCTTGTTCTTCTGGTCGAACTGGTCGCCGATGAAGGCCGCCACGCAGGGCTTGATGCCGCCCGAGCCCAGGGCGATCAGGGCCAGGCCCGCGAAGAAGCCCATGCGGCTGGATTCAAAGACCGCCAGGAAGAGGTGTCCCAGGCAGTAGACCAGGCTCAGCCAGAGGATCGTGTTGTACTTGCCCCAGAACCGGTCGGCCAGCCAGCCGCCCAGGAGCGGGAAGAAGTACACCCCGATCACGAAGGTGTGGAAGACCTCCTTGGCCGCCCCTTCCCGGTCGGCTTCGGGCATGTAGGCCAGAAGCGAGGTGACCAGGAAGACCGTCAGGATGTTCCGCATCCCGTAGAAGCTGAAGCGCTCGCAGCCCTCGTTGCCGATGATGTAGGAGATCTGGCGAGGGATGCGGGTGGGAGGGGTCACCTCAGGGGACTGGCTCATGCCAGGCTTTCCGGCCGGGTCTCGGCGGGTGGAAGGGCGCACATCGGAGGGGAAAGGAAGAGCGGCATCCGCGCCTCTTTTTGGTCGGATGCCGCCTTCCTGCCTGGAATCGTCTCAGGGCTGATGTCTCTCGCCCGTATCCGGAGGGCTATTCGCCGCCGTGGTACAGCTCATCCATGATGGCGTAGCGGGCGGGATAGGCTTCTTCCAGCTTCGCCAGGGCCTCCGGGCCGTTGTCCATGGCCTCCATGTAGGCGGCCCAGCACTCGGCGAAGTCTTCCTTCTCGTTGGTGTTGGCGTAGTCGCTGATGCGCTCGCCGGCGTCGGCCCCGATGGCTTCCGACCAGCCCTGCGGGGTTCCCTCACCATCCGAACCGGTGAAGAGGCGCCCGAAGTAGTGGAAGACGTTCTCGCCCAGTCCGTCGTTCTCGTAGCCGATGCCGTGGGCGAACTCGTGGTCGAAGACCTCTTCGTTGAGGTGCTTCAGGCCATCATAGAACACAATCCGGTCTCCGCTGCTGTAGAAGCGGGCGGCGGCGCTGTCGTCGGGTTCCCGGCGGAACTCGATCTTGTCGACCGAGTCCCGATGCTGCTCGGGAAGCTGGGTGTAGTAGTCCGCCAGCCGGGCCAGGGCGGTGCGGTTCTCGCTGGCGCCCAGCTCGGACTCGATGCGCATGGTGTGGCCGTCGGCGCCCGTGATCTCGTACACCGCGTTGCCGCCGGTGTTCTGGATCTGGCGCACCGTCAACTCCTCGGTCTGTCCGTTGGCGTTGGTGAAGCTGACGGGTTGCCCGGAGTTCACGGCTTCCAG
The DNA here is from genome assembly GCA_022839105.1 of bacterium. Taxonomy (GTDB): domain Bacteria; phylum Vulcanimicrobiota; class Xenobia; order Xenobiales; family Xenobiaceae; genus Xenobium. The sequence goes on from JALHDH010000141.1 coordinate 5,783, forward strand.
GATCGCCAGCTCCTGCTGGGCGATCACCTCGGGGGTGCGCTCGGAGTTGCTGGTGGTCACCGTCGGCTCGTAGCTTCCCCGGTTGCTGGCCGGAGGACCGGGAGGAAGATCGCCGTTGCGGGCCTGTTCGAGCTGGCGCTGGAAGACCTCGCGCGAGATGTCGCCCCGGCTGATCCTGCCGTCGGTCCGGTCCCGCTGGTCGTTGGCCACGTCCAGGCGGTTCAGGACATCCTTGTTGTCCAGCAGGTAGCGGGCGCTCTGACCGAGGCGGTCGAGGGTGGCGTCCAGGTCGTCCTCGGCCACTCCCAGATCCAGGAGTTGTTCGCGGGCGGCATCCCGATTGAAGTTGCCCTCCGAGAAGGCCTTCAGATCGTTGGTGGAGATGATGCCGTCGCGACGGCCGCCGCCGGGATTGTCGAAGAGGTCGCCGTACTGATCGAGGTCCGAAAGAGCCTCGTTCTCGGCGGCCTGCTCCCGCTCGGCCTGCTCGGAGAGGGTCGCCTCGTCGGTTCCCCAACTCTGCAGCCCCTTCATCAAGGCTCCGACCTTCTCCTTGGAGGGTTCCGGAGGATCGGAGGCCGCCCGTCTCGGGCCCGTCGTCTGGGGCCGCGCATTGGACTCGGCACTCTTGTTGGCGGTGCTGGCGCCTGCGGCCCGCTGGGCCGCCTGGCTGGTGCCGGTCTGCCCGGCTGGGGAGGACCCCAGGGTCCTCTTGCTCAGGGCCTCTTTGACGATCTTGGTCGGTTCCAACATGGACGCCTCCGCTCTCCGGAATGGTTGACCGTTCTGTCGCCAGGGTCCCCGAGCTCGATCTCGCGTGGCCCGTCTGGCTTCGGGAAGGACTCTGCCTCAGGCTCAGATTAGCGTCTGAAAAGGCTCGGATCTGCC
>JALHDH010000278.1 GCA_022839105.1 bacterium
CATTTGAGGCAACGCAGCAAGGTAGCTTGTTTTGAAAAAGAACTTGACTGGAATTAAGAAGATGAAAAGAATGCAAATGGTCGTTTGGCCTAATATAGATTGTGAGTAACGAGGGATAACAGATGCCCTCAAAGAACCTGAGAAATAACGAGTTGGAATTTACACCAACATTTGGGACTCAACTAAGTATGATCGGCCATTACATAGTATTCTAAAAGAAAGAGATAAAGCTGCAGCAGAACTGAGCAAGTATCTGAAGGAACTTGGGTATGAATGATTCCATCATATATAGACTTGATGAGATAGCTGAATTCTCAAAAGGAATCAACTACTCATTATCAGACTATACAGATAATGGTTCTGGCATTACTTTCATAACCATAAAAAGCATTCTTAAGGGGGGTGGATACAATAAAACTGGATTAAAGACAATCAGAAATCGCTTTAGCCAACAAGATTTCCTTGCAGAAAACGACCTTCTGAGTGCCATCACGGACCTTACAAGAGACGGTGATATTGTAGGAAGTCCAATAATAATACCAAAGCAATTGAACGGTTCAGTAGCTTCAATGGATCTGGTAAAAATTACTCCAAACAAATCAGTTGCATGTGCCAGATACCTGTATTACTTCCTAATGCTACCCTCAACAAGAAGATACTTCGTTAATCACTCATCTGGTTCTACTGTTCTCCATCTAGAAACGAGATCAATACTAAAGCTAAACCTTCTGGTGCCATCTCTGGATTACCAAAAAAGGATTGCCACCATCCTCAGCACTGTTGATGAAGTGATTGAGAAGACCGAAACTGCGATTGAGAAATATAAAGCAATCAAGACCGGGATGATGCAGGATTTATTCACTCGTGGCATCGATGTGAAAACCGGAAAGCTGAGACCATCATTTCAAGAAGACCCGGAGCTATATAAAGAAACTGAACTGGGCTGGATACCTAAGGAATGGGAGATTGTTAAGATCGGAGATTTCTCAAAGATAAAGGGTGGCAAGCGAATGCCTGTAGGGAAGGAATTCTCTGATGCATTGACTCCATTTCCGTATCTGAGAGTTACTGACATGCAAAATGGGTCTATAGATCAATCTGATCTCAAATATGTTCCGGTTGAGATAGAGCCATTGATCCGTAGCTACAAGATTTCTGTAGATGATGTCT
>JALHDH010000279.1 GCA_022839105.1 bacterium
ATTTATTACTTTGTATGGATTCCGAATCAAGAGCATAATGATTAATTAAGATCATCACTTGAAAAAAATTCCATTTGTTGCTTGTCTGATTCTATTTTTATGGGGTTAAATATCCATTCATTGTTTTCAAGTTTTGCTTCAGATAATGTATATCCTTTATAATATCTGCTATTTTTCATCCTTGCCTTATTATTATAGTCCTTTAAAAGTAAAGTTCTTATAGCTTCTGTTGCTTTATATCTTGCTTCAAAATCAGTTTGTTGTAATACACAGGTTCTAATTGAACCGATAATTACATCTACAAACTGCATAAGTTGGCTTTCCGTATTATCAAGTGTGTAATCTTCCTTACTAATAAATCTGATTGCTGAATCCTGGGTATAGGAGATGTTATCTCTTAATTCTTCTTTCAACCTTTCCCACATATTTTGTGAATCAAAATTATTATTAAAACAATCCTCACTATAGTCAACATATATGTTGTCTATAATAGGATGTTCATCTATAAACAAAAAATGCAAAGCACCTTTAAGTCCCATTCGGAATGTAGCTTCTATCATTTTTTGATTTTCACTTTTTGAATTATTCTGATATATCTTTCTAAAAATAGCAAGTTTAACTCCTACTTTTGGTCCATTATATCGTTTATAATTTTCACCCCATTTTATAACAGCTTGTATTTTATTTTCATCCTGCTGTATTATGTATAATAGGATATCTATTAGGATCTTTACAAATTGAACATTAGGTGCTTTAAATTTTGTTTTGGCGGTGATATTTACATAATGTATAGTATCTTTAAAATGTGTACAGATACGAGCTTTAGTGATTAACTGATGAATAAATTCTTTTTTGTCCTTAGGAACAAATAAAAAGCAATGCCAATAGCCATCTTCCTTGCATTCATCATAAAAAACATCATATTCTATCTGGTCCTGAATATCTGTAGCGGAAGAGTTATTTGATTGCTTTATAAGTTGCATAAATTTAGTCCCCTGCTTTAGCCAATAAGTAATTTATAAAAGCAGAACAAGCCACTAACATATATTTGGTATCGGTAAAATCAGGAATACAATTTGTTCCATCAAATATACTATGTCTTATTCCTGTGTTCTTATCGGAAGTATAACCATAAATTTTACTGAATGCCTCACAT
>JALHDH010000280.1 GCA_022839105.1 bacterium
GGAGCGCCGCTGGATGTGGTGGACGTGCAGGTTGGTCCGGCAGACGCAGCCCGGAACCTCGCAGCGGTAGCCGGCCCGCTCCAGGGCCTGACGGCGCACTCGGCTTTGGCCCGAGCCCTCATGCCCGGCCTGGCGCAGGAAGACCAGACACAGCACGTAGAGGCACTCCTCGCCCGAGAGCGCCTCACCGGCGTCCTGCCGCATTCGGGCCTCCGCAGCCCGCAGCAACTGGTCCAGGGATTCCGGCAGGACCAGGCGCAGGCGAATGGTGGAGGGGGGCTCGGCGGTCTCGGGGGTGTCGGCGGTTGCGCCGGACGAAGGCTCCAGGGCGGGCGCCGGCGGGGGCGCTGCGGATGTCTGGACTCCTTCCGGGGCGGTCCGGCTGGACTCGGCCTGCTGGAAGGCCCGGGCCAGATCCTCGCAGGTCGCTTCGAAGCCCTGCAGGCCGGCCTGCTGACGGAACTCCTCCAGGGTCTCCTCCTCCCCCGGGGCGGTGCCCAAACGAAGATTCCATGTGACAGGAAAGCGACTGGCCAGGACCCGGGCGGCTTCGACCGCGTCCTCCAGGCGACGGCAGGTGTGCTCTTCGGCGTAGGCCACCCAGTTCTCGGCATCCGCCCGCCGAGGCAGGCGCAGCAGCAGGTCCACCTTGGTGGGCGACAGACGGCCTTCGCAAAGCGCCTGGCGCAGCCCGCCGTGCTTCTCCAGAAGCTGGTCCCGGGCGGTGGCCTGGAAGGCCGTGCTGGCAGCGATCCCCCGGGTCTCCAGCCAGGCGCGCAACGAGCGGAACCCTGCCTCGCGGTACAGCCTTCCCTCCTGAACCCGGCGCAGGATCCGACCGCGCTGCAGTTCCAGGCGCTCTCGCGAGGCCAGAAGCCTGCGGGCCAGACGGGTCAACTTGCGGGGGCTGCGGGGAAGCTCCTGACGCAGCAGGCAAGGGAGTTCCGGGGGGGCTTGCGCGCTGTCGGGCGCCGAGGGAGGTGTCGTGGCTGGCCACCGGGGATCGCGCTGGAAGGGAGGCGGAGCCGGGGTGGCCTCCCGACCGCCCGCCTCGGGCTCTGCGGCCGGCCCTCGAGGAACGTCCTGGCAGGGGAGCCGGGCATCCAGCGGCCGGGCCGCCGCGAACTCGGCCAGGATCTGCTCCAGCACGT
>JALHDH010000281.1 GCA_022839105.1 bacterium
TAAAAAACCTGGCCACTTCCACCATACAGCTATCCTCATCTAAAGCTACCAAACCGCCTGAACCCACCATAGCACCGGCAGCCTCCAGAGAATCAAAGTCCATAGAAATATCAAGATGCTCTTCGGTCAAACATCCGCCTGATGGCCCTCCAATCTGAACCGCCTTAAACCTCTTGCCCTTCCTTATACCTGCACCTATATCAAATATTATTTGGCGAAGTGTAATACCCATAGGCACTTCAATTAAGCCCGTGTTGTTTATATTGCCTGTCAATGCAAATATTTTCGTTCCGGGGCTTCCGGGAGTACCTATGGACAGATACCAATCAGCTCCGTTAGATATTATAAGAGGTACATTTGCAAAGGTTTCTACATTGTTTAAAACCGTAGGTTTCCCAAAAAGGCCCTTTTCAACAGTGCGAGGCGGTCTGGGGCGAGGCATTCCCCTAAAGCCTTCAATAGACTGAGTAAGTGCCGAACCCTCACCACATACAAACGCACCTGCTCCCTTGTTGATATGAATATCAAAATCAAAATTGCTGCCTAATATGTTTTCCCCGAGAAATCCCCATTCATGTGCTTGCTGTATGGCCACCTGCAGTCTTTTAACCGCCAGAGGATATTCACCTCTTACATATATGTAGCCTTCCCTGGCTCCAGATGCATATCCTGCTATTATCATGCCTTCCAGCATCCGATGAGGATCACCTTCCATTACACTGCGATCCATAAAGGCTCCGGGATCTCCCTCATCTCCATTGCACACCACATACTTTATATCCGCATCCTGCATAAGAACCTGTTTCCATTTTTTCCCTGTTGGAAACCCTGCTCCGCCGCGCCCTCTAAGCCCGGATTTTAAAATCTCGTCGCAGACCTCTTCAGGTGTCATTTCCGTTAACACCTTTGCCAGTGCTTTATAACCGCCACATACAATATAATCTCTTATGTCTTCAGCATCAATTTTGCCGCAGTTTTTCAGCGCAAGACGCGTTTGACGGCGATAAAAAGGAATTTCATCTTCTTTTAGAAACTCTTTTTTATCGGCAGAGTCTTTAAACAAAAGCCGCTTAACAGGTTGCTTTCTCAAGACTGTGCTTTCAACAATCTCCTCAACATCCTCGGCCTTTACTTTTACA
>JALHDH010000282.1 GCA_022839105.1 bacterium
AATTGCTTTGCAATGTTCCGTAGCAAGCAAGGTATTGGCAACATCAGCAATACTAGTAGCTGTTGCCTCTCCATGAGCTAAAACTATAACTCCAATTTTGCTGTAATCATCACCTGTATCAACAGCACTTAAAAACATAGTTAAGAAACCAATTTCGCCTGTCGGTATGCTGATTCCTAACTCTTGCTGCAAAACTTCTCTAATCATTTTGGCTACCTTAAACTCGCTCGGATTATTTAAAGCAATTTTATTTATTTCTTCATAATAAATTAGGCTTTTGTCAGCTATCCTTTCCATCAAAGCACTTATATGCATAGCAAGACCTATTATAGCTCTATTGCTGAAATGTTTATTTAATTTTTGTTCCGCAAGTATCAATGCTGTCTCCGCAGCATTATATACCTTCGGATTTATAATTTTAAATAATTCATTTTTATCCGATAAGGCCTTTTCTGTATTATGATCATATTTCTTTAAGAGTTTTTTTAAATATTTTATTATATCATTATTTATGATTTCGCTGATTTTATCATTTGAAAAGCCTATATTTAGATAATGATTATACTTTTTAGTTATTTCTTTATACAAATTATCAGATACATCAAAGCTGTTCAAGTTAATAGTTTCTGCTAACTTTTTATCGTCGGGTTTGTATATATAATAGTCTTTGCCATACTCTAATAGCTCAAAAACTTCACTGTAATCTTTGTGTCTGCTTAGTAAGCCACTGTATATATGTTCCGGCAAAAGATGAATATTTATTTCAATCTCCTTTTTATTATAGGTTTTATAATCTAAGAATCCTCTCGCACATAGAAGCTGTATATCACCTTTAAGTTGCCCGATATTTCCGTAGCAGTCATAAAGCAAAAAAGCTCTAATTACATCCTTGTGTATTCTAATTGGCACTTTAACATTACTTGCCTCGTTCATAAAAAAAGTTTCTATGAATTCTAATCTTTCATTAAGAGGTCTATCCACCAAAGATGGGAGATTTATTGTCATTGGAATTCTCCGCAAAAAAGTTTGCAAAAGTACTGAATTTAAATTTTCTGTGGTAGCTCCAATTATTAATATGCTTGCAGTATGGTATTTATCTGTTTCTCCTAGTCTTCTGTATATACCCTTGTCCA
>JALHDH010000283.1 GCA_022839105.1 bacterium
CAAGATTTATCATCGCTTTGTTAGCGGTAGCTACACTCTGTGCCTCTGCTATAGCCCAGGAAAACACCGCAGAGGACTGGTATAAAAAAGGCCTGGAGCTAAGCAAAAAAGGATCTCATGAAGAGGCCGTTAGAGCATATGATAAGGCCATCGAGATCGATCCACAGAATGCAACGCTCTGGCTCGCCAAGGGCCAAGGATTGCGCTCTATGGCCTACGGATTCAGTGGGCAGGAGCGTACCACTATTGAAGAAGCAGCCATTAAGGCTTACGATAAAGCTATCAAGATAGATCCAAACTATTCAGATGCCTGGGGAAGTAAGGGCTATATTCTCCTTCAGATAGCCAGTCGCAATAAGACAGTTAATATGGACGTGTGCAATGAGTCCCTCTACTCTTTCGATAAGGCCCTGGAGCTGAACCCAAAAGATGCAAACGCATGGCAGGGCAGAGGCACTCTTCTCTTAGGCCTAAATAGATTTGAAGAGGCCATAGAGTCGTATGACAGAGCATTGGAGAGCGATCCTTCCTATATAGGAGCCTCTCAGGGCAAAGCGCAAGCTTTTGAAGCGTTAGGAAGGAAGAACGAATCCGCCGAAGCCTATGATAGCTCCCTTGAAACTGCAGACAGGGAAATCGAGGCTGCCAACTCACCCGAAAATTTATCGCAGGCGTGGGTATCGAAAGGCATTGTTCTTCAGGAGCAGGGGAGAAACGAGGATGCTGTCAAGGCGCTGGATAATGCCACCGATGCGGATCCAAAGAATGAAATGGCCTGGAAGGTGAAGGGATATGTTCTCTCAGTAACGCTGAAAAGACATAGCGAGGCTGTGGAGGCTTACGATAAAGCTCTTCAAATAAATTCCAACGATCCCTTGACCTGGCAGAGAAAAGGTGATGCTCTGAAAGCCCTCGGTCGCAACTCTGAGGCTGATGAATCTTACGCTAAGGCAAAGGAGCTGGAACGCGTAGGCTGAGCCTTCACCAAATTTTTTGCCAACATATCTGTACGATAAAATGTGGAGTGGGTTAACGTGAAAGAAAAAACCGGATCGTCGACAGCCCTCAGCAGGCTGCCGAGTATGAGAACAAGCGTCAGGTCCGCCATCGCTCTGATCGCCTTGG
>JALHDH010000284.1 GCA_022839105.1 bacterium
AGCCCCTGCCTCCCCTGGTGGCCATTCCCACCACGGCGGGCACGGGCTCGGAGGTGACCAACGCGGCGGTATTCAGCTTGGAGTCGGCGGGGCAAAAAGCTAAAAAGGGAACCGCGGGATCCACGCTTTTTCCCAGGCTCGCCCTGGTGGACCCACTGTTGCAGGTATCCATGCCCGGCGCCCTCACCGCCGCCACGGGCATGGATGCCCTCACCCACGCCGTGGAAGCTTACTTGAGCCGGGGCGCCAATCCCGTGGCCGATATGGTCTGTCTGGAATCGATCAAGCTTATCGGCGCGAACTTGCGAAAAGCCTACGAAAACGGGGAGGATTTGGAAGCCCGGGAGGCCATGGCCAGGGCTTCGACCTTGGCTGGCATTGCCCTGTCCCAGGCAGGATTGGGGATGGTCCACGGCTTCGCCCACGCCGCGGGAGCCCTGGGCGGCCTTGCCCACGGCCTGGCCAACGCCATCATCCTGCCCTTTATGATGCAATCCTACCTGCCCGTGGCCGAATCCAGACTCATAGCCATAGGCCGGGCGCTCACCGGCGCTTCGACCATGAGCGCCCCGGAATCGGCCAAGGCTGTCGCCGAATTGGGATCGAACCTGGGCATACCGCCCAACCTCAGCGCCGCCGGACTGGACGAGGCTCTCCGGGACGTGGTTTTCGACGATGCCAAGGGCTACAAGCGCAGAGGCCAGAGTCCGAGGCTCTACAGCGACGAGGAACTATACGCGCTGTACCTACGCATTTGGTCCGGGTCTGTGACTGAATAATTAAACATCGCCGGCCCTAAGCCCCGAGTATTGCCGCAGGCCTGAGCCGGCGTTGCTTTTTTCGACCTCGATCCGGGCGGGTATCCGCGTCTTGAGCTCGGGCACATGGGATACGATGCCGATAACCCTCGAGCCCCGTATCTTATCGAGTACCCGTATAGCCCTGTCCAGGGACTCCTCGTCCAGGGACCCGAAGCCCTCATCGATAAAAACCGACTCCAGGCTCACCGCGCCGCTTTGTTCCCTCATGGAGTCCGCCAGGCCCAGGGCGAGGCTGATCGAGGTCAAAAACTTCTCTCCGCCCGAAAGGGTGCCGCTGGGCCTATCCTGGCCTGTCCAGGA
>JALHDH010000285.1 GCA_022839105.1 bacterium
TGGATTAACCCACATATAGACCTCATCATTAGAAGCACCTGAAACAATTACATATTTCATAACAATCAGATAAGTAGTATCCAAACTATAGATGTAAGGAGTGGCCGCAGATTCTGAAATAGCATTTGCTGCTTTAGTTATACCGAATCTTAAGTGATCGGAAGTATCTTTTTGCACAAATACTTTGCCCTTAAAGTCAGTTGATGAAGACAAACTGGGTAGAAAATGGAAGAAATAATCAGCGGTGGTTTTTACCTCTGAAGCATTTACTAAAAAGGCAGCGTAAAAAGTGCCCGAGGTCTGATCAGTAAAGGCCTTTTTTACATCTTCTGCTGAACCCGAGAAAACTGTTTGAGCAGCTAAACCCTGATAAGCATAATAACCAGGATAGATTAAACCTTCATTCGCAACAATAACAGGATGGTTTCCTGCTCCACTATGAGCATACCAACCGTGATCTGTTAAAAGATCGCCAGCGGGATAAATAAATTCTTCTTCCAGGAAAGTTGTTGCTTCATTAGGATCAATAACCAATCCGCTTACAGCCAAATTCTGGGTTTCAGCGCCGGTACTGGAATGAACAATATTACCGGAGAAAGTTCCTGCCGTGGCTCCTGTTAAACGCACATAAACAAGTCCGCTGAAATTACTGGCTAAAGTAAGAGTGTTGGTAAAGGTAGTATTATCGGTAGAAAGGGCAAAACCTTCCGGTGCAGTAACACTTATTCCGGTAGTTAAGAAGGTTCCAGTTACTGTATAACTTTGAGCAGCAGAGGGAGTTCCCAATTGAGTACTGAAGGGGGTTAAGTTAGCTGTAATATTAATTGTTGGAGTAGGATTGGTAACAGTTCCTTCCACAGCAAGATTTACATTCGTTGCTCCGGTACTGGAATGAACAATATTGCCGGAAAAAGTTCCTGCCGTGGCTCCGGTTAAGCGTACATATACCGAACCGTTAAAAGTGGATGGTAAAGATAAATTACCGGTATAGGTTGTTCCATCAGTAGAAAGAGCAAAACCTGTAGGAGCAGCAACCGTGATATTTCCGGTTAAATTTTGACCGCTCAAAGTGTAACTCTGAGCTGTGGAAGGAGTACCGGTATAAGTAGAAAAAGGA
>JALHDH010000286.1 GCA_022839105.1 bacterium
AGCCCCGCAGGACACATTCTACCCTCGCCCCTGGCCCTGCAACGCTCGGCCGAGGCCTTGTGGAGCCAGGTCCGCAACCTGCCCCAGGTCCCCGGGGATGAACCCGCGCGCCGGGCCCTGCTGGATTTGACCGAGCGCAGCCGCAAACTGGTCCACGATCTGCGAGGCGGGTCGGGCCAGGTCCGGCCATCCGTCCGCTCCCTGCAGCTCCTGGCTCGAGACTGGCTGGTCCAGCGTCGACCCTTGGAACTCTCTGCCGAGAACTCGCGGCTGGAGCGGGCCATGCTTGTGAGCCTCAAAAATCTGGTCCTGGCGTCCGCGACGGATTGATGCCGGACCGCCAGGACACGACCCGCCCCTTCGATGGCCCAGGAAGAGGAGGACCATGACGACTCGCCGGATCCGCGCAGGCCAGCTCATGGCAATGATCTTCGGACTCTGCGTCTTCCTGGCAGCGGGTCCCATTCAAGCCGATCCCGACCGCTTCAAGTGGCCCGTCCCGCACGATCCGAAGCGATACGGCCGGACCTGGCAGCAGGTCAGGCACCTGGGCCTGGACCTTGGGGCCAGGACGGGCGTTCGGGTTCTGCCCCTCGGGCCGGTCTACGGACTCTTCAAAAAAAACGCCAATGGTTACAAGGTCTATGACGACCGCGATATCGAACCCAAGGACAAGCAGAATGAGCCAGGGTGGGTGGTCTTCGCCCTGCATCGCAAGGCCGATGGCTCGTATTTCTGGGCCTGCTACGGCCATGTGACTCCGCACGCCCGGATCACCGCAACCAAGGATGACCTTCAGCGCCCCGAGGAACCGCTTCCCTGGGGCGACGCCGAAGAGATCGCGACCATTGCCGACTACTGGCGGATTGACAAGAACGGCACCAGGCGGCACGAGCCCCATCTTCACCTGGCGATCTGGGATTCTGCCTCGACACCGTCAGAAAAAGGGTATGGTCTCGCTCAAGATTTCCCGGAATTCAGGAGCGGCAGAACTGCGGGTTGCCGCCCACGAAGTGCTTGTGGGGCGCGCGCACGTCCAGGTCGCGGTTGGTGAAGTTGCAGCGGCCACCGCCCGAGATGCGGATCTTCTCTGCCACCTTCTCCGCGTGGTCCAGGA
>JALHDH010000287.1 GCA_022839105.1 bacterium
AATCTTACTCTAATTTCATGCGTGCCATCAGAAATAGTTATAGTATCACCATCATAGATTTTTATAACTTTAAATTTTGCCTTCTGAAGTTCAGTATTATTTAAAACAAAAATCTGATTTAAGGAATAACTGCCATTTTTAATCACTTTTTGAGAATCAAGAATAGATTGTGCTTGAGGTTGTTTATAGATAGCAATATTATTCTGATCGGAAGAGTTATGAGTTTTACAAGAAGAAACCAGCAAAAGGGTAAAAATTAAAAATAGTTCAATTAATCTTTGGGGATTCATCAAAATATTAAAATTAAAAGGTATTTTAGATTTATACATTATCTATTTTATTTAGACATTATCTGTTGCATTGTTCCGATAAATTTGGGGACAATTCTTATTACTACTCGCCTATTTTTCTTATTAAGGGTATTATCAGGTGTTAGCACTGCCAATTTTGATTCTCCAAAAGCAGCTGGAATCAAATCTATATCTGGATCTCTAAAAAAGTCATCTTCTTTAAATTCCTTAATCAAACTCAGTGAACGATCTAAAGATAATTTATAATTATAATTTTTATCTCCAACGGTATCTGTATGTCCTTCTATAATTATGCAATATCTTTTTTTTCTATCTCCTACCTGCATATAATTTTTAAGCTCTTCTCTGAATCGCCAAATTTTATCAAGATTAGCTCTTATTAGTTCGCTTTTATCAAACTCAAAAAGAATATCAGCCGGTATAATTATTTCATTATTTTCTTGATTTAATTCCAAATCAAGAGATTTAAACATTGATTTGAAATCATCAATATCTTTTTGATCTGCCTCTACTCTTTTGCTATAATTAAAATAGAAGATAGAAAATAAAATGAAGAAAATAAAGAATAAAGAAGAAAAAATGTCAGCAAAACTGGGCCAATAATTTAGCTCATCCCGATTATCTGATTTCATCTTTTATGTTTCCTGTTGTTTTTCTTCTTTCTAATGAAGCCAAAAACTCTTAGGGAATCAATTTCTTGATTAAACCGATTAAGATTTTCTTCCAGAGAACGAGAATACTTTATTATAGAATCAATCATAGCATTATTCTTCTCTGCAATAGCATTAAGTTGTGATATAGATTC
>JALHDH010000288.1 GCA_022839105.1 bacterium
AGGAAAAGGAAGCGGATATGTTCGCATCTTATTTTTTAGCACCATATGAGTCACTCAATTATTTTATTAAAAATAAAATTAAAAAAGAAAAATATCAACTTGAGATAGAGGATGTTATAAGGATAGAGCAACATTATGGTATAAGCAGGCAGGCCATACTATGGAGACTAATAAACGATGGATATATAACCCGTGAAAAGGCTGATACTATGAAGACAGGAATAATAGCTTTAGCTAAAAAACTTGGCTATGATGATAAATTATATAGACCCACACCTGAAGATAAGCAATATGCTACTTTTGGGAAATATGTTAGATTAACTGAGGAGCTAAAAACTAAAAAACTCGTTTCAACTGGTAAATATGAAGAATTGTTGTTAAATGGTTTTAGAGGTGATATCGTATACGGGTTTGATACAGAAGAGGAAGAAAAATATGACTGATAAGTTATTTTTTGATACTGACTGCATCTCTTCCTTCTTGTGGGTGAAGGAAGAGAATCTTTTATTGAAACTTTATACAAATAGAATTATATTACCTAAACAAGTATTTGAAGAATTATCTAATCCAAGTATTCCACATATAAAGGGCAAAGTGACTAAATTATGTTTGAGTGGAGATATCGCTACAAAAGAAATATTGACTAATACAGAAGAATTTAATCTTTACTATGAATTAGCAGTAGCACCACCCAAAGGAGAGAGGATAATAGGTAAAGGTGAGGCAGCAGCTATAGCTTTAGCAAAAACTTATAACGGAATTATTGCATCTAATAATCTTAGAGATATATCTAAATATATTAAAAAATATAATTTAGAGCATGTAGCTACTGGAGATATACTAGTGGCTGCATTGAATAAAGGCTATATTGATGAAACCACTGGAAATCAGATATGGAGTAATATGATTGCTAAAAGAAGGATGTTTCCTACTTCTACTTTTACTGAATATCTAAAAACCTTATAAATAATATGATTTGTTATACAAGCCTTGGAGAACAGCACAAAGGGAAACAGCACAAGGGGACAGTCCGAGACCACTTAAAAGGGGTTTTCTAATGCTTCGACTTAGGCCAAAACAACTAAGTTTTCATTCATTACTATACGACAAA
>JALHDH010000289.1 GCA_022839105.1 bacterium
GGCCTCATTTGCTCGCTGCGGCGCACGAGCCCACAGCCTGTCAACGCCGCCATCGTCAAGGCCATGCTGGAGGCAAAGTCGCGAAACCTGCCTGTCCCCCTCGTGGGAGTCGATCTGTCGGATAACGAATGGACGGCCGACCCCGAAACTTTCGCGGGACTCTTCGACAGCCTCCGGGAGGCGGGTTTCGGCACCACCGCGCACAGCGGGCTCAATACCAGCGCGGAACATCTGTGGCGGACCATAAAACTGCTGAAACCCCGGCGCATCGGGCATGGTATCCTGGCCCTGCGAGACCCCGCCCTCGTGGACGAGATCAGGCGTCGGGACATTCACCTGGAAGTCTCCGTACTTTCCAACTGGATCACCGAAGCGGTACCCTCGATCCAGGGCCACCCCCTGCCCCGTCTTTTACAGGCGGGACTCTCGGTGGGAATCAACTCCGACGATCCCGGGCTCTTCGGCAGCGGCCTAAGCGGAGAATACGAACTCCTGGGGCGGGTTTTCGGCCTCTCCGGCGAGGATTTCACGGCGATAAACCTGAACGCCCTGGGTAGCTCTTTCCTGCCCAAGGAAACCCGGGATAAGGTAAGAAAAGCCTACTTCACCGTCCCCGAAGCCGAGGATCGGCGGGAAAAAGCCCAGGGGCCGGGGAAGGCTGGAGCACTAAACCAAGGGAGCGCGGAATGAGACAGACCGACAGCGATGTGGCGAAACTTTCGGCATCCTTTCCCCACTGGGAAAAAACCAAGGACCTGGTGGACCAGTGCCTGGACATCATCCTCAACTACCGGCAGAGCGGCCATCCGGGCGGCTCCAGGTCGAAAGTCTACCCCTTCCTGGCCACCTTACTTTCGGGAGCGATGCGCTGGGATATCCGAAAGCCGGAAAAACGTTTCGGCGATCGCTTCGTCCTGGGCGCCGGCCACGCCATTCCCCTGGTCTACACCACCCTGGCGGTCCTCAACGAGGCCATGAAGCTCAAATACCAGCGCACGGGCGACTCCAAATACCTGGTGCCCGAGGCCAGGCGCATGAACTGGGACGACCTTCTGGGCTTCCGCCGCCGCGGCGGGCTCTCGGGCCACGCGGAAATGGAAGGCAAG
>JALHDH010000290.1 GCA_022839105.1 bacterium
TCCCGGCCGGTGATCCGCCGCAGGAAGGATTTGCGGGATACCGACACCAGAACCGGCAAGCCGAACGCCCGCTTTAGTTGTGGCAGCTCGTTCAGCATCGTGAAGGAGGCTTCGGGATTGGAACCCAGAAAGAATCCCATTCCGGGATCGAGGATGAGACGGGAGCGATCGATGCCCGCCGCGGTGAGTGCCGCGATGCGGCGTTCGAAAAAGGCGATGCAGCGTGGCACGATTTCTTCCGGCGAAACCTCCACACGCGTCGCCCTGCCCTGCTCCTGCACCGAATGCATGACGATGAGTTTGGCATCGGATGCGGCAAGCGCGGGATAGATTTCGGGATCGGGGAACCCCTGAATGTCGTTGATGTACGCCACGCCGTGATTAAGCGCCCAGCGCTGAACGTCCGGCGAAAACGTATCGATGGAAATGGCGACGCCATCCTTCAACAGCTGCGGCACGACGGATTGAAGGCGCGCGATCTCGATCTCGGGCGCAACGCCGGTGGCTTCGGGATTAGAAGACGCCGCACCGATGTCGAGCGCATCGGCACCGCCGGCTATCAGCGCACGCGCATGTTGAAGGGCGGCCGCCGGCTCAAGAAAACGGCCGCCATCGGAGAACGAATCCTCCGTGATGTTGAGGATGCCGAAGAGATGGACAGTCACGCTGGCTCCAAAGAAAGCTGATATGGAACTGGAGCCTTATCTTCCCTAATCGCGTCCAACAGTTCTTCTTCTTTTTGATGAAGGGGTAATTTTCCCTTCGCAGCGAGATTTATGGCGCGATCGGCGGCTCTTTTTGCTTCCAGACGTTCATTGATAAGAAATCGCTTTTCAGGCGGCACGGGCACCCGCCCGCTGGAACCGGTCTGAATGAGCGCTTTCATGGTGGAAATGTAGCAGAATCGGGCAGGTGGCGTCAAGTCCGGCTTCAAACGCGCATCGAGCGCATTCAAGGCGCGGGTAAAACGGCCGAGATGCAGTAAAACGACCGGCCATGGCGAGTTCGGCACCGTCTGGAGGCGCACCGCACCTGTCGCGATGGATCAGCCGTTCGCGTACATCATGACCGGTTCGGTGTCATAGTCGGGGAATGGG
>JALHDH010000291.1 GCA_022839105.1 bacterium
AACAGTCGGATTGGTCATCATCGGGTTATCACTGATCAATACTAAAAATCTGTCATCCGGTTGATTACCTGGAGTTGGAGGAGTAGCTATTCCACTATAAGTAGTCAAAGCAAGATCAAATTTCAGTTCGTATCCAGCACCGGGAATAGCAATGGGAGGAGTAACCAACCAATATTTTGTAGTGGTTGACCAAATATTAAGCCGAGCTGACATATTTTGAGGGCTGGTTACAACATTGGCAAAATCATCATAAGTCCATCCGCTGGTTGTAGAAGTAGGTGTTTCAGAGGGATAAAGACCAGTTAAACGAGACCAATTAGTAGGAGGAAAACTTGTAGTTGTTCCGAAATCTTCAACCCAGGGGAAGGTATAAATAGTGGGATCCGCTCTGGTTGTAAAGCTTCTCACTGTAGCTGTGGGTCCATTTCCTGCTCCGTTATACGCCAAAACAGTCCAGTAATATGTAGTGTTAAAAGCCAGGGGAGTAGTTAAAGTATAGGTCAGAGCATTCAGGTCTGCTATTAGGGTTGTAGGAGTACTATTTGTATCACAGTAGAGTTTGTAACCGGTAGGCACACCACCTGTAGTAGGAGCCGTCCAAGTAAATGTAGTATATTCATTTACATTGGTTGCCAGGTCTGCCGGAATACTTAAAGAAGGAGCACCGGGCATTTCGGGAGTAATTTCCGGACCTATTACCAGATCAATATAGAAACTTGCAGCTTGTAAACCGGTTCTGATACCGAGATAATAATTATTACCGGCAAGGGAGCTTAAATTCACAACTGTATTATACCAGGTGGAAGCTGCAGCGTGGGTAATGTTGCTGCCGATTTGAGTCCAGGTAGTTCTATCCGGAGAATAAAGAATCTGCAAGGTTCCCGTAGTGGTAGAACACAGGGTCCATAAATCCAAAGTACTGGTGCCGGTTATGGTTACCTTGGGGGTGGAAAGAATATATTGACTGGAAGTTGAACCATACTTATAGGCAGAAGCAGTTCCGTGTTTAGCATAGGTTGTAGAACGACTCCAAGTTCCTGGATTTGCCCAACCCGCAGGCGGGAAAGTTGTATTTTCAAAACTTTCT
>JALHDH010000292.1 GCA_022839105.1 bacterium
TCCTTGACGCTCCCAGTCCAGCGATCCCCCACCACGTAAAGCCAGGCCGGGAGAACGGTTCCATTTATCCAGACGGGTACCAGGACTCGGCGGTAGAGGCAGGGACCGCCGGGGTGGAACCCCTCCAGCCGGTCGATGGCCGGGAGGCGGATCACGGGATCGTCGAAGGTGAGAAGCTCCCCGTACACGGGGCCCCAGGGCGCGCCTGTGCCCTTCTTCGGAAGCCGGTCGGGGGTTGGCTCGGGATTGGACATGCGAGCCACGACGCGCGCCTGTGTGGCCACGTCGGCGAGTGGATTGGTGGTCCCGACGGCGAGGATATCCTCCTCCGGGACCTGCAGGACCGGGATTCCGGAGGATGTCTCGAAGAGGCGGCCGCGGACCAAGGCGTCCTCCACCGCCAGGACTCCCCGGCAGAAGCGGTCGTGGTTCCAGAAACCGCGCTTCAGTGTGCCGTAGACGAAGAGTCTCAGCATTCCGTTTGTGTTCGGCTTCAAGGGTTCTGTTGGGTTCATTGCCTGGTTCATGGGGTTCATTGGAGTGTCTGTCATGGTTCCGCGCCCTTTCTCTCCTGGGCGACGAACTCGAACGGTTCCACCGAGTACCCGGCCAGGTCCTCGCGCCGGAACACCACCAGGCTCATGGGCGGGACCGCAATCTCACGCCAGCCTTTTTCCTCCGCCAGCACGGCGTCGAGGTATGCGGGGTCCGAAGCGTAGAGAACCGCTTTGCGGCGGGGATGCCAGCGCAGTTCCAACGGCCGGTTCCCCTTGAGCACAAAGACGGTGCCCGGGTCGGTCCGGCAGGCGATGACGGCGGTGATCTGACCCCGGCAGCGCCGGAGGCGCGCCTTGAACCGCTCGATATCCATGGCCCCGTCCCGGGCGGCGTTCGCGGCCAGGCGGAACAGAATCTCGCTGTCCACCTCGGCGAAGCGCCGCATCTTCCAGCGCCGGAACAGGTAGTCGGCGTTGTAAATGGTGCCGTTGTGGGTGCCGATCACCTCCCCGGCGCGGATCGGGTGGTTGTTGCTGTTGACCCGCTCGTCCCCTCGGGTGCGCCACCGGGTATGGCCGAGCAGTTGAAGAGCCGGTGTCCGCCGTCGGTGTCGAGCCATGCCGCGCCGGTGGCGTGTGGTCCGCGCTCCTCGCTCAATACAAGCAGGCGGGTGAAGAGCCAGGCGAGATACTCCCGCTCCTCGGCGCGTCGCCGCTTATTTCCGAAGATGACTCCCGCGAGCCCGCACATCAGGATTTCCCTCCCTGCGGATCGACGATGAACCCGCGGAAGACGCCCTCGGCGTATTCCTTCGGATGCTCCTCGATCCAGCTCGCGGCATCGGGATATCCGAGCTCCCCGGCCAGCCGGGCGACGACCGGCCGGTCGAGCATGTTGGTCTGCCCCGAGAGCCGGACCGCGTCGATGCCCTGCCAGACCAGGGCGGGAATCGGTATCCGCGCGGGTTTGTCGTCCTGCACCTCGGCAAGGCCGTGTTTGATCAGGGCATCCAGGAAGGATGCGGCCTTTTCCTCCGGCGTGTCGCCCCGGACCGCCAGCTCGACGCCGGACAGCATCTTGGCGTTGCGCAGGACCATGTCGATGTAATCCTCGAGGTCCCGCTGGTCGGAAAAGAGCGTGGCTCCTTTCATGGCCAGGACCACGTCGGTCACCGTCGCCCCGGTGAAGATTTCGCCGTCGCCTTCCAGCGGCTGCCCATTGAGGGCGGTGTTTCGGATCAGCACTCTCATGACGCACCTCCCTCCGTCCCGCAGGTCTCGTCCCCTGAAAATGCCGGAGGCCGGGTTTCGGGCCC
>JALHDH010000293.1 GCA_022839105.1 bacterium
TTGCGAAGAAAATAATGGAAAATGTGGACTGGCGCCACCTAACAACCGGTTCGAGCGGACTCACGGGACAAGCCCGTTCGCAGCTCAACCGAATGTTAGAGGTATCCGTTTCACATTTTTTACTCAAAGGGGAAAATTAAATCATGGCGGTCAAATTCCTTTCAGTAGCATCGTGCATTGCTCTCGTAACTCTTTCTGGCTGTGCGCTCACAACCGACCACATCCAGCTTTCTTACAACCAACAGCAAGGCATTTCTCCAGTTCCCGGTGCAAATAACGTAACCGTTAGCGTTCAAGTCAATGATCAGCGGCAAGATAAAAGCAAAGTCAGTAGCAAGAAGAATGGGTTTGGAATGGAGATGGCCCCAATTCTTGCGTCTGAGGACGTAGCAATTACCGTTCGAAGAGCGATTGAGCAAGAACTTCGCTCAAGGGGTTTTCAACTCTCGGCAGAGGCTGCACTTGTGCAAATCGCGGCAGATCTAACGCGCTTTTACAACGACCACAAGACTGGCTTTTTCGCAGGTGACGCTATCGCAGACCTAAACATGTCAGTCATAGTCAAGTCAAAGAAGGGCGAGTTGCTTTTTTCAAAGCAAATAGCTGCGCAAGGTATTGAGCCAAACACACAACTTATGAGTGGCGAAAACGCAAGGCTTGCATTGAACAGAGCACTTGAAAATGGAATGAAGGCACTATTTGAGGATCAAGCCTTCCTGTCGGCGCTAGTGGCCTCCTCATCACAAAAGCTAACGTTACAATAACCTCTAACACTGCGCTCCAGAGGGACGCTCCGCCGGCAAGCCGGCTTCGCGCCCCTGAGCTAGCACGTTATGCACATAACTCTCAATTGCCACACACCCTCCATACGCCAAAAGATTTTCAAACCTAAAGCTTGATCCCCCCCGACACCTCGCCATGCCTTCCGGTAAGTAAGCAGGGAACTGCGAACCGCCGGAGAAACGCATGGATCTGGATACCTTCAAGCCGACATTTCTGATTCAGATCGAGGGGCAAGACCTCTCGAAGGACATCACCCAGGAGATCACTTCGTTCGTCTTCACCGACAA
>JALHDH010000294.1 GCA_022839105.1 bacterium
CGTGGGGGCCGTGGAATTCATGGCCATCACCGACGCCCGGACCACGCCCATCTGCATGGAGCGCGATGGCCTGGTGCTGGCCATCGACGACCCGCGCCTCCCGGACAACACGCCGCCCCTGCATTACATGTGCCGCTCGGTGCTGTCGCCGGTCTCGGGACTGGAGCTCGAGGACCTGGGCGGCCAGGCCTACCTGGACAAGCAGCGGGACAAGCTGGACAAGCTGCCTCCGCCGCTGAAGGGCTTCGGCAACGAGCCCGGCCTGGACGGCGGCAGGCCGCCTGGACAGCCGCCCGTGGTGAGGACGCCGAGCGGGCCGAAGGGGACGGCGGGGGGTGAGACGGGCGCAGGCCGCGACTTTGCGCCCCAGAAGGACTCGGCCGAGCCCGCCGGCGGAATTCCGCGCCCAAGTCTTCCGGTGCCTCCAGAAAAAGAAGATGCCGGCTTGGACTTGTGGCGCGATGGGGTGTTGCGCCAATCGTCGGACGCCGTGTCGAATGCCCCAGACCACTTGCGCTCCACCGTTAGTTCGCGTCAGATCCAGTCCAAGGTCACAGAGGAACTCAGCGTCTTGCCAGCGGCCCAGCTTCGGGCTGTCCGCAAAGCCAGCGGCGGTGCCTTCATAGAGGTGAAGGGCATCAACCACATCTCGGCGCACCCAGGTCACTTTGACCGCGGATCCATGGAGGGGTTTGTCCTAACGGAAGCAGTCTTCGATTCTCCGGGGGTTGTTCTGGAAGAGTTCACCCACATGGCGGATCGCATTCTCGGGTTCGCTCCCGGAGATAAGAGTTCCACGATGTCTGGGGGCCAGGGAATCCTGGAGACGATTAGTTCTGCCGGCAGGGAACTTCGCTCGATATATGACGACGACCCAGATGCCGTAGGGGCTTATGGGGCCAGTAACTCCAGAGAGTTTTTGGCGCATGCAGTTCGCCTCTATTCCAGCAGCGAGGACGTCCGAGAAGACTTGCGCCAGAGGGCTCCTCGCCTGTACACTTTCCTCAGGGAAACCTGGTTCAACGAACGATTCTGGGAGCAGGTTGAGTCGCAACTGTGAAGGTCT
>JALHDH010000295.1 GCA_022839105.1 bacterium
TTGGCAGATTACGATTTTACTTGACACAATAATAGAATATTTTATTATAATAACATAGAGGTATCAATGCCAAAGATATTTGTCTTGATCTGCATTTTAATTTGCTTCTCAATGGTAGCACAGGCAATTTGTATATATAAAGTTCAATTTACTTCCTCAAGAGGAAGCTATGGCACTTTTCCTTCCCCTTATTTAGGTAAGGAGGTCTCTTTAGAAGTAATTGTTACTGCTACTTACTTTCAGGAAGGCGGTTATTTTATAAGTGAAAAATTAAATGGTCTTTGGCGAGGAATTTTGATACTAGATAAAGGAGAATAAATATTATGAAGAGGTTCATACTTATCTTTTTAGGTTTGTTATGTTTCACCCTTTTGAGTGCATTAGCTGCTTATAGTGAATCCTTACTCCAAAAAGCTAAATCCGGAAATGCAGAATCTCAATACTATATCGGAAGAGCTTATTATGATGGTAATGGAGTTAAAAAAGATTATAATCAAGCTTTTCTATGGTTTAAATCCGCTGCTGAAAAAGGTATAACTGAAGCACAATACTTTCTTGGAAATTGCTATTATGAAGGTAGAGGAACTAAACAAGATTACAATGAAGCTTTCCGCTGGTTTAAAGCTGCGGCTGAAAAAGGGATAACTGAAGCACAATACTTTCTTGGAAATTGTTATTATGAAGGTAGGGGAACTACACAAGATTATAATGAAGCTTTTAGCTGGTATAAACCAGCAGCTGAACAGGGACTTCCAGAAGCTCAATATAGGTTGGGAAATTGTTATGAAAATGGAGAAGGGGTAAAACAGGACTATTATGAGGCCTTCCGCTGGTATAAAACTGCCGCTGAACAGGGTGAAGCAAAAGCTCAAAACAATCTTGGAAATTGTTATCATTTTGGTATAGGTGCAAAGCAGGACGATAAGGAAGCTTTCCGCTGGTATAAAGCTGCCGCTGAACAGGGTGAAGCAAAAGCTCAAAAAAATCTTGGAAATTGTTATTATAATGGTAAAGGTGTAAAACAGGACTATAAGAAAGCTTTCCGCTGGTATAAAGCTGCG
>JALHDH010000296.1 GCA_022839105.1 bacterium
CGTCCCCTTCCCGGCGAGCACGCCCAGTGCCTCCCGGATCATCTTCCGGATCCGGTCGCGCAGCTCCTCCGTGGCCGCCACCGTGTAGGTCACGACGAGGATATCCGAGGGCGCCAGGCGCTTCTCCACGATCAGGCGCAGGAACAGGCCCGCGATGGCGTAGGTCTTCCCCGTGCCGGCGCTTGCCTCGATGAGGTTCCGCCCGTCGAGCGGGCTTGTCAGCAGATCGAAGCGGGCTGTGGCCTCGGGCATCTCAGCGCACCTCCCCGGCATGCTCGAGCAGGGGCCCCAGGATGGCCCCGGCAAGCTCCCGGAACCTGTCGTCCAGCGCTTCCTTCCCACCGCCGAAACAGAAGCGGAAATACGGGTCCTGCCCCTCGGCGTACCCGCGCTCCGGCGCCCAGGTCCGGCCCGCATCCCTCAGGGCCTCATCGCCGGTCTTTCCCTTGAGGAGCCGCGACACGTAGACGCGGGCCGTCTCGGGGAAAAACGGCAGGGGCATCGTCAGGCCGCACCAGTAAGTTTCCAGCAGATCCTCCAGGAGGCGCTCCCGGCCCTCGACGGGTCCGAAGGCATAGCCCTCCTCCCTGCCCAGGACCACACAGCGCCCCGGGTAGCGCTCCCCCGCCCCGGCGCCGAGGGCGAGGTGATGGATCCAGGCGCGCAGCAGGTCTCTCGACCGGACCGCCGCAAACCGGTAGTGGACAAGGCCCGACGGCATTCCGAGCGGAAGCCGCCCCGTGAGCCGGAAGGGCCCCAGTGCGCAGTCCAGATCGATCGTCCCCAGGGGCTCGCCCCGCAGGTGCGGCCTCACGCGGGCGGCGAAGGCATCCGCTCCCGTGCAGAGCTCCTGGAACCAGCACTCCCCGGGCATTCCCGGCGGGAGGGTCCCCAGCGCCCTCGCCGCGGGCATCAGCTCCCGCGCCTCGAGTCCCTCGATGCAGCGGGCCGCGAGCCGCTCGCCCAGCTCGTATTTTTCGAGGCCCTCGATCCCCATGGGCTCCACGTCGGACAGGAGCGCCCCCGCCTCGTCGAGACGGAGCCCCAGTCTGCGGG
>JALHDH010000297.1 GCA_022839105.1 bacterium
ATAACAACCTCCATTCGTTATGATGGAAGGGGGAGCAAAAATCAGCGCAATCTCAGCCCGGATATCAATACCTATATTCTTGTTTGTAGTAGTAAGCGTTTTACACCTATAACGCTTTTTCCACAGTTCCGAGTGCGATAAATTAAGATAAATATGCATTCCCCCGGAGGGTGTAAGAGCATAACAATAATTGTCAATTTCCAGTCCGTATTCTGCGAGTAAAGAATAAATATTCACATCTCTTTTATCAATATCAATCACCATCAGCTGGGATGCCTCACCAGTAATGATGGCTATCGCATTATGTTCCTGTTTAATTGACTCTACCGATAAAGAACTATTTTTCCACTGAGGCATATTTCTGATTACTTTCTTACTCTCTTTCTCTTCTAAAGTAAATGTAACCATTTTATAACCCAGTTGTTCGTAATAAAGCCAAGCATCATTCAAATCCACGAAAACAATTGCTTGGTGTCTTTTCTTCTTGTTTTCGGGCTGTTCTGCATCATAGTTAGGCGAATAATTAGTTACTTTCACTTTTGTTTTAATAATACCTTTTAACATTTTAAATCCTTAATTCATTTTATTTTATTTTTTCTCTTCTTTTTTTCTTCTTGTGAAAATAGCTTTTTTTCATAATAATACTTATCTTATTTAAGGTAGTACCTCCTTATTAAATATTTTTTAGAATTTACATTATTAGTTCATAATCCTTATCCTCATTTTTAATGATTAACTCCATCCATATTTTTATTGCCATAAATACTATTGTTATTAATGTGTCAAGCTGATTCTTAATATTTTATCGCCATTTTATTATCTATGTTTAGATTAGTTCATTATAAGCTATATTGAGAAAATAAGCGATAATGTTCTATCATCTTCTCTATAAATAAGTTATGATTATGGTTCTTTATGTCTCTGAACATCTGCTATCCCAAAAAAAATTTAGTCCCCTGTGAAGACAGCGCTTAACAATAGCCACTGCTTCGCTGTATCCATCCTTTTCCGCTTGTTTCAACAGGGTGTCTATATCTTTGCGCAGGCGGTCGTA
>JALHDH010000016.1 GCA_022839105.1 bacterium
GGAGCTCCTTCGCCTGGAGCTCAACCACTTCGCCGAGTGCGTGGCCATGCACAAGACCCCCATGGTCACCGGTGAGGACGGGAAGCGGGCCCTGGAGCTGGCCATGCAGGTCCTGGCCCGGATGAAGATGGTGAAGGCCCGGTCCTCGCGGGGCAAAGAGCTCATCGCCCTGGCGGGGTAGGGCGCTCTCGGCTGGACGAGTTCCGGTCTGAAAGGTCCCGATTCCCGGGAAGGACGGGCCTGGCCGGGGGGCAAGATTCGAGAGGAGCAGACCAGTCGGTGAAGATCCATCCAACGGCCATCGTGCATTCCGGGGCCGAGATCGACGAGGGGGTCGAGATCGGACCCTTTTCGATCCTCGGACCGAACGTCCGGGTCGGCCGCGACACGGTGATCATGTCTTCGGTCGTGCTGGACGGATGGACGACGGTGGGCTGCCAGAACGTGATCTTCCCGGGGGTGGTGATCGGCACGGCGCCCCAGGATCTCTCCTATCGCGGGCAGCGCTCCTACGTGCGGATCGGGGACCGCAACGAATTGCGCGAAGGTCTCACCGTGCACCGGGCGGCCGACGAGGAGGGGCTCACCTCGGTCGGCAACGACAACCTGCTCATGGCCTACTCGCACGTCGCCCACAACTGTCATGTCGGCAATCAGGTCGTGATGGCCAACTATGCGGGACTGGCGGGCCACGTGGTGGTCGAGGACCAGGCGATCCTGGGAGGCTTGAGCGGGGTGCATCAGTTCGTCCGCGTGGGCCGGCTGTGCATGGTGGGAGGCCTGGCCAAGATCACCAAGGACCTGCCGCCCTTTGCCATCGTGGACGGGAATCCGGCTCGAATCTACGGGTTGAATCATCGAGGGCTGCGACGCCGGGGCGTTTCTGAAGGGGCCCGCCTGGCCCTCAAGCGCGCCTTCCGGTTGTTGACCGTGGAGCGGCAGAACCTCAAGCAGGCCGTGGATTCGATTCGCGCCACCCTGGCGGATTGTGCCGAAGTGGCCCACCTGATCGACTTCCTGGAGGCCCCCTCGCGGATGGGAGTCCTGACCCGCTCCTGCCATGATCGCCGGCAACGCGCGGCGGAAGGCCTGGACCCCGAACCCCGGGACCCCGAGCTCGACGGCCGTTGAGGTCCGTGCGCAGGTGCCCCCATGGCGGCTGAATCCCTTCCGGCCCGGTCCTGGCCTTGAGTTCTCCTGAATCCTCCGTTCGGCCTGGGTCCGCCAGTGCCGGGCGCACGATCGCCTTGATGGCCGCCGAACCCTCCGGAGACCTCCAGGGTGGAGCCCTGGCCCGAGCCTTGAAGGCCCGCGATCCCGGCCTGCGCCTGGTGGGCGTGGGGGGCGCGGAGATGGCCGCTTCGGGCGTGGAATTGTGGATGGAGAGCCACACCTGGAGCACCATCGGCCCGGGTGAGGCGCTGGCCCGAATCCCGGGCCTGTACCTGGCCTATCGGCGCATGCGCGGGCACCTGCTCCGCGAGAGGCCTCAACTCACCGTCGTGATCGACGCCCCGGCCCTGCACATGCGCCTGGTCGGCTTTCTCCGGCGTCGGGGGTTGAGGACCGCATACTACTTCCCCCCTTCGGCATGGAGCCGGAACCCCCGGCGGATGCACGAGATCCATGCCCGGGTGGACGGAGTTCTTTGCGCCTTCCGCGGCAACGCGGCCCTGTACGAGTCCCTGGGCCTGCCCGTGGCCTTCTTCGGGCATCCCCTGAGCGACGTGGTTCGGGATTCCCCGCCTCCGGAGGAGGCGCGTCGGCTTCTGGGTCTGGAGGGGCCGGCCCTGGCCCTCCTGCCGGGGAGCCGGACCCAGGAGGTCCGCCATCTCCTGCCCGCCTTCCTGGAGGTGGCGGCTCGCCTGCGAAGGGACCATCCGGAACTGCAGGTCCTCCTGCCCTGCGCCACGCCGCCCCTGGAGAGGCGGATCCGCGCGATGCTGGGGTCGGAGCCCCCGGAGGGAGTCCGGCTTCTCTCGGGGCAGGCGCGCCTGGCCCTGGCGGCCAGCCGGCTGGCGCTGATGGCCTCGGGTTCTGCCAGCCTGGAAGCGGCGCTGCTGGGAGTGCCGATGTTGTTGTGCTATCGCTTTGGAGCCCTGGACGCAGCCTTGGGACGGACGCTGAAGGCCTTGGGGCTCTTGAGGGTGGATCGGTTCGGCCTGCCCAACCTGGTCCTGGAACAGGACGTGGTCCCCGAATTCCTCCAGGAGGAGGTGCACCCGGATCGCCTGGAGCTCGAGGCTCGAAGGCTCTGGGAGGAGGGCCCCTCCCGGGAGCGCATGCTGGCCGACCTGGCCCGGGTTCAGGCAGCCCTGGGCGGGCCGGACGTGGTCGAGCGCCTGGCCCGGGTCGTCGACTTCCTGGCGGCCGGGGACACCATGTCCTCGGCCCTGGCGAGATCCGAGCCTTGAACCAGGTCGTCCTGACCACGAACTCGCCCGGAGAGCTCCACTCCTGGGTTCGTGGAACCGTCGCCGAGCTCAAGCGTCGGCGGCCCGACCTGCGCGTCGTCGTGGCCCTGGTTCCCTGCCCCTACGCCTCGGGAGCCGAGGCTCGGGTGGCAGCCCGCATCCCCGGGGTCGATCAGGTCCTCCGACCGCTCCAGACCGTGCGCCTGGCCATGGGGATTCCCGACCGCTCGTCGCGGCTTCAGGGTCGGGGGGTGGTGGTCTTCATGGGGGGAGAGCCCTGGCATGCCCTGCTTCTGGCCCGGGCCCTGCGCTGGCCGGCCGTGGCCTACGCGGTGCGCGCCGGAGCCCTGGCCAGATGCTTTGCCCGGGTGGGAACCCTGGACCCGGGCATCGAGCAGGCTCTCCGCCGCCAGGGCGTCACCCGGGTGCGGACGGTCGGCAACCTGGTCCTGGATGGAGTGGAGATCCCCCCGGAACTGCCGTCTGGTCCCCATCGGCCCACGCTGGGCTTGTTCCCGGGCTCCCGGGGCCTTCATCTGAGGGCCGCCCTGGCGGTCTTCCTGCGCACGGCGGAGCTGGTCCGCCTGGAGATCCCCGAATTGGAGTGCCTCCTGGCGGTCTCGCCCTTCGTGCGCCGCGAGGATGTCCTCCGAGCGCTGGAGAGGCCCCTGAGGTTGGGGATTCCCACCGCCCGGGGAAGCCTGGAGGGGGACCGGCTGAGGACCGAAGACGGCCTGGAGGTCGAGGTCCTGTGGGGGAGCCCTTATGAGGCCATGGCCCGGATGGACGTGGGCCTGACCATCCCTGGGACCAATACCGGAGAGATGGCTTGCGTGGGGCGACCGATGGTCGTGGGACTCTCGGCCTCGGCGCCGATCCCCCGCGGAGGGCTGTGCCCATCCTGCCCCTCATCAAGCGCTTCCTGCGCCGGAAGACCTATCGCCGTCTGGTGTACGTGGCCCAGCCCAACCGCCTGGCCGGTCGGGCCCTGGTTCCCGAGGTGGTGGTCCAGCGGGATCTCGAGGTCCTGGTCCGGCCCCTGGTGGAATTGCTCGGAGATCCCGGAGGGAGGCGCCGGCTCGGCCTGGAACTGCAGGAAGTCATGGGGGGGGGACGAGGTGCGTGTGCGCGCATGGCCGAGTTGATCCTGGAGGTGGCCCCACCATGAAGCCTTTGAAGGCCTTCTTCTTCCGCTGGAGGGGAGCGATCCTCGCTCCCTTGACCTTGACCCTGCTGCTCCTGGCGCGGCCCACGCTGGAATCCTTCCTGGCCGGACTCGTCCTGACCCTGGTGGGCGAGAGCCTGCGCCTGTGGGCCTTGGGGTATACCGGGCAGCCGACCCGCAGCCAGGATCTCGTGGCCCCGGAGCTGATCACCGCCGGGCCCTACAGCGTGGTCCGCAATCCCCTGTACCTGGGCAACGTGCTCAATGCCCTGGGGGTCACCGTGGCCGCCATGGGGGGGCACGGCCCGCGGGAGGGCTTGATGATCCTCCTGGGCGTGGTCCTGGCGCTGGTGGCGGTGTACGGAGCCTGCATCGAGGTGGAGGAGGACTTCCTGGCAACTCGATTCGGGGCCGAGTATGAAGACTACCGCTCGCGGGTTCCCACCCTGGTCCCCCGCCGGCTGAGGCTCTCTCCGGGGCATGG
This sequence comes from bacterium, assembly GCA_022839105.1. Classification (GTDB taxonomy): domain Bacteria; phylum Vulcanimicrobiota; class Xenobia; order Xenobiales; family Xenobiaceae; genus Xenobium. Next base: position 4,064 of record JALHDH010000016.1, read on the forward strand.
GGCCTTCCTTTTCCCCTCCTGGCGCTTTGAGTTCAGCACTTTCGGTTGGCTGGTCCTGGTGTGGTCTTCCCTGGCGATGCGCCTGCGGTAGCAGCCATCGCCCCTTCCGGGACTTTTCAGTCCGACGTGGAATCCTTCATCCAGGACCTGGGCCCGTTCTCCGGGCGCAGCAAAGGGAGACCCCGCCCGTGCAGATTCGACCCGCGAGTTCAGCCTCAGGGCACCCCCCCATCCAACGCCTGCAGGCGGCGCCCGGAGCGGGGCCCCAGGATGTCTTCCGTCCCGGTGCCCCACGGGACCCGGCGCTGGTCCGTCCCCCGGCCGGCAGCCCTGCCGGGCCACCTTCGCGGCCCAGGGTCGGCTCGCCGCGGCACGAGGAGGCCTCCACCGCCGAGGGCTTGGCCCTGGCCAGCCGGATGGTCAGCGGCTGGAACCTTCCTTCCTCCCTGAAGGTCGGGGCCGCGCGGGACCTGGCATGCCTGCCCCTGGCCTGGTTGCAGCGCCTGGATTCCGAGGGGCTGACCGTCGCCGTCCTGCAGGAGGGGCAGAGCCTGGCCGATACCGACGTCCTGCCGACCATGACGCCCGAGCGCTGCCGAGCGCATTTCGCTCGGGCCCAGGCCCTGGCCCGAACGGCCATCGAAGAGGAGAACCGCGCCCTGTCGCTGGATCCCTCCGCGCCGGCGGATGATTTCGCCTCGGCCATGGCCCGCCGCTGGCTGCCCGACCGGATCCGCGAGAACCTCCTGCCCAGGTTGGACCAGGCGGGGATCGGCTTCTCGGTGGAGGTGTGTCGGGAGCCCGTGGATCTGAAGGCCCTGGCCCGCTCCAAGCAGATCCCCGACGAGGAGTTCCAGACCTGGCGGGACCTGCTTGTGGAGCTGAACGGGCCGCTCCTGACGGTGTCGGGGGACCTGGCCCAGGCGGCCCAGGAGATCCTGATGGTGCCCTACGCCTCTCATCGCGGCCGCCCCGTCTCCGAGGTCAGCCGGGACAACTACGCCACCTTCGATTCCATGAAGGTCCGTCAACACCGCGGCATCCACTCCTGGCCCAACCGCCTGATCATGGTCCACGAGGCCTTCGTCAAGGAGCCCGCCGACGAGGTCGGCAACTATCGGGTGCTGGTCCACGAGCTGGGCCACGCCATGGACTACCTGGCCGAAGGTCTGCTTCCCGAGCACCGCTCGAAGGTGGACGCGCTCTTCGCGGCGGACCTCGAGGCGGCGCGTCAAGGGGAGGTGCGCTTCCTCACCCCGCGTTCGGCCGACAACCCGCGGGAGTACCTGGCAGAAGCCGTGGAAGCGTACCTGACCCGGCGCCTCGGGGACGAGCATGACTTCTACAAACCCGAGAACAGCCGCGAGGACCTCCAACAGCGCAACCCGGCCCTCTTCGAGTACGTCCGCTCGCTTTTCGAGAGCTGAAATCCGTTCCTTCCCTTCGGGCAGGCAGACCCCCGGCGCGCCGTTGCCGGGGTCCAGGCGGCGGATTCAGGGATTCAGGACCCCCTGGACACCTGGGGGCTCGCGGGTATAATGGTCTTTCAGCCCCCCGGCCCCTTCGAGGAGGAACCATGAGCACCCGCAAACAGCGTCGCAAAGCCGCCCGCGAGGAATCCGAGCCGGTCCCGGAGGCTGCGGACTCCAAGCCGGTTCCTCCGGCTCCTCCGCCAGCCACGCCGCTGGATCCCGCCGAGGAACGGCGCGCCCAGCAGCGCATGTCCGTGGTGGGGTTCGCCCTGACGGGAATGCTGATGGCCTTCCTGGCCGGAGCCAACCAGCCGGTCTCCGTGGCTCAGTCGACCTCGGCCCTGGTCCAGGCGACCTGGATCGGCTCGGCGGTGGCCGTGCAGGGGGCCGAACTGGGACGCGGCATCGGGACCGGCGTCATGGGCCTGCTGGTCGGGGCCAGCTTCGGCTATTCGCTCTTCTTGAGGCCAGGCTTGATGTTCCTGAGCTGGCTGGGAGGGGGAGCGGGTCTGGCGGCTGGACTGGCCACCGGGATCGCCCTGCTCGGCGGAATCGGCTGGGCCGGTGGTTTCATGGCCGTCATGATGGCGGCCTTCAAGGCCCGGACCGGCGATCTCTGAGGGCCCGGACCGGGACGCCGTGTCGCGGTTGACGGTCTTCTACACCAACGACATGCACGGTCGGCATGAGGTGCTGGACCTGCTGGAGGCACGGGATCGCCCATCGGGGTCGATCCTTCTGGATGCCGGCGATGCGATTTCGGGTTCCAACACGGTCTTTCGCCTGGCCGAGCCGATCCTCGAGCGCATGAGCCGGGTCGGCTACACGGCGATGGCCATGGGCAATCGCGAGTTCCACTACCTGCGGGGAATCCACCAGCGCCGGAAGGCCCAGCGCTCCTTTCCGATCCTGGCGGCCAACCTGCAGGACCTGCGCGCCGAGGCGGCCTTCTGGGAGCCGATGCTGGAGCTCCAGGTCGGGGGAATCCGCGTGGGAATCCTGGGGGCGACTCCGGTGCAGTACCCGCCCCAGGCCATCTGGGAGCGGCTCTTCGGCTTCCGCTTCCTGGACCCGCTCCAGGTTCTGCCGCCCCTGGCCGAAGAGCTGGCCTCACGGACCGATCTGGTGATCCTCCTTTCGCATCTGGGAGCCCGGATGGATCGCGAGCTGGCCCGTCGACTCCCGGGGGTCCGCCTGATCGTCGGAGGACACAGCCACACGCTCTTCACCCAGCCCGAGCGCTGCGGGGAGGCCTGGATCGTGCAGACCGGGAGCCACGCCCGCTTCCTGGGGGAGATCTGCCTGGAGGTGGGCGCCCGGCCGGGCCGGATCCGCTCTCGTCTCCTGCCAGTCGATGGGAGCCAGAGCCTGGTTTCCGGGGAGGAGTTTTGAGCCGTCCGCGCGTGCTTCTGGTCTCCAACGGCGCTGGAGAGGACGCCATCGCCCGGGAGGTGGCCTGTCGGGTCCAGGGCCTGGACCTGGAGGCCCTGCCCCTGGTGGGCCAGGGGGTGGCCTATGAGGGGGTGGCCCGGCGAGTCGGTCCCCGGCGCTCCATGCCCAGCGGGGGCCTCATCCCCGAAGCCCTGGGGAACCTCCTGCGCGATCTGGCGGGAGGCCTGGCGGCGCTGGTCCTGCACCAGATCGCCTGGCTTCGCAGGGAACGTCGGAACTATCAACTCTTCGTGGCGGTGGGTGACCTCTGGCCCGTGGTGGTGGCGGGCCTGGGCGGAGCGCGGCCGCTGGTCTTCATCGGAACCGCCAAGTCCGACCACCACCATCGCTACTCCGCGCTGGAGGCCCTGGTCCTGCGCCTCTTCACGGTCCTGGCCCTGGTCCGCGACGAGCCGACGGCGCAGAGTCTGCGGGTGCGGCGGGTCCGTTCGGCCTGGGTGGGCAACGCCATGATGGATGGCCTGGAAGCCACCGACGCGGATCTTGGAGTCGGCCCCACGGAGCTCTGCCTGGCCCTGCTGCCTGGAAGCCGGGAGGGCACCTACTCGGCCCTGCCCCGGATGCTGGAGGCCTATGCCCTGCTGGCCGGGCAGATGGACCCGGCCCCTCGGGCCCTGGTCGGCCTGGCGCCCTCGGTCGATCTGGAGAGGCTGGGTGGAGGGTGTCCTGGCTGGACGATGGTCTCCACCGGTCGGGAGCGGGGCGCCGTGGCCGAGCTTCGCGGACCCGCGCCCCCGGTGATGCTCGTGCAGCGGGCCTTCCCCGACGTGTTGCGGCGCAGCACCGTGGCCTTCGGCCTGGCCGGGACCGCCCACGAACAGGCCGCGGGGCTGGGCCTTCCCGTGGTGGCCTTCGAACCCGGAGCCGAGAGCCGCCTGGGCTGGTACCGAGGTCGCCAGAAGGGGCTCCTGGGGGAGGCCCTCCGGGTCGTGGAGGATGATCCGGCCGAGGTGGCGGCCGAATTGCGGCGTCTCCTGGAGGACCCTGCGGAGCGGGCCCGGCGCGGTCAGGTGGGGCGCGAGCGACTGGGCCCCGCAGGTGGGGCCGGGGCCATGGCCCGGATCCTCGAGCGCCTGGCCCGGGGCGAGGCCCTTCGAGCCGGAGACCTGGGCCCGCCGGGATGAGCCTTCTCCGGCGCCTGGCGGCCCTGCTGGGCCCCCTCGCGGCAGGATGGGTGGCCTGCTGGCTGATCCCTGGCCTCCTTTTGGGAAGGCCCGGCGCCCTCCTGGACGGGACGGCTCCCCAGATCTGGAAGGCGGCCTACGTGGCCCTCCTGTACCTGGTGATCCTGGCCTCCACCCTCCGGGCCTGGAGGCGTTGTGGCCCCCGGCCCGGTTCTCCTGCGTTGGGCAGGCCTTCCCTGGAAGCCCTGTTCCTGGGTCTGGGAGCCGGTCTTCTGGGCGTGGGGATGCACCGGGCGATCCTGGCCTGGGGGGGCTGGTGGTCCCCTCCCCTCCTCTCCTGGGAAACAGGGCTTCTCGCCCTCGGGGTGGCCCTCCCCCTGGCCTTTGGCGAGGAGATCCTCTTCCGGGGCTTCCTCTTCGGGGTCCTGCGGGAGGAGCTCGGCCGTCCTCGGGCCTATCTGGTGGCCAATGCCCTCTTCGCGGCGGTCCACCTCCTGCGGCCCGGAGAACCCCTCTTCAAGCTGGCCTATGGCCTGGGGCTCTTCCTGGCCGGCGCCGTGCTCTGCCGCCTGGCCGAGAGGAGCGGCTCGCTGTGGGCCGGGATCGGAGTGCACGCGGCCTGGATCCTGATGGGGATCCTCGATCCGCCTGGACGGATCCATCCCGGATGGCTCTCCGGCCTGGGGGGCGATCCGGCGGCAGGGGGCCTGGGATGGGCCTTGCTGGCGTGCCTGTGGGCAGGCCTCGGAGTCCTGGGAAAGCCGAAATCCGCCCCTTCGGCGGGCCGGCCCGGCTTCTAGAGGTGCCGGCGCAACTTCTCGAAGAGGGCCAGGGCCTGGCCGCGGCGGGCCTCTCGGCGCAACTCCTCGCGGTGGGGCACCGCCGGGTCCCCGGCCCAGGCAGCCTGGCCCGGGGGCAGATCGGCCGCGGCCCGGGCCCGTCCCGCGACCTGGGCGGCCTCGCCCACCTGGACTCCGGCGCAGACCATGGCCTGGGCCGCCAGGATCGCGTAGCGCCCCAGGCGGGCCCCGGGCCCCAGGCAGGACTGGGAGACCAGGATGGCACAGGCGCCCAGGTGGGCGCCTTCACCGATCCGCACCAGGTTGTCCAGGCGACAACCGGCCTCGATCGTGCATCGGTCCAGGCGGCATCGGGCCCCGATCTCGACGTCGTCCCCTACCACCGTGCCGCCGGCCAGCGAAGTCAAGGGGCCGATCATCCCGTCCCGGCCCACCTGGCAACCCTCACCCAGGAAGGCGCCGGGAAGGATCCGGGTGTCCGGGCCGATCCGGCAGCGGGCCTCCAGGACGACCCGGGCCTGGACCTCGCAGCCGGGCCCCAGTTGAACCTCCGGCCCGAGGACGGCGCAGGGCCCCACGTGCGAGTCGGGATCGAGCCGGGCGGTCGGGTGGACCCAGGCCGAGGGATGCACGCCCCGGGGAGCCCGACGGCGCGGGTGGAAGTGCTCCAGCAGCCGGGCGAAGGCCACCCGGGGGTTGCCGACCTGCACCATGGGCAGGCGCGAACCGGTGCCCGGGGGGGCCAGCAGCGAGCCGGCAGGACTCTCTTCGGCGGCGCGAAGGCCTCGAGGGCTCTCGATGAAGGTCATGGCCCCGGCCTGCATCCCGTCCAGGCCGCAGATCGCGGGGACCGGATGGTTCGGGTCGCCGTGGACCTCGCCTCCGAGCAGGCGGGCCACTTCTTCCAGGGTCAGGCAGGATCCGACGGGTTCAGGCACGAGCGCGGCCGTTCGACCGGGACTCTCGGGGGTCCTCCCGCCGGGGGAAGGGAGGCCCTGCCCGCTCGCAGAAGACGAACCGGCATGGGCCCCAGGGGGGGCCGGGAGGAAGCGTTTCATGCGCGTGGTTCTGGTGGCAACCGATTTCACCGAGGTCTCGGAGCGAGCCGAGGACCGGGCCGGCGAACTGGCCAGGAGTCTGAACGCGCGGCTCCACATGCTCCATGTGGTCGAACCCATCGACGACCCGGAGGATTCCGACGAGGAGACCCGGGAATTCCATCTCTGCCTGCAGGAGCGGGCCAGCGAGCTCCTGCAGCAGCGGGTGGTCCGGATGGTCGGGCTTTCGGTCAGCTATTCCGTGGTGCTGGGGCATCGTCCCCAGTCGATCCTGCGGGTGGCCGACCAGGAGGAGGCCGACTACCTGGTGCTGGGAACCCACCCGATGGATGAGGGGGACCGGCTTCGGGGCAGCACCAGCCAACGGGTCTCGTGGTTCTCGCGCCGGCCGGTGCTGCTGGTCCCCTGAGCCTGGAGCCCCTGCCGGCGAAGGCCTGGAGGCCTTCCTCCGGCAGGGGCCGGGATCCGGGGGTCAGCGACCCCGCTCGCCCTTGTCTTCGCGGCAGAAGATCCAGGCGACGATCTCGCCCGGGCTCATCTGCCCCTGGTCCTCACGGGACCCGGACCAGAACTGCCGGTCTCGGGCGTAGCGCGAGGAGGTCTCGTCCTCGGGGATGGCCTGGACCTCTGCCAGCAGGGCTTCCAATCGCCCGCGCCAGGCCTCCATGTTGGAGGGGCGCAGGTCCACCCAGCCCGCGGCGGCCCACTGCTCGAGCCGGGCCGGGTCGCAGGGCACCTGGTCCTGGCCCCGGTGGGGCGGCGACTTCACGCGGTGCCCACGGGCCAGGCGCAGTTCGCCAGCCTCTTCCAGGAGGACCGGGATCCCGATCGTCAGCATCGTGCGCAAGAGTCTGTCTTCACGGGCCAGAAGCTCGCGGCACCGGCCGGCCATCTCTTCGGGGGTGCTCTTGAGGATGGTCTCCATGTTCCCGAAGCTTCGCTTCAACAGATAGGCCTCATAGAGCAGCTTGGAGAGCCGGGGCGGTCCCAGCAGTTCGAAGGCCACCGAGTCGGTGCCGTGTTCGGCCTCCAGCGCGCGCAGGTGGCGGATCACCCGTTCGCGGAGGAGTCCGGCGCGATAGGTCGCGTTCATGGTCGTCACGTTCAGGGCGCCGATCACGTCCTTGCCCGTGTTGATCCCCTGCAACTCGTCCACGATGTTCCGGGCGATCTCCTCCGGGGTCACGAACTCCATCTGCCCCAGGGAGGTGATGGTCACGAACTCCTCGGCCGCGAAGAGCCCGTTCTCTCCGGTGTTGACGTAGGCCGAGCGGAAGGTCTCGTCGGTGGTCCGGGGCTCTCCGGGTCTCACGATCTGCAGGGGGCTTCCGGGAAGGAGGGCTTCCGCGTCGGCCAGCGAGACCTCTTCGAGGTGCAGCGGTTGGCCTCGATAGCGGATCTCGCCGAAGCCGATCTCCCTCCAGGCGATGGTGGCGGTCGGCTTGATCTCCTTGATCAGCGGCAGCTTCCGGGCCGTATGGGCGGTGTTCTCCTCCTCCACGGCGGGAGGTTGCATCGGCGTGCGGGCCTGCAGGAAGAGGAGCTGGGATTGGGCGCCCGCCACGGCGGCCTTGGACAGGAGCTTCTGGGAAGGGCGATCCTCACCATGGGTATAGGGAATGTTCCAGCCCATTCCGCCGGTTCCCGAGGTGCCCACCTTGAGATAGGCCCGGGTCCCGCAGGCCCGCATGGCGCGGAAGAGGACGTCCATGTGGCGCAGGAGCTGCGGAACGTAGATGCTGCACAGGAGGCGCTCCACCTTCTCGGTGGTGGGCTGGCCGGGGCCGACGTACAGCTCGTCGATCACCTCGCGGGCATGGCCGAAGACGTCGGAGTAGGCGACACCGGTGGCGGTGTTGACGGCGTCCAGGACGATGTCCGGGCGATGGCGGGTCACCATCTGGTAGAGGAAGTAGTTCCCGACGTGCTCGTCGTCCAACCCGGCGAAGGTGTCCTGGACCAGGGTTCGGCGGGATTCCGGATCGTCCAGGATCTGGTTGAAGCTCAGGTGGCTCAGGGAGGCGCGGACGAAGATGTTGCCCCATTCCGGGACGAACTCGACCGGAGCCAGGGGGCGCTGGCGGAGGGCCGACTTGCGGCGGTGCTCCTCCTTGAGCTCGGCGATGGCGGCCTGCGCCTCGGCCTGAGCGATCGAGGCGATCACGATGCGGGCCGGCTCTTCGTCCAGCAGCTCCCGGCACACGGCGCGCCCGACCATTCCTCCGCCCCCCAGGACCACGACTGTGCTTCCCTTGATGTTCACGGCAGGGCCATTCCTCCAGCAGGCCCGTTCCGCTCGGGCGGCAGGCCCGGATCCGCCCGGGCTCGTCCAGAACCTCGGGCCGGCGCGGCCTTCGAGGCCTGGACCAAAGAGCCCTTTCCCCGGGGCAGGACCGCGTCTTCCGCTTGCGAAGCCAAGGCTTCTTCCGGGTCAGGCTGGAACCCGGGGAGGGCGAGGAGCGAGCGCATGAGGATCTTCGAGGTCGGCAAGGCAGACTGGGTGGAGGCAGGCGGCCACTCCGAGGCGGAGCTGTACAGGGCGGAGGACGGGTCGGTGCGGGTCTGGGTCCTGCGAGTTGCCGCCGGGTCCTCCTATGGTCCCCTCCAGGGATCCTCGACCCACCAGTTCCTGGTCTGCCAGCACACGGCCGGAGCCCGGCTGCACCTGGGATCGCGGGTCTTCCGCCCCTTGCCCGGTCAGGCCTTCGAGAGCGAGCCGGGGGAGGTCTTCGGGGTGGTCAACGACACCCTCCAGGAGGTCCGCTTCCTGCTGACCCGGCTGGGTCCGGATGGAGATGCCGTCGCCCTGGGGCAGACCTTCGAGGAGTACCTGGCCCAGGTCCGTCCCGAAGAGCCGGGCCTGCTCTCTACCACCAGCAACCCGGCAGGTCGCTGAAGTCCTCGTCGGGCTCGGGATCCGCCTCCTCCAGGGTGATCCCGGAGACCGCCAGGGGCGGGGCGAAGGTCCGCCCATGCCAGGATCGTTCGAATCCCAGGGCCTGCAACCGGCTGCCCAGCAACTCCTTGTAGGGGGCCCGGATCAGCACGGGAGGGATCCGGCAGACCGGCTGACCCTCCAGGATCAGGAAGGCGGTCTCGGCCCGCCGACAGAATTCGCCCGGCCCGGCCCGTCCGGGGACCGGGGTCAGCCGATCGAGAAGAAGGCCCTCCTGGATGCCGGAACACAGCTCGCCCAGCGAGGAGTCGCCGGCTCCCATGACCAGGTTGGCGAAGCCAGGGCGGGGAGGCTCTCCCCAGCCCCGCACCGCCAGGCCGGCCTCCCCCTGGCGCGGGCGCGGTCCTCGCGAGCGGTCGGCCAGGGCCCGGACCAGACGCCCCTTTTCCACCAGCGGGACCTGTCCCCGGGGCAGACCTTCCCCATCGAAAGAGGTGGTGCCGAAGGCACCGGGGACGGTGCCGTCGTCCAGGATCCGGATGGACGGATGGAGCCAGGCCTCTCCGGGAACCGGAGCCTCGGTTCCGGCGCGGACATCGAGCTGGTCGCGGGCCAGGTCCTGCAGGAGGCGGCCGGTTCCCGTGGAGGTGAAGACGGCCGGCAGATGGTCGGACTCCGGCCAGGCCACCTCCCGGGAGTGGACCGTCCGCCAGGCCAGTCGGCACAGGATCTCGGCGGGGGTGTCGTCAGGGCGGGCGGTGTACATCCCGGCCGTGAGCGGCGGGTCCTCCGAGGATCTCAGGGTCAGGAAGTACAGGAGCCTGCAGGCCGAGCGCTCGCCGGCACGGGTCAGGATGGTCAGGCGCTGGCGCAGAAGCCGGGCCTGAACCCGGAATTCGCGCTCGGGGAGCAGGGGAGGGAGCATGAAGTCCAGCCCCTGGATCAAGGCGCGGAGGCGCTCCAGGCCCTGCTCGACATCCGGCTCGGCCTCGCTGCGGATCGGGGGCAGGATCCCGTGGGCGAAGAGAATCCCCTCGGGGCCCTCCCGGGAGTCCTCGATGGCCTGCTCCAGGAGGTCCTCGCCCCTGGGGTTCCCTTCGCCCCAGGCAAAACCCGAACGCCCCCCGTGGTTGACCCGGATGGCCAGGCCTCGGGTGGTCCGGGGACGCTCCGGGCTGATCAGGTCGAACTCGGTCCGCTCCTCCCTGGCCAGCTCGACGTCGCGGCAGGTTCGCAGGGCGAAGGAGAGCAGGGAGGAGTCGTTGCTACTCATGACGGGAAGCGTTCGCGCGCAGGGGAACGTCTCCCTGGTTCAGGACTCGTCGAGAATCCGGCGGATCCGGTTCCACAGGGTGGGATGGCCCAGCTCCTGGGGCCGGAGGGTGGAGCGCGCCAGCACCTCCTTCTGGGCTGCGCACATGCGGCACAGGATCAATTCGCTCTTGCCGTTGGTCATCCGCTCGACATCACGCGAGACGGCGCCACACCATTGGCAGCGGGCCATGGGCTGCCTCACCTCCGAAGTCTGCCTGAAGAGCGCGTCGCCCCCCCTTCGCAGCCACCTCCCGCGCGCCCGGCATCTCCATTGTAGCAGGTTCCTCCTCCATCCGCAGGAGTCTGATTGTTGAAAATATGTCAATTGCAACCCGGTCCGGAGCGATTGCGGGGAGATCGCGGGAATCCCTGAAAATACGGGCTTCCAACGGTTCTTCGGCGGCGGGTGTTAACATGCAGTTTACGGCAGGTTTACATTCCGGCAACGAACTTCACCTATACTCAGTAACGCGGGACTCCAGTATTCCGGTGTCGTCCAGGAGGGAGGTGGAACCAGGAGATGCAGCTCTTCGGCCTGCAGGGAGGTCTCTCGGGGCTTCAGGGGAGCCCGGCTCTGGGCGGCGCGCCGTCCCAGGGGGCTTCGGTCCTGGCTCCGTCTCCCGGTACGCTCCTGGCCAGGGCCGACTCCGGGGTCCACTTCCGTCCTGGACAGGTCCTGTTCGGGTCGGTGGCGGGCCGCCAGAAGGACGGGACCTTCCTGCTGCGCTTCGGGCCCCAGACGCTGACGGCCAGTTCCCGCGTTCCTCTGGACGTGGGGCAGCCTCTCCAGGTCCAGGTCCAGGGGCTTCAGCAAGGTCAGCTCCGTCTGGCCTTGATGAAGAGTCTCTTCGCCCCGATGTCGGGCCAGGATGTGGGGCAGGCCTTGTCCGGATTGAAGCTGCCGCTCACCGAGGCCAACGTGGGCCTGGCGACCTCGATGGTCGAGCATGGGATCCCCTTGACCCGCGAGAACCTGGCCTCCCTGAAGTCGGCCCTGGCGCAGTTGCCTCCCGAGACCTCGGCGGCGGGATTGCCCCAGCCGGCTCGAGTGGGGGCGGCCTGGTTCCTGCAGTCCAGCCAGCTTCCCGTGACGGCTCAGAACATCGCCACCCTGGGTCACTTCATCGCAGCCAATCCCCAACTCGGTCAGCAGTTGTTCCTCCTGCAGGGTGAGCTTCGTCGTCTGGTCGAGAATCCCCATCGGCGGGCCGGCAGGACCCTGGAGATGCTCTCCGAGGTGCCGGGGCTCCTGGGCGAGTTCCTCCTGGAACCCGGCGGAGGCAAGAGGTCCGGGAAGGCCGGTCGTCGCCTCTTCGACCTGGCGCGGCAGGCCGGCATCGAGACGCATGTGGCCTTGCAGTCGGGCTCCGATCAGGATTGGGATCTGCTGCGGGTGATGCGGGATCTGCGCGCGGCCCTGGCCGGGCAGGACGTCGGTCTGGAAGGGGTGCTGGGGTTGATGGCGGGGCTGGAGGAGAACCTGCGGGCCCTGCAGTTGATCAACCAGGCCCGGCCGGATGCCGGTCTGGCCTTCTACTACCTGCAGGTCCCCTTGCGCCTGGATCGGGGCGAATCGGCCGAGGTCTGGATCCGCTACCGGGTGGCCGACGACGGCAGCCGTCTGGTGGATCCCGAGGACTTGCGGGTCGAGTTCCTGATCTCGACCGAGAACCTGGGCCGGCTCATCTGCACCCTGGAGGTGGCCCGGCGGCTCGTACATGTGGATCTGGGCTCGGATTCCGAGGAGATCCGCCTCTTCATCGAGCGCTACCTGGAACCGCTGGCCGAGAGGCTGGCCGAGTCGGGCTGGAACCCCGGGCGGATCGGCGCCACCTTGCGCCCGTTCACGGACAGGCCCCTGGTGGATCGGCGGGATTTCGAGAGTCTGGAGACCGTCAATGTCCAGGCCTGAGCCGGAGGCCGGCAGGATGGCCGTGGCCCTGGGGACCGGCCTGGACGGCAGGACCCGGGTCCTGGCCTCCGCGCAGGGACGACAGGCCGAGGAGATGGTGGAGCGGGCCCGCGAGGCGGGCGTGGAGGTGCAGCAGGATGCCCGCCGCGTCGAGGAGTTGTTGCGGGAGGGGAGCGAGGGGTCGAACATCCCGCTGGAGGTCTACGAGTTGATGGCCACGGTGATCAACTTCGCGCAGGAGTTGAACGAGGCCAGGGCGACAGCCGAGGCGATCTCCCCCGAGGAGGCGCTGGAGCTGGGGGCTCAGGCAGCGGAGGGCGGCGATCCGCTGTAGCAGGAAAGGTTGGAAGGTCCAAATCTAGAAGGGAATGTCGGGTTCGCAGGCCGCTGCGGATCAGACCGATGGAGGTGCACCGATGCTGGATGGGATGAAGATGGCCGCGCAGGGGATGATGACCATGTCGGCCAAGCAGGACATCATCACGAACAACCTGGCCAACGTGGGAACGACGGGCTATCGCAAAGAGAGCATCACGATCTCCTCGTTCACCGAGATCCTCAACCGTGAGGTCGGCGGGATGGACGGGATGCACCAGTCCTCCTACGAGATCGCCACCGCTCCCGGGATGGAGACTCGGGGAACCCTCAACACCGGCTCGGTGACGCACGGTGCCCAGGGCTCGCTCAAGGAGACCGGGAACCCCTTCGACATGGCCTTGGACGACAACGGCCGGGGCTTCTTCACCATCCAGACCCCCGAGGGGATCCAGTTCACCCGGGCAGGCAGCTTCCGCCTGTCTACCAGCGGCCACCTGGTCACCCCCGACGGCTCGTTCGTCCTGGGGCACCGCGGTCCCGTCAAGCTCTCGGGCAGCAACTTCCAGGTCAGCAACGACGGGGTGATCTCCTGCGAGGGCAAGCCCGTGGATCGGCTGCTGGTCACCGTCTTCGACGACACCCGCCAGTTGAAGCGCTCGGGGGACTCCCAGTTCGTGGCTCAGGGCGGAGTCCGCGCCACCACCGACTTCCAGCTCAAGCAGGGCTATCTCGAGCAGGCCAACGTGAATGCCATCAACGAGATGGTGGACATGATGATGGTCATGCGCAACTACGAGGCCAACCAGAAGGTCCTCCAGGCGCATGACCAGCGCCTCCAGAAGACCGTCAACGATCTCGGCCGGGTTCGTTAGGATTCCATAAATCCAATCCATAGGAGGAAATCAAACCGCCATGATGCGCGCTCTGTACACTGCGGCCTCGGGGATGATGGCCCAGCAGCTCAACATCGACAACATCTCCAACAACCTGGCCAACTACCAGTCGACGGGCTTCAAGAAGTCCCGGGTCGACTTCCAGGACCTGCTGTACGCGACGATGCAGGACCCCGGGACCGAGGCCACCTCGGGAACCCAGATCGGCATGGGCGTGCGGGCCGCCTCCACCCAGAGGCAGTTCTCCCAGGGCTCGCTGCAGAAGACCAACAACCCCTACGATGTGGCCATCCAGGGCGAGGGCTTCTTCCGCGTCACCCTGCCGGACGGCACGGCCGCCTACACCCGCGACGGCGCCTTCAAGTACGACGGCGAGACCCAGCAGATCGTGACCGGCTCGGGCCAGCCCATCGGGGTGGCGATCCCCAAGGACGTGACCAACATCGAAGTCCGCCCCAACGGTGAGGTTTTCGGTGTGCGCATCAACGGGGACGGTCAGCCTGAGAAGGTCGGCCAGATCCACCTGACCCGCTTCCTCAACCCGGCGGGCCTGCAGGCCATCGGCGGCAACCTCTACGTCGAGACCCCCGTGGCCGGTGCCCGCAGCGAGGACATCCCGGGCCAGAACGGCATGGGCTCCCTGGCCCAGGGGCACCTGGAGAAGTCCAACATCAACGTGGTCGAGGAGATGATCTCCATCGTCCAGGCCCAGCGCGCCTTCGAGATGAACCAGAAGGGCGTCCAGGCTGCCGACGAGATGATGAGGATGACCAACCAGTTGCAGCGCGGCTAGTCCCGCTGCCCTTCCCGGGCGGGCGGGTCATGACGACCTGCCCGCCCGGGAAGCCCGCTCCCTTGGAGGATGGTATGCAGATCGAAGGATTCACCCCGGAACCGCTCCCGAAGGCCGCCACTTCCTCGGCGCCCTCCCAGGCCCAGGACGAAGCCAAGCTTCAGGAGGCCTGCAAGCAGTTCGAGACCCTTTTCCTGACCCAGATGTTTGCCCAGATGCGCAAGTCGGCGTCGGCTGGCTCGAGCGGGATCATGGGGGGCGGCCAGGGCGAGGAGATGTTCCAGGGCATGCTGGACGAAGAGAGGGCCAAGAACTGGGCCCAGGAAGGCGGCGTCGGTCTGGCCAACCTGCTCTTCCAGCAGATGAAGCAGCAGAACCTCTGAACTTCCGACCACGCCGTGCGTGGGAGGTCGGCCTGGTTCCGCGCGCCGGTGGCTCCGGCGCGTTTGTACTGTCGGCCTCCCCGCAGCACGTTGCCCCAGGAGGGGCCTTGAGTGGACAAAGCGGAGCAACTGAAGGCCCTCTGGGCGCAGTACAAATCGACCAGGGATCCGGAACTGCAGTCCCGGTTGGTTGAGCATTATATCCCGCTGGTCCGTCACCTGGCCATCCGCATCCTGCGCAAGCTGCGTCCCGGCACCGACCTCGAGGACCTGGTGGCCGACGGACTCTTCGGGTTGCTCCGGGCGGTGGAGGGGTTCGACCTCTCCAGGGGCTTCAAGTTCGAGACCTACGCGACTCCCGTGGTCCGGGGGGCCATCTACAACGGATTGCGGCGGATGGACTGGTTGCCTGAGCGGACCCGGGGCAAGGCCCGGGCGCTGCAGAAGGCCATCGACAAGTTCACCCTGCTCAGCGGGCGTCAGCCCACCGAGACCGAGCTGGCCGACGAGCTCAAGATGAGCGCCCATGAGGTCTATGACCTCATCGCCAGCCTGGGCTGCATCTATCTGCTCTCCCTGGACCAGCCCCTGACCCCCGGCGAGGATTCCGACGCCACGATCCTGGACATGGTCGAGGACCAGAACCCCTTCGACCCCTCCCAGGAACTCGACTTCTCCGAGCAGCGGGATCGACTTCGTCTGGCCATCGACTGCCTGAACGAGCGCGAGCAGTTGCTGGTGCGGATGCATTACTTCGAAGGCGTCACCTTCGAGAAGATCTCCCGGATCCTCGGGGTCTCCAAGCAGCGGGTCTCGCAGATGCACAGCCGCGCCATCCGGCGCCTGCGCGAGCACCTCGGGGACGAGGTGATCGAGTCCGAGGCCATGCACGACTTCCTGATAGAGGGCTGAGCGGGAAGGAACTCCAGGACCCCCGCAGAAGGCAGGGGGCCGAGCCCCGGCCGGAACGGTCGGGGCTTCGATTGGCGCGCCCCATGCGTTCCAGCCATTTCCCCCCAGGAGCCGACTTCATGCCTCCCCGACGCAAGTCCACCGATTACTCCCGTCGTCGCCTCGCAGCCAACCCCGGTGCCGAGGGCGAACTGGAAGAACGCCGGATCTCTCCCCAGGAACGCCGCCGCCAGATCATGATCAACGTGGGCGTCTGGTTCCTGGTCCTGGTCTTCGCCATGACCTCCGGAGTCATGTGCTACAACATCGGGGGCCCGGAGACCGCTCAGCCTGGGGTCGAGGCCCAGCAGGCCGCCCAGGACCCGAACCAGGTCGAGATCGACCGTTGGACCCGCGAGCTGCAGTCGAGCCCCAATGACCCGGTGGTCCTGGCCAATCTGGGAGCCAGTTGGATGCGCAAGGCCGAGACCCTGCGCTCCAGGCAACCCGGCGAGGCGGCCCCGAGCTCTCCCGAGCCCGAGGCCGCTTCCCCTTCACCGCAAGCTACGCCGGAGATGACCCGCGAGGACGCCTTGGCAAGAGCCGAGGAGTATCTGAGCCGGGCCATCGAGAAGGAGCCTTCCTACGCCTTTGCCCTGCAGCAGCTCGCCGAGCTGAAGATCGCCCAGAAGCAGCCGGCCCAAGGCCGGGAGTTCCTGGACCGGATCCTGGCCCTGGCGGACGCCCCCATCCCGCCGGAGGAGGATCCCGAGACCATCCGGGCCACCCGTGAGAGCCAGAGCACTCGGGCCCGGATGACCCTGGCCCGCCTGGAGACCTTCGAGAAGAACTACGACCGGGCCCTGGAGATCCTGGCCCGGCTCGAGGCCGACAACTCCGGAAACGCGGATGTCCACGCCATGCGCGCCCATATCTACGAAGAGCAGGGCCGCCCGGACCAGGCCCTCAAGGCCCTGGACGAACTGGCCAAGGTGGCCGAGGTCATGAACAACTCCGGGATGATCCTGGGGGCCAGGCTGGAGAAGTCGCGGATCCTCCAGCAGGCTGGGGACAAGGCCGGGGCCCGCCAGGAGATGGAGAAGGCCCGCACCGTGGCCGAGAGCACCGGAAACATGCAGGCCGTGATGCTGGTGACCCAGCTTCTGTACAAGATGGACGAGCCGGCTCCGCCGATGCCGGTGCAGGGGCTTCCGGGCGGGCCCGCGGGCGTGGAGCCCGCGCCGGCCTCCGCCGAGCCGGCCGACGCGCCTCCTGCCGAGACCGCCGAGCCTGCCGACGCGCCTCCTGCCCAGACCGCCGAACCGGCCGCCGAGCCGGCCACGGAACCGGCGCCTGAACCCGGCCAGCCCTGAGTCGGCCCTTCCCGTCCCGGGAAGCTCGAAGGCCCGCCCCTGTGGGAGGCGGGCCTTCATTCATGGTGGGGAGGCTTCCCCAGGTGCTTCGGGGGGGGAGCCTGGGCTCGGGGCCCCGATTCCTGGCTCCGGGGCCTGGGAGGCGGGAGGAGCTCCCGGCCCCTCCTCTGGCACCTGAGCCGGCGGCTCCGGGGGCTCTTCAGGCGGGGGCGGGGCTTCCGGCGGACCCGGCGACCCGGTCGGCGGCGCCAGGACCGGGACGGGCTCGGTCGGAGCCTCGAGTGGAGGAGAGGGAGGCTCGGGTGGAGCCGAGAGGGGATCCTTCTCGGGCAGGACCAGGGTCTCCAGCAGCGTCGTGTCGACCGTCTTGGAGGCCTCGACGTTCCGGGGGGCCGCGGGGGGAAGGAAGGCTCCCTGCAGGGCCCAGTCGTTGCGCATGGCCTGCATGGCCTGGACCAGGGCCTCCGGGGACACCCTTCGGGCTTCCTCCAGGCTCAGGAACTCCAATCCCAGCCGGAGGGTCTGGTGGATGAGCGCCGGATCCTGTCGGGCCTCCTCGGCGATGGCGTTGGTGGCCAGGCCGGGATTGGTGCGCAGGCGATCGATCAGGCCGAACCAGGCGCCGGCCAGAGCCTCCAGGCCCTCCATTCCGGCCCCTCGACCCTGCATCACCTGCCTGGAGGCGATCCAGACCTCGAGGATCCCCTGGTCCTTGGAGGACCACACGCCCTGGAACCCCTCGGCCTTCAGGGCAGAGGTCCAGGGCTCCCACAAGGCGGCCGCCTGGACATCCCCTTTGCGCAGCCACTCCGCGGCTTGTTCGGGGTTCCGCGCGGCCACGGTCTGGAAGTGGACCCCCGGATGGGTGGCCAGAAGGGCCAGGACCAGGTACCCCCCCGCGCTTCCCTCCACATAGGCGACCGAGCGGCCCTGGAGGCCCTCCGTTCCCTGCAGGTCGGGGTGGGCCAGGACGGCATCCGAGCCCAGGCTCCTGGCCGAAGGGAAGAGCAGGACCCCGGGATCGTGTCGGGGCACCGCCAGGGCGAACTCATCCAGGGTGGTCAGGACCAGGTCGAGCTCGCCAGCGGCCAGCATCTCCCACATCCTGCCCGGGTCCTCGAAGCCCAGGATCTCCAGCCTCAACCCCCGGCCCTGCAGGAGGCGGCCCAGGGCCCAGACCGGGAGGGCGGCCGGCCTTTCCAGGGCTCCGATCCGGATTCGGTTGCGGGGGACCGGCTCGGGTGGGGGAGTGGGCCGGTCGGGGCGCCCGGGGGTGCGGATCCAGGCCAGGAAGAGGAAACCCACGATGGCGAGAAAGGCCAGGAAGAGGAGGGCTCGGCCGGCGGGGCGTCTCATGGGCGGGCTCGGCTGAGGACTCCCTCCAGGACCTGGCCGACGGCCGAGGCCCATTCGTCCACGACCTCGGAGGCCCGCAAACGCAAGGCCTCGAGGTCCTCCCGGTCCGCCGCCGAGGCGACCTCCCCGATCAGGGCCTCCAGCCGGGCCGTGGCGCTCCGATAGCGGTCCAGGGATTCTTGTCCTGAAGCCTGGTCCACCAGGCGCTCGACCAGTCGGATCGACTCCTGGGCCTTCTCGGAGAGCCCCAGGTCGGGCGCCTGGGAGGGGTTCTCCATGGCCTTGCGACAGGTCTCGCCCAGCTCGCGGCTGAGGGCCTGCAGGCGGACCAGGTCGGCCAGGATCGTCTCACGGGTGGGAGGGGTGGTCCCCCGGGTCTCGGTGCTCAAGAGTCTCGTCCTTTCGTGGAGGCCTTCGGATCATCGCCAGGCCCGATAGTCCAGGTTGCGGAAAAGGGGACTCCGCTCTTCGAGATTTCGCAGGACCTCGGTGTCGACCTTCCCCTCGCGGAATTCGTCGTAGAGCAGGTTGAAGGCCACCAGATGGTCTCGGGTCCGCTTGCGGGCATACTCGGCGAAGTGCCCCGTCGACATCAGGAAGGCCCAGTCCGAGGACTGGGACAAGAGCAGTTCCCGGGCCGCCTGGTTGAGAAGGCGTTCGCGATCGGGATCCCCTTCGTGGCCCCTGCGGGCCATCTCGACCATGCGCTGCCCCGCCGCCGACAGGTGGCGGTAGACCCAGTCGTTGGACGGGTTGAGCCATCTGGCGTTGAAGCCTCCATCGCCCCAGGAACCCGGGTTCGGCTCGGCCACCTGCGGGGACGGGCTCTGCGAAAGATACTCCGCGGGCGTGATGGTCTGCAGACCGGCCTCCTCCGAGTCCAGCCTGCGCAGCAGGTGTTCGAGCCAGACCGGCCCCTCCAACCACCAGTGGCCGAAGAGTTCGGCGTCGAAGGCGGCCACCACCAGCGGGGGCTGGCCCATGCGCTCGCGCAGCCATTCCACCTGACGCTGGCGGGCCGAGAGGAAGGCCAGCGCATGGCGCTCGGCCACGTGCGCGGCCTCCGAGGGGCGATAGGCCTCCTTGTGGTCGGTGGGGCCGGTGATCCGGTAATACTTCAGGCCGGTATTCAGCCTCTTCCCGGACTCGTGCACGTAGCTTCCCACGTAGTCCAGCGGCAGATCCCACCCGATATCCCGGTAGAAGTCCCGATACTCCGGGTCCGCCGGGTACCCGCCCAGGGAGCTCCAGACCTCCAGGCCCCCCTCCAGGTCGCGTCCGAAGCAGGTCAACCCCCGTTCGGTACGGATCGGGGCGAAGCTGGCAAAGCGTGGGCGGGGGCGGGCTCCGACCAGGGAGGGGGTGTCCAGGATGCAGTAGTCCAGGCCCGCCTCGGTGAGGATGGAGTCCAGGCCCCGCCGGTAGCCGCATTCCGGAAGCCAGAATCCCCTGGCCGAGTGTCCGGTCAGGCGGCGGAAGGTTTCCAGGCCCACCTGGACCTGTCCCCGGACCATCTGTTCATTCGGTTCCAGGAGCGGCAGGAAGCCGTGGGTGGCGGCAGTGGTCAAGAGCTCCAGGCAGCCCCGATCCGCCAGGCGGGCGAAGGCCGAGACCAGGTTGCCCTGGTGGCGATCCAGGTACAGCGAGCGGAAGTGCGTGAAGCGCCGATGATACATCTCGACGCTGGGGCGCAGCTCGTGATTCTGGTGCGAGGTGCGGTGCAGCTCCTGCTCGGCCAGGCGGATCCGGCTTTCCACGTAGCGCAGGAAGCGCTGGCGGTGCAGTTCGTCCTGGAGCATCTCCAGCAGGGTTGCCGAAAACGACAGGGCCACCCGGAAGCGGACCTTCTCCTCGGCCAGGCGCTCGAAGGTGTCCAGCAACGGAAGGTAGCTTTCGAGGATGGCCTCGTAGAGCCAGCGTTCCTCATACGACTCGCCGAACTCGGGGTGTCGGACGTAGGGCAGGTGGGCATGCAGGACCAGGCACAGATACCCGGAGGCGGGGCTCATCGGGTGGCACCCGGCAGGCTCTTGCGGCCCAGGCGCTGGTCCCGGCCCTCGGCCAGGGCCATGCAGCCTCGGGCGCAGTAGAGCGTCTCCGGGTGCATCCCCACGCTGCGCGCGATCCGCTCGTAGGCCTCTTCGACAGGGCTCCATTCGGGGTCGGAACGGGGAGAGGGGCGTTCCCAGGGCAGGTCCACCCGGCTCGAGCGAGCCACGGCGTAGAAGGTCCCTTCGGGATCCTGGCAGCCGATCTCTCCCCACAGGGAGCGGCTGGTGGTCTCGAGATCCACATACCACGCGCGGGAGGGCCCCGAGACATCGATCTCCTGGCAGGCTCCGGACTGATCGTCGGCGTGCAGGCGCAGGACCATCCGGCACTGGGCCAGCAACTCATCGCCGAGTTCCTCGACCAGGCGGTTCCGGGTGGACCAGGCGAGCTGGAAGGTGGCAAAGAGGCGTCCCGGGTCCACGGGGGCGAGCATGAGGACATCCACCCCGTAGGTCTCGGGGAGATCCGCAGGTTCGCCAGGGGCGGCGCCTGCCCAGGGCAGGGCGTTCAGGGAACGGTGGAGCATGGTCTGTGGTTGGAATCTCGACTCCCGTTGGGTCCGTAGCCGCACACCGGGCCGAGCCTGGCAAGGGCCTGCGAGGCGCGAGCGGGACCTGCCGGGTTTTGTGAAGGGTCGCGGCGAATCCTTCCTGAGAGGACCCGTCCGGCGGTGGCCGGGGGGAAGAATGCGCCACCGACTGCGACGGTTTCGGGGCTGGTCCCCAGGCGGGCCGGCTTGAAGAGGGAGGTCCCGATGAGGAACTGGTTCCTGGTGGCCCTGATGCTGCTGATGTGCGTGAACCTGCCGGCCCGGGCCGAGCGCACGTCCTCTCCCCAACTGACCCTGGAAACCCTCCTGGGCGGGGTCCGGGTCGGCTCGCCCGAGATCCACGCGAACCTGGCGGTCTTCCCGGTCATCGTCCCGACCCCGGCCGCCCTGGCCGAACACCTGAACCTGGATCCCGCCCTCGAGCGGCAGGTCTTGAAGCTGACCGAGATCAGCGAGTCGGGTTCGGTCAACAAGGTCCGCGTCGAGAATACCGGCAAGGTCCCCGTCTTCCTCATGGCCGGGGAGATTCTCTCGGGCGCCAAACAGGATCGGGTCCTGCAGGACGACCTCTGGCTCCCCGCCCGGAGCGGCCCGGTCGAGGTGGCCTGCTACTGCGTCGAGCGGGGCCGCTGGTCCTACACCGGGGACCGCGAGTTCAAGTCCCGGCCGGTTGCCGGGAACCTGAGCGTCCGCCAGAGTGCGCGGACCAACAACAGCCAGGTGGCGGTCTGGAGCGCGGTGGCCGAAACCCAGGCCCGGGTCGGCTTCGGAGATTCGACCGCCCTGGGTGAGACCTTCGAGGCCCCCGCCGTGAAGCGTCGCATCGAGGGTTACGTCAAGGCCCTGGGCGACCTGCCCGCTCGCCACCCCCGGGCCAACGGCTTCGTCGTGGCCGTCGGGTCGCGGATCCTGGCGGCCGACCTCTTCGGGTCCCGCTCCGACGCGCTGGCGTTGTGGCCCAAGCTTCTGCCTTCCTACGCCCTGGAGGCCGCGCAGGCCGAATCCGGGAAGCCCGGCGTCAGCCGAGCGGCTGCCCTTCGCTTCCTGCGCGAGGCGGCCAGCATGAAGAGCACCACCCGGGGCACCCCCGGCGAGGGTACCTTGTTCTCGTTGGAGGGGCACGGCCGGGTCGGCTCGGCCCTGCTGCTGGGCCGGGCCCTGGTCCACGCGGAGATCTTCCCTCGCCAGGAGGAGACCCTCCCACCCCAGCCCCTGGTTCCGATCCAGCGCCAGTATGACCGTTGAGCGGGGCCCGACGGCCCCAGGCGGCAAGCGGCGAATTTCCATTGACACGGGAAGCCCGGGAAGATACCATGGGAGAATCACCGCGATCGACCCGGGAGCTGAAGACTGTCCATGAAGCGTGAGATTCTGGTCATGGAAAACACCGAGTTCATCGACATCTTCCTGCGCTACCGAGGGGTCAACAACTGAACTCTCCCTCCTGAGGACGGCCGGTAGGGAAGAGATCAAGGCTGGGAGGTCCCTCCCTGAGTCTTTTCGAGGTTGGGCAGGCGGGCGAGACCCCTCCCCCGACCTGGCCCGAGCGCTTGGCTGCTGCCTCGCTCCTGGCCGGGTTGCCGCTCCATGATTCCCAGGATCCCTGTCCTCGGGCCATCGAATTCTGCGAGCGCTTCCTGGGGCCCGTCCGGGCACAAGAGTGTCAGGCCTTCCGGGAACAGATGGCCCAGCAGGCTCGGGACCGGGGTGGCGCCCCCGTCCTGGGCGCCTGTCCGATGGGGTTGGGCTGCTTCTCCATCGCCGCGGCGGGTCGCGAGGTCCTGGGCGGCTATGCGCGTCTCCAGGAGGCCTCTCCGACACCAGGGACGGGCGAACTCGAGCGCTTCTGGGAATCCCTTCCCGAGTGTTGCCAGGAGGAGCTGGATCGGGTGGCGCGGGCCTTGCAGGTCCTCTTCCAGGGCGAGAGCCCCCTGGGCGCTCCGGGCCGCGGAGGATTGCTGCTCTCCTCGGCCCTGGACCTGGATCCGCTGATGGCCGACATCCTGAACCTGGCGGTCCGCTGGTCGGGCGCGGATGCGGGCAGTCTGGACCTGGTCGAGAACCAGCGCCTGACCCGTCGGGCCACCCTGGTCCTGCGGGCCACGCCCGCACGCGGCAGGCACCGGTTCCGGCCCAGCCTGGTCGGCTGGTTGCGCGAAAGATCCGCCCTGCACTCGTCCGAATCCCGCTTCGCCAGCAGTCCGCCCTTGCGCCCTCAGGACTACGCCTCGGCCTTCTTCGTCCCGCTGACCCTCCACGATCGGCCGCGGGCGCTGCTGAGCGTCTATTCCTGTCGCCCCCGGCGGCTGACCTCCAGGGAGGTCCTCTTCCTGGATGCCCTGGCGGTCCAGGCGGCCCTGGCCCTGGAGAATGCCCATGTCTTCGAGGCCGAGCAGCGCCGGGCCCGGGAATCCACGGCTTTGTACCAGGCGGCTCGGTCCATCGAGAGCGGGCAGTCGCGTTCGGAGGTCCTGGAGGCCTCGGCTCGCGCCCTGTCGCGGACCGCCGAGGTGGATCGTGCCCTGGTCTTTCTGGCGGATCGGCATCGGCCGGTGATGAGCATGGCCACCTCGGTCGGCCTGACGGCCGACCAGCGCGAGTTCTTCTCGGCCTTCCGCCTGAACCTGGGCCAGGTCAGCCCGGCCATCCTGGCCAGCCTTCAAGCCGGGGAGCCCTTGAAGCTCTCCGCTCCTCCCGAGGAGAGCCCCTCCCTGGCCAGGCTTCTGACCCTGCTGCCCTCTTCGTCGTGCCTGGTGGTGCCCATCCTGGGTGAGGACCGCCTGGCCGGACTGGTCCTGCTGGATCACTCCGAGGGGGCCCACCCCTTCGCGGACTCGGTCGTCTGGCTGGCCATGGCCCTGGCCGTCCAGGTGGGGATCGCGTTGCGACGGGCCAATCTCTTCGAGGAGCTCCAGGAGAACCTGGCCCGTTTCCGGGCCCTGTACCAGGTCTCGACGGTCGTGACCGGCACCCTGTCGCTTCCTCGGCTCCTGCAGTTGATCGTGGCCCAGGCCCTGAGCCTGGTCCGGGAGTCGGCCTGCGCGGTCCTGGTCCTCAACGAGACCGGCGAGGACCACTACGTCCACACCTCCGCCGGCCTTCCCCAGCAGCTTCTGGACCACTCGGCCCAGGGCGGGCTGGCCCGTCTGGCCAAGGGGCGCCGCAAGGCCAGCGTCCTGTACCTGGACCGCTGTCCCGAGCTGGCCTGTTCCGAGCTGGGTCGGGCTCTCCAGTCCTCGGGCTTCGGTGGGGTCCTGGCGGTTCCGCTGGTGGCCCGCAAGAGGACGGTCGGGGTCCTCAACTGCTTTGCTCCGGCGGGTCGTCCCTTCCATCGCCTGGAGATCCGCCTCTTGCGGGGCTTTGCCAACCACGCCGCCGTGGCCGTGGACCACGCCCGCCTGCACGGCAAGCTCCGCCTGAAGATGGGAGAGATGCAGACCCTCTTCGAGGTGAGCCGGGCGGTGACTTCCACCCTGCAGCTCGACATGGTCCTCAGCGAGGTGGTCCGCCACGTGGTGAGGATCCTGCGGGCCGATGCATGCACCTTGCGCCTTCTGGAGGGCAACGTGCTGATCCTGAAGGCTTCCGAGGGGCTCAATCCCTCGAACCTGCTGCGTCGGGTCCTGTTGGGCGAGCAGGTCATGGGCCGGGCAGCCCAACTGGGCCGGCCCATCACCATGTTGGCAGGCGAGCAGGTCGAAGGGCTGCAGTTCCCCCGCTCTGCCCACCACCAGGGGATGCAGACGGTCCTGAGCGTGCCCATCGATCACCGGGACGCCACGGTGGGGGTCATCACGGTCTTCCGCCGCGCCCGCATCCAGCACACGGCCAGCGAGATCAGCCTCCTGGCAGCCCTGGCCAGCCACGCCGGGGTCGCCATCGAGAACGCCCGGATCTATGCCGAGAAGGAGAAGGTTGCGGCCCTCCTGCACGATGCCCTGATCCCCCGCCGGACCCTGGGCTTCCCGGGCCTGGTCCTGGGGCATCGCTTCCTGCCCTCCCGGGACCTTTCGGGGGACTACTATGACCTGATCCCCCTGGGCCCCCGGCGCTGTGGACTGGTGATCGGGGATGTCTCCGGCAAGGGGGCGGAGGCCGCGATCCAGACCATCCGGGCCAAGCACCTGCTGCGGAGCTTCGCGATGTCCGGGCACCCTCCCCGGGAGGTCCTGCGGAGGCTGAACTCGCATCTGACCCGGGACGACTCCGGCGACGACCGCCAGATCACCTTGTTCTACGCCGAGGCGGACCTGGAGACCCGTCGGCTCTACTTCAGTTGCGCAGGGCACGAGCCGGCCATCCTGTGGGGACCCGAGGGGAACCTGGAACTGCTGGAGGCCGACGGGGTCCTGCTGGGAGTGGTCTCGGATGCCCGTTTCGAGGAGCGCTCGACCAGCATCCCGGAAGGTTCCACCCTGTTGATGTGCACCGATGGCATCACCGAGGCGCGCAACCCCCAGGGGCAGTTCTTCGGTCCGGAGCGGGTGCGCCAGACGATCCTGCGCTACGGACTTGGCGAACGGGCCCTCTCACCCCAGTCGCTGGCGGATCGCCTCTACACCCAGGTCCGGCAATTCACCCGGAGCCCGCTCTGTGACGATCTCTCGGTCCTGGTGGCCCGGTTTTGAGAGGCCGCCGGACCGGAAACCCTGGAAAATCCCGTCTGGGAGGCAGCATGGAAATCGATTTCGAGGCCCTGGCTCGAGCCTGGGTCGAGGGGGATCCCCGCTCGCGCGAACTGGCCCGCTCGGACCCCGAAAGAGCGG
Organism: bacterium; assembly: GCA_022839105.1. Classification (GTDB taxonomy): domain Bacteria; phylum Vulcanimicrobiota; class Xenobia; order Xenobiales; family Xenobiaceae; genus Xenobium. The sequence continues at coordinate 29,467 of JALHDH010000016.1, forward strand.
GCCGCCTGGTCCTGAGGCTGGCCCGTGCCCTGGAGGAGCGGCGTCGCGAACAGGGGGGGGCGGAACTGCCCGAGCGGGGCGATCTGGTGATCCAGGTCGATCGTTCGCGCTTCGTGCCGGGGCGCGGGCTCGATGAGGAGGCTCTCGACCAGTTGGTCGGCTATCTCGAGGAGTTGACCCGGGAGAAGGCCGACTCGAAGCCCGGTGGGGATCCGGGGTCAGGGCTGGACCCGGGTTGAGCCGGTCAGGGGTTTCTGGAAGATCATGACGTACTCGTGCTTGAAGAGGTAGAAGCCGCCCTTCAAAGCCCGGTACTTCCAGAGGTTGGTGGTCAGGCCCTTGCCCCGCTCGTTGCCCTGGATGTCCTTGACGTTGAGGGATTTCAGGCGCAGCCCGGCCCGCCGGCAGACCTCCATGCAGCCGAAACCCAGCGGGATCCAGTCTCCCTTGTGGTACTTGTCGCCGATCACCAGGGTCAGGAAGCGACCCGGCATGAGGATTTCCACGGCATTGTCCACCACGGAGCGGAACTGCTCGTAGAAGGCCTGCTCGGTGTCGGCGGTGGACAGGTCCGTTCCTCCTTCGCCGTCGGAGAACATGATGATGTCCCAGTAGGGCGGGTGGAGGATCACATGATGGGCCCGGGGGAACCCCCATTCCTCCAGGCAGGTCAGCACCCGACGCCGGATTCCGGTTCCGGTGGAATCCCCTGTCAGGAGCTTGCAGTTCACCTCCATGGGGTTCAATGCCTTGGAGATCCGCTCGCGGGCCAGCCGGTTGACATCCTCCTGCAGTTCGACCCCGATGCCGTGACGGCCCAGGTGGCAGCACTCGATCAGGGTGGTGCCGCTGCCGCTGAAGAGGTCCACCACCACCTCGCCCGGGCGCGTGAAGCGGCGCAGGACCTGGTAGGGGATCTGGGGGACGAAGTTCCCGTGGTAGTCTCCCGCGTGGGGGCCGCGGCGATCCCGGTTGGGAAAGAGCCACAGGCTCTCCAGCAGGATGTCGGACTCTTCGTCCTTCCAGCAGCGCAGATCCAGATCGGTATAGGCCAGCTCCTCCCGGTGGGGCTTCCGCGGACGGGGAGCCACCTTGTGGGCTGCCTGAGTGGCTGCGCTGCGCTTCATCGGTCACCTCGGGAGAGCATGTTGAAGAAAGTTCTTCCATGCCTTGGTGCTTTCCTTCAAGGCGCGGTGCGCTTGGGGCGGCTCGGGCTCAGGGCCGCAGCTCGGTGATGACCCCCAGCCGGTTGAGTCGGGCGGGGCAGGGCCTGCCCACCTGGAAGGCCTGGAAGGTGGCGGCGTCCTGGATCTCGTGTTCCATGGTCTTGCCGTCCGGGCTTCGCAGCTTCAGGACGTACTTCTCGGTCCGGGGGCCCTCGCGCTCCCCCGGTTCGAGGCGGAGCTCAGGCCACTCCGGTCGGGTGTCCTCGCCCGAGGCCCGGGCCTGGCGCACCTCCTTCCAGCGCTCGATGTCGTAGGTGATCCGGGTGGCGTAGACCGGCTCCTGGCGGTAGACGGGTTCCTGCCAGGATTCCTCCTCCTGGACGGTGCGATAGGTCGGACGGTCCTCGTAGACGTCCTCGAAGTAGCCGTTCCCCAGATCACGGCTGCCGACCTTGACCCGTTCGGTCCCATCCTGGACTTCGCGTTGGACCGTCCGGGTGCGGGTCTCGCTGCCGATCTGGACCTGGCGGTGGGAGCGCACCTCCTGGCTGCGCGAGAGTTCCCGGGCGCCCGAGGGGAGCTGGTCGGCCCAGGCCTGCTCGCGGACCGTGACTTCCTTCTGGATCGAGATGAGGCGCTCCCAGTGGGCGCCCACCACGTCCAACTGCACCGAGCGCGTGCAGGACAGGAAACCGGCCAGCAGCGCCAGCAGGACGAGCAGCACCCCGCAGCCGGCCAGGCAGAGCCCGCAGGCCTTGTTCCGGGGCTTTTTGGGGGCCTCGGCCGGGGACCCGACTTCCGGGGTCTCCGGCTGGCCGGGTCCCGCCGCGCGGGCGGCTTCCTCGGCGCTGGAGGGAGCCTGGCCCAGGTGCTGGACGACCTTTCGGGCGGCCCCCGCGTCCCGCGCCGAGCCGCAGCCCGTACAGAACCCGTTCCAGCCCTTGTTGTCTCCCGAGCAGAAGCCACAGGTCCAGTCGGGACCGGAGCGGGCCTTCTCGAGTTCGCCGGCTTCGTCCACCACCCGGGCATCCTCGGGAAGGTAGAACTTCACCTCGGGGCCGCGGGGCGAGCCGCACCCGCCGCAGAACTTCTCAGGACCGCGATTCCGCGTGGCCCCGCAGTAAGGGCAATCCCACGCACCTTCACGAACGGCCATCTCGCCCTCCCTGTGCCCCGAACCTTGAGGATGCCGACCGGGAAGGCTTCCCGGGTCGAGGCACCCGGACCTTCTCGAGGCGGAGGTTCAGGGGGCCTTCCTGCGTCTCTTCCACTCGGGGTCCGCCGCGTACATCGGCATGACCGAGGGATCCTCGCTGAGATAGGTGTAGTCGATCCCCAGCTTGTCCGAAACGAAGATCCCGTGCTGCATCACCTGTTCGGAGTCGATCCAGATATCGCACGAGCGGGTGATCACGTCCACGTGGGTGGTGCAGGACCAGTCGGCGCCCGTCTGGCTGGCATAGGGGTCGCCGAAGGCGATGTGGATTCCCGGCATCTTCTCGTCCTGAAGAAGGTTGCCGGTGAACTCGAAGACCGCCAGGTTGGTGCCGATGGCGAACTCGCCCACCCGATCCGAGCCCTCCACCTGATGGCAGTACTCCCAGAATTCCCGCTCCAGCTCCCGGTTCGGGCAGTGGGCGCGGCGCAGGCGGCTGTCCTGGATCTCCAGGGTCATGGGAGTCCGGTCCAGGACACCGTATTTCTCGCCGAAGTGGTCTCCGACCGTGCCGTCCACCACGAAGATCCCGTCGACGCGAGCCGGAAAGGTGAAGATCTCGCCGCCGGGCAGGTTGGACCAGACCTCTTCGATGATCCCGCTGGTCTTGCGCCAGGTGTAGCGGGGATCGAAGCGGGCCACGAGATCCGTTCCCGCCCGGCTGCGCACCCGGATCGTCGAACATGCGCTGGCCCGTTGGAGGAGCCGCCGGCTGACTTCGTCGACCTTGTGGAAGTCGGCCCGCATCCCCTGGCACATGATGTCCTCGGTGATGCCCACCATGTGCGCGTACTTGATCCCGTGCTTCTCGATGCACCGGACCATCTGGATCCGCGAGGGCAGTTCGCCGGCCTGGGGGTACACGCAGTACAGGGCGACCTGCACCTGCCGGAGAGCCCCCATGAGGCTCTCCGGCAGGTGCACGGCGGGCCGGTCCACGTGGTCCTCCAGGATGGCCAGTTGACAGGAGGCGCCCACGCGGGCCACCTCCTCGCGCAGGGCCTCCCCGACCTTCCGGGTCCGGCGATCCGTCAGGATGAAGACCTTCTGGTCGGGCTGGACCGCCAGGCAGACCTCGACGGCGTTTCGGGCCCCGGGTACCAGCGCCTGATGGGAGTCCTGGTCGCTCAAGAATCCTCCTGGCAGGCTGATTCGGCCCGGGGCCCTGGCCCTCCTGGGAGTCGCGCCTTCCGCCGGCCGCTGCCGGGACGCGATGTTCACATTTTCAAGGGAGCCTTCCCGGCCGACCTGCTCTAGACTGGTTCCTGGAGGGGTGTGTTCGCATCCCGAACCCGTCCTTGTGGAGGAAGTCGATGAATCTCGGCCCCGTCTCTCGCTCCGCCTTCAGCCTGCCCCCTGTGCGCCTCCAGGCCTCCGGCGCCAGCCTGGCCCAGGCCGCAGGGCTCGAGGAGCCGTTGGACCGGGCCAGCCTGGGGGTCAAGCGAGGGGCGCTGGCCGGCATGGTCGTGGGGACCTCCTATGGCACGGTCGGCGGGGCCGTCCTGGGCACCGCCGCCGCCATCGGGGGCCTGGGCTACGCCGGAGCGCGTCTGGGGGCCTCCCTGGCCGGGATCCCGGGTCTGGTGACCGGCCTGGCCCTGGGCCTGGCTGCGGGCGTGGCGGAGGAGAAGGTCGCCCACGTGGGGGCGACGGTCGGGGGCTTCGCCGGGATGGTGGCGGGGGCCGCCGTGGGAGGCGCCGTCGGAGCCGGGGTGGGACTCTTCGCCTGAGCCCCAAGGTCCGACCCTCCAGCGCAAGGAACCCAACGGCTCCTCAGGCCCCGGAGGCGGCTTCTTCCTCGGCCATCTGCTGTTCCAGGGCCTTCAGGACCCGGGTCCTGGCTTCCTCGAGATCGGCTCCTTCGACGGTGAGCCCGGCCGCCAGGCGGTGTCCTCCTCCCCCGAAGAGCGCAGCCACCCGATTCACGGCGGGTCCCGTCGAGCGCAGCGAGACGCGCACCCGGCCGGGAACCAGGTGCTTGAAGAGGGCAAAGACCCGGGTGCCGCGCACCCGGTTCAGGTCGGCCACCAGGTTCTGGGCATCGTCCTCGCGGGCGCCGGTGTCCCGGAGCATCCCGGCATCCAGATCGGCCCAGGCCACCTGACCGTCCGGCGAGGTGCGCAGGGTCTGCAGGACCCGCCCCGTCAGGGCCAGCTCGGCCAGGGGGCGATCCCGGAACAGGAGCCGGCAGACCTCCGAGACATCGTCCAGGTGCTCGACCAGTCGGGCCGCGATCCGATGGGTCTCGGCCGAGACCTGGCGATACTGGAAGTTTCCCGAGTCGGTCACCAGCGCCACGTACAGGGCGGTGGCGATCTCCGGATCCAGGGGGACCCCGAGGCTGTCCACCAGCAGGACCGCCATCTCGCCCAGCGCAGCGCGCTCGGGTTCGACCCAGTGCACGTCCGCCGACATCGTGTTCCCCAGGTGGTGATCGAAGTTGATCACCACGCGTCCCAGTTCCCGGGGGCGGATTCCCGGGGGCAACCGTCCCTCCGAGGGGCACTCCATCAGGATCACGGCGTCGAAGGGCCCTTCCGGAATCCGGTTCTGGATCCGTTCGGAACCGGGCAGCCAGCGGAAGACCTCGGGGACTTCGTCGGGTGAGTAGAGGCAGCTCTCCTTCCCCAGGCGGTCCAGGGCCGCGGCCAGGCCGACCATCGAGCCCAGGTCGTCCCCATCGATGTGGACGTGCGGAAGCATGAGGAAACGCGACCCTTCCCTCAGGACCCGGGCCATCTCCTGACATCCCCGAGGAGGGTTCGGGCTCATGGGGCCGTGGGTTCAGGAGGGGAATCCGGTTCGGCTTGGACCTGGGCGCTCTGCAGGACCCTCATCATGTGGGCAGCGTGTTCGAGGGTGTGGTCCAGCTCGAAGCGCACCTCGGGGATCCTCTTGAGTCGGACCTCGTGGCGCAACTCGTGGCGAAAGAAGCCGGCCGCCCTCTCCAGGGCCTTGAGGACCTCCTGCTGGCGCAGGGGATCCGCCATGACCGAGACGAAGAATCGCGCGGTTCCCAGGTCGGCCGCCACCTTGACGTCGGTGAAGCTGATCAACTCCTCGCCCAGGGCGGGGTCCTTGACCCGGCGCAGGATCTCGCTGCCGACCTCGATCAACAGATCGCGCACGCGCTCGGTTCGATGGCTCATGGTGGGCCTCCTTGGAAAGAAAGGCGCCCCTTGCCGCCCCAGCGGAAGATTGCCGCTGAGGCCGCAAGAGGCGTCGGTGGGATCAGGCGAGTTCGCGGATGTGCTCTTCCTTGCGGTAGACCTCGACGATGTCGCCTTCCTGGATGTCCTGATAGTTGGTCAGGGTCAGGCCGCACTCGTAGCCCTCGGCCACCTCGCGCGCGTCATCCTTGAAGCGCTTCAGGGTGTCGATCGAGCCCTCGTAGATCACCTTGCCGTCGCGGACCAGGCGGGCCAGGGCGTCGCGGGTGACCTTGCCCTCGGAGACGTAGCAGCCCGCCACCTTGCCGGCCTTGGTGATCTTGAAGACCTGCCGGACCTCGACGCGGCCGATTTCGACCTCTTCGATGTCCGGGGTCAGGAGGCCCGACATGGCCTTCCGGACGTCCTCGATCACGTGGTAGATCACCCGATACATCCGGATGTCCACCTGTTCCTGGTCGGCCAGTCGCTTGACCACCGAGTCGGGGCGGACGTTGTAGCCGATCACCAGGGCGCCCGAGGCGCTGGCCAGCATGATGTCGGACTCGGAGATGGCGCCCACGCCCGAGTGGATGATCTTCACGGCCACCTCGGAGGTGGACAGCTTGTTGAGCGACTGGTTCAGGGCCTCGACGCTGCCGTGTCCGTCGGCTTTGACCAGCACGTTCAGATCCACGGCCTGGCCCGTCTTCATCTCGGCGAACAGGCCCGCCAGGGTCTGCTTGCTGCCTGCGGTGATGCGGGTCTGGCGGTCCTTGAAGGTCCGCGCTTCGGAGACCTGCTTGGCCATCTTCTCGTCCTCGACGGCCTGCATGTAGTCGCCGGCATTGGGGACATCCGAGAGGCCGATGATCTCCGCAGGGATGGACGGCCCGGCGCGGCGGATGCGCTCGCCGTTCTCGTTGATCAGGCCGCGGACCCGACCCCAGGTGCTGCCCACCACGACCGTGTCGCCTGGGCGCAGCGTGCCGTTCTGGACCAGGACGGTGGCCACCGGGCCCATGCCCTTGTCCAGCCAGGCCTCGATGATGGTGCCCTGGGCCAGGCGGTTGGGGTTGGCCTTCAGCTCGCGGATGTCGGCCACCAGCAGGACCATCTCCAGGAGTTCTTCCAGGCCCATCTTGGCCTTGGCCGAGACGGGAACCATGATCGTGTCTCCGCCCCAGGTCTCGGCCACCAGGCCGTATTCGGTCAACTGCTGCATGACCTTGTCGGGGTTGGCCTGGGGCAGGTCGATCTTGTTGATGGCCACCAGGATCGGCACCTGGGCGGCCTTGGCATGGTTGATGGCCTCGATGGTCTGGGGCATCACGCCGTCATCGGCAGCCACCACCAGGATGGCCAGGTCGGTGATCGAGGCGCCACGGGCCCGCATGTGGGTGAAGGCCTCGTGGCCCGGGGTGTCGATGAAGGTGATCAGGCGATCGTTGCGCTGGACGGTATAGGCCCCGATCTTCTGGGTGATGCCGCCGGCCTCGCCCGCGGTGACCGCCGTCTTGCGGATGGCGTCCAGGAGCGAGGTCTTGCCGTGGTCGACGTGACCCAGGACGGTCACGACCGGCGGGCGCGTCTCCAGGAGGGAGTCGTCCTCGTCCTCGAGGATCTCCAGGGGGATGTTCTCGTCGGCCATCTCGCCCACCTCGAAGCCGTAGGCCGCGGCGATCTCGCAGGCCTCCTCGTAGGTGAGGGCCTGGTTGATGGTGACCATGCGGCCCTGGCTGATCAGGTACTTGATCAGCTCGCTGGCCGGCTGGGCCAGGCGGCTGGCCAGCTCAGAGAGGGCGATGGCCTCCGGGATTTCGATGATCCTGGCGATGGATGTCTGCATGGCATGCCCCTTGTCACCCCGAGGACGGTGCTTGCGCCGTCCCTTCTGACCCTGCATGGGCCGCTGGTGCATTCCCGGCCGGGCCATGCCCGGACGCCCGAACATTCCTGGCCGTCCTCCGGGGCCGGGGGCCCCGGGGCGTGCAGGACCCGGGACTCCCGGTCGTCCCGGAGGCCCGACAGGCCCCCCGGGACGCGGTGCGCCGGGGCCAGGCCGGCCCACCGGTCCGCGCCCGGCCGGGGCGGGGCGCGGAGTCGGCACGGCAAAGGCCTGGGAGGGCGGAATGGGGGTCTCGATGCGGAAGGCCTGTTCGGGGGGAACCGGCTTGACCGAGAGTTGAGCCTCTTCTTCCAGGTTGATCCCCATCTCTTCGGGCGAGATCTCGGGGAGATCCACGATCTCCTCCTCGCCATCCTCCTCGGAGAACTTGCCGATCTCAGGCACCTCGGTTGCGGGGGTCCCGTCCGGCTGGAAAGTCGGCTCGGGAACGCCCGGCTCCTCTGTCTCGGCGGGCAGGGGCTCGACCGGTGGCGGGGCCTCTTCCACGGGCGGGGGCGCAGGAAGGGCGGTGGACTCCTTGGCGGCCTTGAGGACCTCGGCTGCCGGGTCGACTTCTTCGCCTCGCTCCTTGCGGACCTGGCGCTCCAGGAGGGCCTGCTTCTCTTCGTCGGTGGCGCGCTTGGCGATGCGGATCACCCGCTTGGGCTGGGCGGCTGCCGCCTCGCGGGCCTTCTGCTCGGCCTCTTCGCGGGCCTGGCGGGCCTCGGCCTCGCGGCGCATCTGCTCGATGTGGGGGGCCACGATCTCGCGCACCTTCTTGACGGCTTCATCCGGGATGCTGCTGGAGGCCGTCTTGACCGGGTAGCCCATATCCTTGAGGATTCGCATCAGGGGTTTGCTGTCATCCATGCCCAGCTCGCGGGCGAGTTCATA
>JALHDH010000298.1 GCA_022839105.1 bacterium
TAAAATATTTTTCTAATATATTTGGGACATCAGTGAAAACAATATCAAAGGATCTTGATGATATTGAGGAAATTATAAATCCAATCGGTGTCAAAATAGAGAGGAAACAAGGCAGAGGAATCAAGCTATGCTATGCCTTGTCTCAACTAGATAAACTAAATGAAATATTGAATGATATATCACTTCTTGATGGCGATAAGGCTGTAGAAGACAGAAGAACTGAAATCCTGTTAAATCTACTTATAAATACAAACAAGTACACTACAATACAGAAACTTTCAGATAAATATATGGTCAGCAGGACTTCCATTAATAATGATTTAAAAGAAGTTCAGAAAAGATTAAATAGGTACAACTTGCAGCTTTCAAAAACCTTGAAGGGAACCAGAATAATTGGCAGCGAAATAAATATTAGAAAAGCCTTGGTTTCGACTATTCAAGAGTATGCCAAAATCAATCCTAGCTATATATCCGAATATCAAAGTATTCGACACAAGGAACTTAATATCGCTGAAATTAATACTATTTTAAGCGATAAATCTCTCTCCTTTTTCGAAGAGCTGCTAAACCACCTAGAAAATGAATTGAAGCTGGTAATCTATGAACCCTATTATACAAATCTGCTGAGTCATTTAGCTATTATGACTAATAGGATAATCAATGGAAATTATATTGAAGACAATCCAGATTACAATAATTCAACGCTAGCGATAAATGAAAGACTGTATGACGCTGCCGTATATTTAATTAAGGAAATAGAAAAGAAATTTGATATCAAGATTAACAAACAAGAAATTGCTTATGTGTATAAATATCTAATATCCGTCGGACTAAGTTTTGAAGATGATAAAAAATGCATTAAAGAATCTGATTTATCTTATGTATATTTTACCAGGGATTTAATAGACATTATATCTCAAATGCTGGATGTCAATTACGACTTAAGCCTTGACTTATACGATAAATTATTGCTGCATGTAAGACCTATGCTCAACAGGGCAAAATACAATATTCAAATTACAAATCCTTTATTGGATGATTTCTTAAG
>JALHDH010000299.1 GCA_022839105.1 bacterium
CATTGTTGAAAATTTTGTATTATAATTATATATGGTATTTATCTTCTTCCCATTTTAACGGATTTGTTTCTATATATTCATAAATCTTTTCATATTCTTGCTGGTTTCTTATTATATGGTCATAAAATGATTTTTGCCATAATGGAAAACCAACCTGTTTAGAAATAGAACCTTTGAGTTGTTGGACAATGCGAGATATTGTAGGTGTATTTTTTGACCGGCCTTCTTCAGCATGTAACACAATAATAAAATGTATATGATTTGGCATAATAACGTATTTATTAATTTCTACATTGTCGTAGATAGAATTTATTTTGTTAATCCCATACTCAACAATTTCACCTATTTTTGATAATGGTGGTTTTTGAAATTGACTGCTATATGTTTCCCCTACATTCCAAAATAAATTTTTCTTATCATTGGTACATATGGTTATAAAATAATACCCGACTTGTGAATAATCATACTCATTTAACCTTATGTTCTTCCGTTTAGGCAGTTTCTCCATGTTGTCACCTCATTGCATATTACGCATTTTTATGCTGATACTTATTCATGAATAATATCTAATTTGCAATGCCTTGATTATGTGCATATTTTAATAATATTTGATTGCTATTTTATGTTGGTATGAATTATGAAATGTAACGTCATTACATAGCGGGCGGTCGATGACCGCCCGCTACATGCATAAATAATACCCAGTTTAAAATTCCTTTTTAATATGCATTGTAAAAAATGTTGCACTATCAGACAATAAATCATACTGAGGATCGCGTTGCTGGCGGTCGATGACCGCCCCTACATTGTTGGGTTTTGCATATACATTTATAGAAATATTTGGATGCGGTTTTATGTTTATGTACATTTTTTAATAATGTTTGATCTGTGGTTTTATGTTGACATTAATATAGAATATTACGTTATTATTGCACAGCGGGCGGTCAGTGACCGCCCCTACATGTTGGCAATCCGTGCGGTATATATGAAACCCCGATATGTTGGTAATTTATGTTTTGTATGAAATGTTTACGTTAATAAATCA
>JALHDH010000017.1 GCA_022839105.1 bacterium
ACCGCCGCATCGCAGCCGCGACGGTCGCATCCAGGGAGAGGTTGATCTTGACATGTCCCACGGGAATCACCTCCCCGCCAGTGTAGCTGGCCTGGGTGCTTCCATCAAGTGCTTTACCTGTTTGCTGGGTGCAGTGGGCGCATCGTGGTGGACATCGCGAGCGCCGTCTCGCTCCCGGTGCCTCCAGGCCTCGGGGCCCCCACCGGCCTGATCGCGGGCCCAGCGCGGCCATCCCCATTTCTGACTTCCGCTATCCCGAGCGATCTGACTTGGCTAACTGAGCCAGGACATGCAACAAGAATGCGGCGTTGCAGCCGTCAGGGTGCGCTGCAATCGACAAGGGAGCGACCGCCCTGAAGGCGCGCCAACACATCCTGCACAGCCTGGGCCTGCGAGGCGTCGATCACGTAGTCAAAGCCCTCGGGGCCTACGGAGTCCAGCAGGGTCTCCAGCACCGCCCGAATCTTGAGACTGGAGTCACGAGGGCTGGCAAAGTAAATCGGCTTCTCCCTGGACGGGAACCGAACCACGGTCTCTTCGCCGGTGGACTCGACGTCGCCCAGAATGGACGCGGACCCGGTGTAGTCACCCTCGGGCTCGAAGCCGAGACCGCGGGCGAAGTCCACGGCCTGTTCCAGGATGCGACGGGCCTGGGAGGGGGAGATGTCCAGGCATTCCTCGTCCGCCCTGAGTCCGGCCAGCGACCTTCGGGCGGCCGAGGCGGAGCGGTCACTCCAGAAGGCGTCCTTCACGCCGAGGCAGTCCGGGTCAATGAGGAACCCCGCCACTCGGGCACCTCCGGCTGTCAGGGTTCTGACGACCACCAGGTTGCCCAGTCCGCCGTTGCCGTCGAAACCTCGCAGACAGCAGCCCAGAAACTCTCCCAGAAGCGGCCTTTCCGTCCGCGGACGCGAGATCGGCTCCGCGACCTCTCGCCCCGCCTTCTCCAACTTCTTCTCCCGCTTCCGCCGCTTCTGCTCTGCGGTCAAGGCCATCGCCATAGCACCGTCCCTTCCTGTGTTGAGCGTGGTTCAACTTCGAGAAGCGGCCCCCTCCAGAACACATGTTCCTGGAGGAGGAAGGGGGGGGTCGCGATTATTGTGCGGGGGGATGCCTGCCGCGCGCCAAGTGCCCAGCGATCTGGAAAGACCACTTGGAAAGGCAGATTCTGGCTGGACCGCCGGGCTCGGAGGCGCGGAACAGCAAGTTCAGCGACGATCCTGCGGCATTTCTGTATAATCATGGAGGAATCACGGATCCGCACCCCGATCGGCTGAATCCGGGTTCCCGCCCCTGCAGGAGCGTGCTCGGGCGGGCGCGGGTCCAGCCCGGCCCCTGGCAGGACCCTCGTGCCTCCTCCCGCGAAAACGCCCCCGTGATCCCCTCCGTCCTCGCCACGCAGCTCCGGTCCGCGCTGCTGGACGACCTGCAGACCACGTTCAATCCCACGAACTCCGCGGTGGAGCCCAGGCAATCTTGAGCCCGTGGAGGGTCCCGAAGACCTGCCGTGAACTGCACGGTCCGAGGTCTCGGGTGTGACGGGCGCGAGAGCCGTCTGCCGCTCGTGCACTGGGGATCAACGGTTTGGATTACGAAGGAAGATGAGAGGGCCCCGATGGCCAGAGGAAAGCGGACCAGCCTCCTGGAGGACCTTTACCAAATCTCTGCCGCGATACCGTGGTGGGCCGGGGTCCTCCTCGCCCTCCTCTCGTACGCCGCCCTCCACTGGCTCAGCCTGGGCGAGGTCCCGAAAGCTGTTTCCCAAGAACAGTTCGCCCAGGTCCTGATCTGGACAGCGGTCCGCTGGATGGCCGGCTTCGGTCAGTACCTCGTACCCCTGGTCCTGCTGGCCGGGGCCGCGACCTCGTGGTGGGGTCGCCGCAAACGTGCCGGCCTGGTCGACCAGGTGGCTCAGGGCACGCCCCTCGAGGCCATCCGCAGCATGAAGTGGGACGATTTCGAGTTGCTGGTGGGTGAGGTCTTCCGGATGCGCGGTTTCACGGTGGGCGAGACCGGCAGCGGAGCGGACGGGGGCATCGACCTGAGGCTGAGGAAGGGGGGCGAGGTCTTCCTCGTCCAGTGCAAACAGTGGCGACACCACAAGGTCTCTGTGATGGTGGTCCGTGAGCTCTTCGGGGTGATGGCAGCGGAAGGGGCCACTGGCGGCTTCGTGGTCACCTCCGGAGTCTTCACCCAAGCTGCAAGGGACTTCGCGAAGGGGCGGAACATCTATCTTCTCGACGGTCCTGAACTGGCAGCCCTTTTCGAGAAGGCTCGCGCCGGCACCAAATCGGTGGCCCCGACGGTGCTGATGGCGACCTCGGACGCCGCCACCACCTGCACCCCCGAGAATCCCACCCCAGCGGTTCCACCGAACTGTCCGCGCTGCGGCACTGCGATGGTGAAGCGGACCGCGAAGCAGGGGCCAAATGCCGGCGGGACTTTCTGGGGATGCACCAGGTATCCGGACTGCAGGGGCTTGCGAGCCTCCGAATGAGCCGATCGGGCCCGATCGCGGGCCAGCGCGGCCATGTCCCTGTTCGTTCCTCCCGGTAGTATACCGGGGATTTTCCTGCAGGGGATCTGTCAGGCCCTTCGAGGGGTAAGCCATCCAGGCGGTCGGGTCCAGACCGGCCTGCCCCCCAACTACCCGTCGGCGATGGCCCGCTTCCCTGCCTCGAAGGCCAGGACGGGTTGGAGGACGGGGGCGACCAGCCCCGTCATCCGGGCCATCTCCGGATCGTGGAGGGAAGCGGGCAGCCAGGGGGCCTGCAGGGCGTACGCAGTGGAGAGGGCCGCCAGCGCCAGATAGACCCCCACGGCGATGGCCCGGGGCCGGCTTTCCCCTTCCGGGAAGAGGCTCCAGCAGGCCCAGACGACCAGGGCCAGGCCCGCGGCCTGCCCGGCCACGAGGCCCCACGGACTGCCCGACACGCGCGGGGCGACGATGGCCCAGACCACGCCGAAGGCCGCGAACAGGATCAGGTGCTCGTAGACCAGCCCCCCGGGCCGATGCCTGTACACGCCTGACATCCTTGAGGCTTCTCCCTCGGCGGAGTTGACCCCTCGGAGGGTGGAAACCTCTAGCGGGTCTCGGGGGCCCACTCCCGGGGGAAGGCCCGCAGCAGATCGGGGTCGACCGGCTCGCCGTGGAAGTAGGTGGCGTAGTGCAGGTGAGGTCCGATCGAGGCCCCGGTGTTGCCGACCGCGCCCAGGACCTGACCAGGCTGGACCACCTGCCCCTCCTGGACGTCGATCCGCGAGAGGTGCAGATACAGGCTGGTCAGCCCCTCGCCGTGGTTCACCACCACGCAGTTGCCCAGCAGGACGTAGTCCGGGCCCACCAGGCTCACCACGCCGCCTGCCGGGGCCACCACGGGCGCCCCGGTCCAATCGGCGTAGTCCAGGCCCCGGTGGAAGCCCGCCGTGCGCCCGTTGCGCACCCGGCGAACCCCGAAGGGCGAAGAGCGCGGGCCCTCGGAAGGTTCCTGGAAATCCCCCTTCCAGCGAGCCCCCGGCTGGAGATCTCGCAGGGCCGCCAGGACCCGGACCTCTTCGCGATCCGCCTGGGGGTCGGTGTACTTCGCCTCGTTCGAGGCACTCATGCTCAGGTGCTGGACGGGCCTCCACTTGCTCTCGACCCGAATCTTGCGGCTCAACTCGAGGGATTCCCCCTCGGGAGCCTCCAGGGCCAGCCGGAGGGTGGCCGTCCCTCCCACCGAGGCGTCCAGGGGGACCGCCAACCCCGTGCGCAAGCCGTAGGGCGCGCGGGTCAGCGGACCGGACTGGCCAGCCCAGTGCCAGGTCCCCGAGGTGAAGCGCCCGGTCTCGACCGACACGAAGAGGATCCCTCCGGGCCAGGTGGTCCCCCGGACGCGCAGGACCGGTTGATCGGCCGCAACGGGCAGGCCCAGCAGGGCAACAAGGAGGAAAAGCAGCGCGAGTCTCTTCATCCGCGAGGACTTCGGCATTCCCGGCTCGAGGCCTACCCCGGTTCGACCCGGCAATAGAGCTCCTCTCCCTGCTCCAGGACCCGGATGACGAAGGGGTTCTCCTGGCGGCACATCTCTTCGATCTCCGAGGGGGTGTAGACCAGGATCTCCACCGTCGAGCCGGTCGGCAGGAGGCCCAGGGCCTCCCGACGCCGGGCCAGGAAGCCCTGAGGGGTCTGCTTGACCACCAGCAGATCGATCGAACCCGCCTCCCCCGCCGCTCCCGGACACAAGAGCACCCGCTCGGGCTGGAGGGTCCGGACCAGGCCCGCGACCGTGGCTTGCAGGTCCTCCATCTCGCATGGGCCTTCCCTCCTCCACCCCGAAGACCTGCCACGCGCAGGCAGGTCCCGCGGGGCAGGCATGAAGAAGGTAGACTCCTGGCAAGAAAACCGCAGCGGAGGAGGACCGACATGTTCGACAAGATCCTGGTTCCCCTGGACGGCTCACCCCTCTCGGAGGGGGCCCTGCCCCCCGCCCTGGAGGTGGCCCGGCGCTTCGAGGCCCGGGTGATCCTGTTCCGGACCTCGGTCCTGCCCGAGCACCTCATGGTCAGCCCGGTCCCGGTCTCGCCGGCGACCTACACCGAGATCGAGCAGAGCATCCTGGACACCACCCGGGACTACCTCAACGAGATGAAGGCCCGCCACCAGGATGCCGGCGTCCCCATCGAGACGGCCAACTCCAGCGGAGAGGCCGCCAAGGAGATCCTGGACTTCGCCAAGTCCCAGGGAGTGGACCTGATCGTGATGTCCACCCACGGGCGCAGCGGCTTCCAGCGCTGGCTCTTCGGAAGCGTGGCCGAGAAGGTCATGCGCCACGCCCCCTGCCCGGTGCTGGCGGTGCGGCCCAAGGAATAGCTTCCCGGACGGCGGCTCCGATTCGCCAGGAATCCTGGGCTGCCCTCCGGGAGGGCGGCCCGGGCCTCCTGGTTTCCTCGGGGGGCTCAGCCCAGGCGTTCGAGCTCGCCCCGCAGGACCTCGCTCTCGGGATTCAGCTCCAGCCCGTCAGAAAGGACCTGCCGGGCCTGTTCCCTGTCTGCGTTCCGGCACAGCGCCAAGGCCAGCCTCAGGCGGACCGACTGGTCCTGCGTGTGCATCTCGAGGCACTCCCGATACAGGCGCAGGCTCTCCTGGTCCCGGCCCCTCCGCGCCAGGACCTCGGCCAGGTCCAGACGGACCTCGAAGCCGTCGGCTTCGGCCTGAAGAGCCTTGTGGTAGCAGCGCTCAGCAAACCTGAGATTGGAGGAGGTCTGGGGCAGGACGTAGTGATGGAGCACCCCCAGGCGATGCCAGGCCTGGGCCGGCGCCAGCCCGCTTCCCATCTCGGCCTTCAGCCAGGCGGAGGCCTTGCCCACCAGGTCCCGCGTCCCCGAGATCACGACGTCCTGGAGGGTCCCATCCACGTCGAAGCGGGAGACCCGGACCCCGAACCTGCCGATCTCCCTCTCCATGACCCACACGATTCCGTCGCGACAACACACATCGCAGACCCGGGCCAGGCGCCTGGAGGTGAAGGGGCGGCGGCGCGCATCCCCCCGACCCGGCACGACCAGGCCCAGGCTCTGCGCCACCAGGAGATCCCCGCCGGGGAGCACCGTGACCGCGTAGGGCGAGACCAGGGGTTCGTCGCGGGGGGGGCCCAGCACGTCCAGGAACTGGCCTTCCAGGCTGAAGCGCTGGAGACGATGGAACTGGGTGTCACACAGCAGCAGCGTCCCATCGGGGTCCAGGGTCAGGCCGCGGGGGCCTCCGAAGGTTCCCCCCGGTTCTCCCAGGGAGGGGAAGCTCAACAGATGCTGTCCCTGCGGCGAGAACTTCTGCAGCCCGTGCACCATGAACTGCTCGCCGCAGGCCACGTACACGTTGCCCTCGGGGTCGACGGCCACGTCGTTGGGATCCTCGAGGACTCCGTCGCGCTCCACCAGTTGAAGGCCCCGGGTGAGATGCCGCTGGCGTTCCTCCCCGATGACCCGGGACTCGACCCCCTCCGGATCGAAGACCCTCAACCTCTGGCCCACGGGATCCGCCACGTACAGGAAGCCATGGGCATCCAGCGTCAGGCCTCCTACCCCGGAAGCCTCGGAGGAAGAACCGAACTCGATCATCCGCAGGACCCGGCCGGAGAAATCGGCTTCAAAGACCGTCCCGCGCACCAGGTCCAGCCCGAAGAAGAGTCTTGAGTCCCGAACCACCAGCCCACCGTTCAAGGGGTCAGTCTCCTCTCGAATCCCCCGGACTCCCTCCCCCATCCAAGGTTCGCAGCCATTCGACCGTCGCCTGCCGGCCGTGGAGCCGCTCGTGCTCGAGGATGTCGCGCCACGAACGTCCCAACAGGAAGCGGCGCAGTCGGAACAGGCGGCGGGCCTCGGCCTGAAGGCCCGCCCGCAGGAGGACGTGGTATTCCACCCAGCGGGCCATCCCCTCACGCAACCCGCGGCTGCGCCTGAGGACTCCCTTCTCGGCCTGCCAGGCATGGACCAGCTCGTGGGCCAGGACCGCCCGAAAACGCGAGCGGCCCAGCCCCGGGACGATCATGATCCGATGGACCCGGCGTTCCCCCAGCCAACGAGGCGCATAACGCCCGATATGGGCTTCCGGACCCGCCACGGCAGCCTTCCATCCCCGCACCGGGGGACGTTCCAGATCCAGGAGGACCGGTTCTTGAAGCCTCAGACCGAAGCCCTGTTCCAACTCGGCCTGCACCTGCTTGAGGACCATCCGGGCCTGGATGGGGTCGTTCACCGAGGGGGTCTGCTGAAACTCCGAGGTGGTGAAGCGGAACTCGCTGCGTCCGGTCAGGACCCGCTCCAGGGCCTGCCCGAGAAGCGTCAGGACCCTCGCCACCACCTGCATGGGCGGATCATACCATACTCCCGGAGCCCCGGGTCCCGGGTCCAGGATCCCGGCCCCCGGGCCCGAAGGGGCGGGCACGATGCGTGTTCGAGACCTGCTCCTGGCTCTTCCCCTCCTGATCCTGTTGGCCGGCCATCCCGGCGCCGCAAAGGATCCAACCCCCCTGCCCACCCCGACGGACACCTCCGGGCTCCCCACCGAGACCCTCCAGGCCAGGGCGACCGTCCCGCACCCCGAGGGGCTCCCGCTGGAATCGGCGCGAGAGGCCGCCTTCCTCACGGCCCTGGGCCGGCTGGCCCTCCAGGCGGCTCCCGAGGGCACGGACTCATCCTTCCGGGTGGATGCCGCCCACCCCCGCTACGAGCTCCTGGGCTGGCTTCTGGGGTCCCAGGTCCGCGAACCGTCCTCTCCCAGGGGGCTCCTGGAGATCCACCTGGAGAGCCCGCCGCTCCACTCGATGGACCCCGTGCCAGGATCGCCGGGGCTGGTCCTCGACAGCGACCTGGACGGGGACGGAGCCCTCGAGAGGATCACCGTCGGTCCCGACACGCGCCTGGACATCCATCGCGGGGATCTCCTGATCGCCCGTTCCGAGCCCCTGGGATTCCTGGAGGTCCGCTCCCTTCCCGGGCCGCGCGGGCTGCTGGAGATGGTCCGCCTGACCCGCCCCCTGGCGGTGGAGGGAGGCGAGCCGGATGGGTCCGGTCGGGCCCGGCTCCAGGTGCGCCTGCTCCACAGCGAGGCCCTGGGGGGGCGCTGCGCCGGAAGGTTTGAAGAGGTCCGGGAGATCCACCTGCCCCTGAAGCCTCCCGACCAGTCCCCGTCGATCGAGGTGACCAGCCCCCAGCCCGAAGGGGCCCGGGTGCCCCTGCGTGGCCTGGTTCGGGCCCCCCAGGGGCTGGCCCGGGTCCAGGTCCACCTCAACGAGGCCGAACTCTGGCGAAGCCCGCCCGGACTGAAGGGGGAACAGGTCAAACTGGATCTGGTCCTGGAGCTCAGACCCGGCCGGAACCTGGTCCGCCTGGCCGTCACCGACCAGGAAGGCCTGCGGGCCACCAGGACCCTGATCCTCTCGGGGCCTCCCAGGCGAACCCCAGGACAGGGCCTGGCCGTCGTGGTGGGTCTGCCTGAAGCCTCCGCCGAGGCCCGGTCCGTGGGCGAAGCCCTGACCGGAGCCGGCTTTTCGGTTGACTCCCGACTGGGCCCGAAGGCCACCCGGGAAGCCATCCTCCAGGCCCTGGAGGAACTCTCCCGCCAGGTCCGCCCCGGCGATCGAGTCGTGCTGTACTACGCCGGAGAATCCAGCCTGGACGGATCCCCATCGGAGAAGGTCCTGGCCACGGCCGACGGGGGCCGGATCGGCGTCTCGGATCTGGCCGGCTGGGCCCGCGGCCTGGGGGGAGCCCGCCTGCTGATCCTCCTGGACACCCGGACGCCAACCGCCGATCCGGGCCCGCTCGGCTGGAACGAAGGCAACGCCTTCCTGGAGGGGCTGACCGGGCCCGACCGTCTCCTGCTGGCCTCTGGCGACGCGCCGACCCACGGGGATCTCGGCCGAGCCTTCCTGGCGGCCCTGAAGGAGGATCCGGACCCCTTCAGGGCAGCCCGACGGGCCTACCCCCAGGTGGTCCAGAACGCAGCCGGCCAGCCCGGAGAGCCGGGCTGGCCGTTGTTGCGCGAGGACTGACCCCCCGGGCCGGGGCTCAGAGCCACTGCAAGGTCGGCTCGTCCAGGTCCTCCGAAGACCCCCTCTTGGAGGAAGTCCTGCGCTGCACGGGGGGGGCGACGGGAGCCTCGGCCTCCTGCACGGAGCCTGAAAGGGCAGGGGCTCCCTGTGGGACCGCGACTTCGGCCGGAGCCAGGGCTGCCACCAGTTCGGGCCAGTCGGCCAGCTCCAGCTCTGCAACCAGGAGTTCCTCCAGCTCCTCCTCGGGCAGACCGGCCCTCTTCAGGACGGGTTGCAGAAGACCGCGCACCGCCTCCTCGGGCTCGGACTGCTCGACCTGCAGCGCGCGGTAGGCTCCCCACTCGACCTCTTCGCGCAGGGCGCGGAAGATCTCCAGGACCTCCAGGCTGGGATCATGACGCCACTCTTCGCAGGGTGGATGGCCCAGGGACCGGAGGAGCGCCATCGCAGCCTGGACGGGTTCGTCGTGTTCCTGGACCTGCTCGCCCAGGAGGCGCAGCTCCTCCGACCACAGGGTGCGTCCGGGCTCTTCGGCGACCCCCGCCAGCCAGCGCCGGACCCTTCCGGGCCACTCCAGGTTCTCGTCTCCGCCGGCGTGGGCCGCGAAGACCTCGGCCAGCCCCACGCCCAGCCGCGCCACCCGAGCCTCCACCACCCCTTCCAGGGTGCGGCAGAAGCCGACCAGCTCCTCGAGCAGCTCTTCGCACTCGGCCTGCCAGGAGAAGACCGGTGGAGCGCCCAGGGCCCGCGGCAGGCGTACTGCAAGAAGCTCGCGCAGGTCCTCGGCGGCCTTCGGCTCCGCCAGGAGCTCGAAGACCGCCCGGCACGCGGGATCCTGGCGGGCATACCAGCGGGAGGCCTCCGGCAGGGCCTCCGACCAGGTCAAGAGGGCCTGACCGGCGGAAACCCACAGCGAGGTCGCGGGCTCGGGCTTGCGCCCCAGGGCCTCCAGGATCCCCTCCAGGAAGACCTTCTGGGCCGGCTCGACATCCATGAAGACGAAGACCCAGTCCTGTGGGGCGCTGACCATCTCGAAGAGGGCCTCGGCCGAAACCGGAACCTCCTCGAGCAACTCCGGCCTTCCTTCGATCTGGGCCCTCTGCCAGTTCCGACGCAGGGTCAGCTCTCGGGGCCACTTCCACAGGACGGTGGCCAGCAGCAGCTCGATCATGGCCGGCGTCAGGCTGAAGGGGGGCTCGAGAAGCGGATGGATGAGCTCCTGAGCCGGCACCATGCGCTCCTGACCGGACTCTCCCAGCAGCTTCCCGCGCAGGTGGTGGAAGGCCCTCCCCAGGCCCTGTTCGGGAATCTGGTCCACCAGATCGAAGTAGGTCCAGTTGCCGGCCTCGCGCTGCAAAGCCATGATCCCGGTCTCGACCAGCCCGGCGCGCAGGATGCGTCCGGTGGCTCCGGCATCGGTCCGCAAGGCGAGTTCGCCGCGACAGGCCAGAAGGTGGTTCAGCGCGACCTGACGTTGCCTGCGCGCATGTCCGCGATCCCGCAGACGGGTCAGGGCCGGTTCGGAAAGCGAGGGAGGGGTGCCGACCCTCTCGCCGACCAGGCGGTCCAGCAGTTCCTGAAGCCTGGAGGCATCGAGATCGGCAAAGACCTGGCCTTGATGGCGGAAGACCAGGGCTCCAGGTTCCAGGAAGCTCTTGAAGGCCTCGCGCAGGGTGATCCGGGCGGCCTCCAGCCTCTCGGTGACCTGCCGGTACTCGGTCGAGGTCGGATCGCTGAACGGAGGCTCGAGCGCCCGGAGGCGGTCCAGGGCCCTGGCTTCCAGGGCCTCCTGGACGAAGGAGGCCGGGCGGCGGGGCAGCGCCAGGACCAGCCGGGGATGGTCGAGATTTCCTGCCTCGGCCAGTTGCTGGACGGATTGGAGTTCCTGCTCCGTCTCGGCCAGCACGAAGGCCACCAGCAGATCTCCGCGATAGGGTCGGACCTGATGGGAGAAGCCCTCCAACGAGGCCTGGAAGGCCGCCAGGTCGCCCAGTTCCGAGGCCCGCACGAGCCGGGTGGCGGCCTGCCGGTCGGTCCCGTGGCGGGCATTGAAGCCGGAGGCCACCAGCCGGGGCAGGGAGACGTGGCGCTGCAGGATGGCCGTGAGGTCCATTCCCGGCCGAATCCGGTTGCGGGTCCGCTCCAAGGCCTCTTCCAGGCTGACCTGCCTGCGCTCCAGGGGCAGCAGATACTCCTCGCTGGCTTCGGAGTAGTGCAGCGCCCCCTTCTGGACCAGAAGTTCCAGGCTCCGCTGGGCGATGCGCACCTCGCGCTCGCCCAGATGCAGGGCCCACAAGAGATCCTCGGCTCGCGAGCGCAGACGGTCATGTCCGATGAGCTGGAACATGAAGACCGTCCGCAGCAGGCGGCGGGCCTGGGGAATGTCCCCGGCGGCCTGGACGGCCTTGTGCATGGCCTCGAGGAATTCCCGGGTGGCGGGATCCTGCTCGAGCGCCTTCTCGAAGTGGGTGTACATGGCGTCCGCCGTGTACAGCGAGAGGCGCCCGTTGGGCTGGGTCACCGCGAAGTTCTTCAGGAAGTAGAGGAAGCCGCCAGGCGAGGAATCCGTGAAGAAGGTGAAGGCGGTCTTCTCCTTGGAGGCCAGCCTCAGGACCACCCGGGGCAAGGCGAACAGGACCGCGGGATGAAGGGGATGGGCTCCCTCCATGACCGTCTCGGCCAACCAGTGATCGCTGGTTCCCTGATAGAGCCCGATACGGCCCAGGTGCTCGCGGACCGCCCGCTGGTCGGGATGGGCCCGGACGGCCTGCCAGACTTCGTCGTCGGGGTGTTCGAGGATCACCTTGCCGACCAGTTCCTCCCACTCGCCGACGCGGCCCAGCAGGGTCACGGGTTGGACCCGCCGCAGAAGCGACACCAGGCGGGATTCCTCCTCGACCTGGAAGGTCCCCATGTCCCGATCCGCGACAGCGGCCAGGAAGACCGGGAAACGGCTGGTCTGGCAATACTCGACGAAGTCCGTGATCTGGGCGGAGACCGGCGAATCCTGCCCTTTGAGGGCCTGCTGGAGCAACCCGTCCATCCCGTCGAAGAAGACGGCGATGCCCTCGACTCCTCCGAGCTGGCGGAGATGATCCACGGTCTGCTGGAACTCGTGACGCAATCGCCCCGGTTCGGGGGCGAAATCCTCCATCCCCTGGGTGAAGAGGGCTCCGTTCAGGCCGCGTCGGACGGCCACATCGAAGTCCTCTCCAGGGTTGATCTCGGGATTGACCACCAGCCAGCGGCGCCCCTTGCCGCGCAGGCTGCCCAGGGCGCGCACCAACTGGACGTCCTGAAGGCGATCACACAGGGCGCTGAACTCGTCGCCCGGGCAGGGCACCGAAAGGGCTCGCCCCAGAAGATAGAGGATCAGGGATTTCCCCGTCCCCGCTGCACCGGCCAGCAGGATCGAGCCCCCCTTCCGCGCGAGATCCGCCACCGCCCGCAAGGCGTCGATCTGGGGGGAAAGCACCTGGTAGCGAGACTCCAGGGCGCTTCCCAGGGAGGGCTCCAGAAGGGCCCTGCGCGCGTCCACCGCCCCACATGCCTCGGTTCGGACCTTCACCAGGTGGGTCAGCGACTGGGTGCCGAGAATGGCCATCGATTCCTCCTGCCTTCCTTGCCCTGCGGGCTTTCCAGGCATGGCGGTTTGACGCCAGAACACCCATTTCCTCTGCCAGGAGCGGCCCCTCCGACTGCGAACACCCGGGCCATGCTGCCCTATGTGACATCCGACCTGCCCGGCCTGGGAGGCCTCCTGCGCGTGCTCCCGGAGGACTTCGCCGTGGTTGAGATCCCCTCATACGAGCCTTCCGGAGAGGGGGAACACCTCTATCTCGAGGTGACCAAGACCGACCTGACCACCCCCGCGATGGCCGGAGCGCTGGCCCAGGCCCTGGGGGTTCCGCTCTCGGAGATCGGCTACGGGGGCCTGAAGGATCGACGCGCCGTCACCACCCAGAGGGTCTCGGTCCCGGCCAGCGCCGAGGTGCCCCGCCTGATGGATCTCCCCTTCGAGGTCCGGGTCCTGGGCCGGCACGGGAACAAGCTGCGACGAGGTCACCTGGCGGGGAACCGCTTCCGGATCCGGGTGCGCCAGGCCCACCCCGAGTGGCGCACGCGCTCCCAGGCCATCCTGGAGGCCCTGCGCCAGCGCGGGTGGGCCAACTTCTATGGGCCCCAACGCTTCGGAATCGAAGGCCGCAACGCTCGCGCCGGCGAGAACGGGGTCCGCTCCGGCAGGCTCTTCGGGCCCATCTGGCGTCGCTGGCTGATGGTCAGCGCCTTTCAGTCCGAGCTCTTCAACCGCTACCTGACGACCCGCCTGGCCGAGGGGCTCTTCGACCGGGTCCTGGAGGGCGACGTGTGCGGTCGCCTGCCCAGGGGTGGGGTCTTCGTGGCCGAGGATCCGGTGGCCGAGCAGCCCCGCGTCGACCGCTTCGAAATCAGCCCCATGGGACCGCTCTTCGGGCACAAGCTCATGCCCGCCAAGGGCCCTGCCGCCGAGCGCGAACAGGCCCTTCTCGACGAGGTGGACCTGAAGCTGGAGGACTTCCGCAAGGTCAAGGCAGCCGGGAGTCGACGCCGCTTCCGCCTGGACCCGGGCGATTTGACCGTCGAGGAGGTGGATGGCGACCCGCTCTTCGACTTCGAGCTGCCCTCGGGAAGCTATGCCACGGTCCTCCTGCGGGAGTTCATGAAGTGCGAGCCCGCTCAGGAGGAGGCCGAGGAGGCCGACGAGAGCGACTGATCCACCTCCCTGCCCGGTGACCCCAGGGCGCAACTCGGCAATCCGGTCGTCCGGCGATGGGTGTACACGTAGACGATCTCGGCCCCGGCCAGGAACACGAAGGCCACGATGTACAACCACATCATCAGGCCGACGATGTACCAGATGGAGCCGTAGAAGGCCGAAATCCGCCCGAAATGCAGGCCGTAGAGGATGTACAGGCTGCTGGCCAGCCGCCAGGCCAGGCCCGAGAAGATGGCTCCCGGCAAGGCATAGGCCAGGGGAACCGGCTCGGAAGGCAGCAGCCGATACAACATCAGGAAGATGGCGCCGACCCCCAAGGGGACCAGGATCCAGGAGGTGACCCAGCTCCAGACCATGGCCTGATCCAGCGAGAAGCCCAGGAAGGTCGGCAAGGAAAATCGCGAGAGGACCTGCTCGACCAGCGCCGTGAAGATCGAGGAGGCCACCAGCACCAGGGTGACGACGCCGGTGACCAGGATCAAGCCCATGCTCATCAGGTTCCGGGTGACCAGATGACGACGGATCGGCATGTCCCAGGCTCGATGCAGGCTGAACTCCATCGCCATGAACAGGTGCCGACCCGACCACAGTCCGACCAGGACGCCGACCAGCACGCTGCGTCCCCAGTTCCGGGCCAGGACCTGCAGCTCCGATTCGAACCAGTAGCTCTGGGAGGGCAGGATCGAGTGGATCAGCCGGAGCGTGTAGTTCAGGCCATCCGGCGTTCCCGTCGTGCCCCCACCCTGTTCGAGTTGAGAGAAGGCCAGGACCACCTGATCGTGAAGCCAGGGAAGCGAGAGCAGATACCCCAGGACGGTCACCGAGAGAAGGGCCAGAGGGAACAGCGAGAGGAACGCATAGAAGGCGATTCCGGCAGCCAGGAACGAGCAGTCGTCCCGGATGAACTCGCGGATCACGTCGACGAAGAGGTGATACCAGAAGTGCAGGATTCGGCGTGTCCGGCAGCCGAGCCTGCGGAGGAGTTCCGCCGTCCGGGTCAGCCAGGCTTTCGGGAGCTTGCGCACCCGGGTACGCTTCTCGCCCGGGCCGAAACCTCCTCGAAACGGCCACGAAACCAGGAGTTGAAGGGATTCCCCGCGAATCGCGTCCCCCCGTCGCGGTCGACCTTCCGGCCTGCACCGCGGCGGCTCCCACTCCCTGCCCCACCAGAGGAATCCTTCGCCGTGGTCCGTCCCTCTTCGCACAGAGGCCCCTCACCCTGGGCCATCCGCCTGCGGGCGGGGTTGCTCCTGACCCTGCTCTGGGCCGTGGCGGCCTCGGCCTCCCCGAGCGCGCCGCCGGCCAGCGCCGTCGAACTCAAGCGCCAGATCGCCGCCATCCTGGAAGGGAACGCCACCCCGGGCTCCCGGCAGGGGGTCTACATCAAGGTCCTGGGAAGCGGCCGGGTTCTCTACTCGCGCCAGGGCACGACCCCCATGGTCCCGGCCTCGAACATGAAGGTCCTGACCACGGCCGTGGCCCTGGACCGCCTGGGCCCCGAATTCCGCTTCCGCACCGAGCTGATCGGCCCCCGGCCGGACGAGCGGGGCGTCCTTCACGGGGATCTGTACCTCAAGGGCGGCGGGGATCCCACCATGACTCCCCCCTACAGCCAGCCGTCCACGGCCCCCTTCGAATTCTTTGCCCGCCAGTTGAAAGAGCAGGGGGTGCGCCAGGTCCTCGGGGACATCGTGGCCGATGACTCGGCCTTCGACCGTGAATTCCTGGCTCGGGGCTGGCTGGAGCGCTATCGCCTGGACAGCTACGCGGCCCCGGTGGCCGGACTCTCGCTGAACGGCAACGTGGTCGAGGTGTTCCTCAGCGCCGAAGGGATCCGGACCTCTCCGCCCTCCTCGGGCCTGACCTTCTCCAACCAGATGGGCTCGGGCGGCCCGGTCTACCTGGATCGCCCCGAGGGAAGCGACACCATCGTGGTTCGGGGGACCCCCGGACCCGGCGAGGTGGTGCGCCGCTCGCTGACGGTGGGCAACCCGCCGCGCTTCACGGCGGGAGCCTTCCAGCAGGTCCTCAAGGACGCCGGGGTCCCCCAGAAGGGAGGCATCCGCCTGATCCGGCCGGTGGGCGAACCTGCCCTCCTGGCGGGCCTGCACACCTACGCCCGCTACGAATCGGTCCCCCTGCCCGAGATCCTCTGGCAGATCAACCGTGAAAGCGACAACCTCTTCGCCCAGCACCTTTTCAAGGCCCTGGGCGAGAATCGCTCGGGACGGGGAACGGCAGCCAGCGGCGAGGCTGCCGTGAAGGAATTCATGACCCGCCACGGGATCCCCGTGGAGGGGCTCAGGATGGTCGACGGCTGCGGACTCTCCCCCCTGGACCGGGTCTCCCCGGCCCAATTGGTGGGGGTCCTGGAAGCCATGCACACCCATCCCCGAAGCGCCCTCTTCCGCGAGAGTCTCCCTGCGGGAGGCCAGGGCACCCTCTCCTATCGCCTGACCGGGCTGGGAGTGCGGGCCAAGACGGGAACCCTGGCCGAGGATTCCTCCCTCTCGGGCTATCTGGTCACCGCCAAGGGTCAGACCCTGGCCTTCGCCCTGATCTTCAACAGGCTGGAGGGCATCGGCAGCGCCGTGGACGCCCAGGACCGCATCGTGAACCTGCTCGCCGCCTGGCCGGAGAGGTTCTGAGCCCGCCCCCCCGGGGGGGCTCTCGCGCCCGATCTCAGCCGGTGCTGAGCACCTCCTCGCCCACGGCGCTGCGGACCAGCAGCACCGAACCCGGTCCGGCCAGGAGCTCGCCGAGACGGCGGCCATAATCGTCGAAAGCCCCTTCTTCGGGCACCTGCATCCCCAAGAGCACCAGGTCGGCCTCGGCGTTGTGCTGCCGGATCACCTCCTGCAGCGACCCCTGGCTCTCGGTGTGCACCAGGACCATCGGGGTGGCGCGCACGCGGAACTCGTCCAGCAGGGCCTTCACGTGGAGCCGCGCAGGCTCCAGGCCCTGCGCGTCGCGGACCACCCGGTAGACGAAGAGCTCGGCCTCCTCCCAGTCATCGTGCCGACAGACCAGATGCCCCAGAAGCAGCATCAGGCCGGCGTTCCCGCCCTTCCCCCCCCACCAGACGTGGATCCGGCTCTTCCGCCCCCAGCCGCGCTGCCGATCAAACCTCAGCATCAGGGTGGTCTTCCCGGCCAGGCTCAACCAGCGCACGACCTGCAACTGGGTGGCCAGGCCCTCGGCGGTCTCGCTCATCCCCAGCAGCACCGCATTGGGCGCCAGTCCCCCCACTCCGTGGGCCTCGGTGGCCGTCAGCGCGGCCCGGGCGAAGTCCGAGCCGGGCACGCTGGCCGCAAAGGCCGCCAAATCGTTCTTCTGGATATAGGCCCGGATATGCCGGGCGGCCACGTGGTGGAGTTGGCGCCGGCAGGTCGCCTCGAGGTCTCCGGGCACGATCTGGAGGAAGGTGACCAGGCCCCGGCCGATGGTCAGCCACTCGGCCACCTGGGCCAGATGCTCGCGATTATAGGGCTGGCCGGTGAAGACCAGGACATTGGGCCGCCAGTTGCGCAGGTGCCGCTGCTCGGATTCCAGTTGCAGGAGGGCCAGGCGGGCCAGGCTGAACCACAGGCCACTGCGCACGTCGCCCCAGGTCTGGCTGTAGGCCCGATGGCTCAACCAGGCAAAGATGCCGTAGCTCGTCACGATGGCTCCCACCGTAGCCCAGGGGTGGATCAGGAACATCGCCCCGTAGCAGGCCAACGCCCCCAGCATGGAGAGCAGGCCGGGAACCCGGAAGCGGGGGCGGAAGCTGGGGTTGCCGATCAGGGATTCCAGCCCCGCCACCAGGTTCGTCATCCCATAGGTGTTCAGGAAGAACATGGTGATGATGGGCGCCACGAAGTTCAGATCGCCCATCCAGATCACCGCAACAGCGATGGCCGTGGTCAGCAGGACGGCCGCCCGGGGCTCGGTCGGGCTGCCCAGGCGTCCGGCCAGGGCCTGGGGAACCACCCCGTCGCGAGCCAGGGCCTGCAGGGTGCGGGGGGCGGCCAGGATGCTGCCCAGCGCCGAGGAGAGCGTGGCCGCGAAGACCCCGGCCATGATCAACCAGGGCCAGCGGGCGATGCCGGCCATGACCGTGCTGTCCCCCAGAAGCTGGTCCCGACCCGCGTGGGTGGCGAACCACCAGACCGCCAGCAGGTAGATCGCGGCGGTGAAGAGGATCGAGCCCAGGGTTCCCCGCGGGATGCTGACATCCGGTCGCTTGAGATCCCCGGACATGCTGGTGCCGACCTCGATGCCGGTGACGGCCGGGAAGAAGACGGCAAAGACCGCCCAGAAGCCGAAGGTGCTGCCCGGAGCGGGCCCCATGGCAGGCTCCACCGCCTGGCCCCAACCGCCGGAGAAGAAGGAGAGCAGGGCGGCCATGAGGACCCCGAAGACCACGAACTGGATCTTCAGGGCCACATCCGCCCCGATCCAGGCCAGCAGGCCGAAGAGCAGCGTGACCCCGGTGGCCACCACCTGGGGGTCCAGCGCCGGGAACAAGGCCAGCAGGGCCTCGGTGAAGCCGATCAGGTAGAAGGCCACCGAGATGGCCTGGGAGAGGTACAGGGGGATCCCGATGGCTCCCCCGATCTCC
The DNA here is from genome assembly GCA_022839105.1 of bacterium. Lineage (GTDB taxonomy): Bacteria > Vulcanimicrobiota > Xenobia > Xenobiales > Xenobiaceae > Xenobium. The sequence goes on from JALHDH010000017.1 coordinate 17,894, forward strand.
AGGCCCAGGGTGCGCGAGATGATGTAGTAGTTGCCCCCCGCCCGAACCCGCAGGCTGGTGGCGATGGCCGCCAGCGAGAGCCCGGTCAATAGCGAGATCCCGTTCGCCATCAGCACGATGGAGAGGGCCCCGTCCAGGCCCGCCTGGCCCACCACCCACCCCGCCCGCAGGAACAGGATGATGCCGAGAATCGTCAGGACATTGGGCGTGAAGACCCCGGCGAAGGTTCCGAACCGGGCGGTGGAGGAGCTCAAGGGGGTGCTGCGCGGCATGGCGGATCCCGCTTCGGTTCCACCGAAAGGGTTCCTGGAAACCGAAGGTCCCAAACCGCCAAAAAGAACCGACCCCGCCCCGGCTTTCCCGAACTCGGGGAGGTCGGGTCCCGCGCCGCCTCCCCCGGGAGATCCTCCACCTCAGGGGCCGGTCCCGGCCTCTCCGGCCAGGCACCAGACGGCCTCGGGCCGGACCGCGAAGCGGACCCCGTCCCCCGGGACGATCTGGAGCCCATGGGGAAGCAGCAGGGTCCAACGGGCCCCGCCGGGCTGACGAAGGACCTGGACCTCCAGGGCCAGGGCCCGGCGGATCACCGTCTCCACCCGGCCCTCCAGCACGGTCGCCCCCTCGGGGGGCTCCTCGCAGGCCAGCAGGGTCAGGTTCTCGGGGCGGATGGCGACGGCGGATCCGCTCGCCGGTCCGGAGCAGGACAGGATGGTGCCATCCTCCAGGACCACCTGCCGCCCCGAGGCCGAGCGCACCGGGAAGACGTTGGGGTTGCCGGTGAACCGGGCCACGAAGCCGTCCGCCGGGCGAAGCAGGAGCTCCTCGGGGGTCCCGACCTGGACCAGCCTGCCTTCCCTCATGATCGCCATGCGATCGGCCAGGTGCAGGGCCTCGTCCAGATCGTGGCAGACGTGCAGGAAGCTCCCCTCCAGCCGGCGCTGCAGGGCGCGCAGCTCGCCCGCCAGTTCGGAGCGGCGCGAGGAATCCAGGGCCGAGAGGGGCTCGTCCAGGATCAGGATGCGCGGATGCACGGCCAGGGCCCGCCCCATGGCCACCCGCTGCTTCTCGCCTCCGCTGAGGTGTGCGGGATGGCGCTCGGCCAGGTGGGCGATCCCCAGCAACTCCAGAAGCTCCTCCACCCGGGCCTGTACCTCCTGACGGGGCCAGCGCCGGATCTCGGGCCCGAAGGCCAGGTTCCGGCGCACGGTCATGGTCGGGAAGAGGGCGTGGTCCTGGGGGATATAGCCCAGGTTCCGCTCTTCGGGCAATCGCCCCGCGGCGTCCCGACCGCCCAGCAGGATCCGGCCCTCCACCGGGGCGTGCAGGCCCAGCAGGGTCTCCAGCAGCACGGTCTTGCCGCAGCCCGTGGGCCCCAGGACCACCAGATATTCCCCGGGACGGACATCCAGGCTGATCTGCCGGAGGCGGAAGGCGCCCAGCTCCACCGACACCTCCTCCATGCGGACCGGAGACTCAGTGACCACGAATTCTTCCTCCCTTGAGATGCACCAGGTAGACGCAGGCGGCGCAGGTCAGGGCCAGGGCGAAGGCCATGCCCATCCCGGCCTCGACCCGGCCGAACTCGATCTCCACCCACATGGCCACGGCCAGAAGGTCCGCCCGGTCGACGTGCAACCAGCGGGCCAGGTCGCCGAAGCGGCTGGCGGGCAGCTCGCGGAAGGTGGAGCAGAAGAGAAGGACGGCCCCGAACTCGGCCATGGCCCGCAGCCAGGCCAGGACCAGCCCGGCCAGGATCCCGGGGCCGGCCGCCGGCAAGGCCACCCGCCAGAAGGCCTGGAAGCTGGAGGCCCCCAGCGTTCGGGCGGTCAGCTCCAGACGCGGGTCCAGGGCCTCGAAGGCGGCCCGCCAGGCCTGCAGCCCCAAGGCCAGGGCCAGCACGAGCTGGGCCACGAGGATCCCGGGAAGGGTGTAGATCACCCGCATCCCGAGCCACTCCTGCAGGCGATCCAGGGGTCCGTACTGGAAGAGCAGCACCAGCGCCAGCCCCACGCTGGAGGCGGGCAGGGCCAGGATGGCTCCCAGCAGGATATCGGCGCCCCGATGCCAGGCCAGGCCGCGCCGACTCAGGGCCCAGGCCGCCGGGATCCCCACGAGGGCCGCGAGCAGGGCCGTGGCGGTGGCCGACAGGACCGAGAGGTTCAGGCTGCGCCAGAAGTCGGCCCGGGAGAGGATGCCTCCGGCAAAAGGCCCGTCTGGCGGGAACAGGGTGTCCAGGTTGGAGGCGAAGAGCCAGCCCACCGCCAGGACCAGGGCCGCCAGGTGCGCCTGGAGCCCTCGGCGGAACCAGACCGACTCAACGGACACGGGAGGACCTGCGCGCCAGGCTGGCGCCCAAGGCGGCCAGGGTCGCCACCGCGACGCTCATGAGGCTCATGGTGACCACCCCGCCCATCATGCCCTCGTTCCAGTCCAGGAAGACGGCGAAGGGCAGGACATCGGTGGCGCCCCGGGAGGCCCCCACGAAGAGCATGATCGCCTCCCACTCGGCCGCGGCCCGGGCGAAAACCGTCAGGGTGGCCCCCAGAAGGGCGTTGCGGGCGGCGGGCAGGGTGACGCCCAGGGCCGCTCGAGGCCAGGTGGCTCCCAGGGTCCGGGCCACCGTCTCGACCCGCACGGGGACCGAGGCGAAGGCGGCGGCGCACAGGCACAGGGCGAAGGAGGTCGTCACGGCGACCTGGCACAGGATCACCCCGGCCGTGGAATGGCCCAGGCGAATCCCAGCGATCTCCAACAGGGGCGCCACCGGAGGCGTGGCCACCGCGCCGATCAGGAAGACCCCGACGGTGGCGGGGGGCACCATCATCGGCAACTCGATCAGGGTGGCCAGGGCGTGGGGGATCGGCAGGGGCAGACGGGCCAGGGCGTAGCCTCCCGGGATTCCCAGGCTCATCGCCACCCCCGTCGAGACCATGGCCGTGGACAGCGTCAGGCCCAGGCGCTCCCAGAGCACCGGTCGGGCCAGGTGATGCGCCGCGTCCGCCCATCCCAGGTAGATCGCCGTGCTGCCCAGGAAGACCACGTAGAAGGCGGCCACCCCGGCCAGCAGGGCCGCGGAGGCGCCTTCGAACGGGGTGGGACGCCGGCTACTTGGAGGCACGCTGGCGCAGGACCTCGCCCACCAGGGGCCCCAGGGTCTTCTCGTCCACCTCCAGGGAGGGGTCCCGGGTCACCCGAGCCGCGTGCACCAGACGCTCCATCAGGAGATCGGTCGGCCCGGGTCCGGTGCAGAAGCCTTCCTCGTCCACGGGCCCCGGGTCCACCGCGTAGGCGTGGCGCTCGAAGATCTCGCGCCCCTCCGCCGAGAGGATCAGCTCCTTGAGCAGTCGGGCCCGGGCCGGATCCCGCGAAACCGTCAGGACCCCCACGGGAAGCCGGACCGCCGAGCGATGACGGTGTTCCAGGGGGAGGATCTCGACGTCGCGCAGGTAGAGGGCCGCGGTCGGCGACCAGACCAGGGTGGCATCGATCCCGCGGTGCTGGATGGCATTCCCCAGTTCGGGGATGCACTTGGCGCTCATGCGGGTATTGGCCTGGACGGCCTCGAGGATCCCCGCCCGGCGCAGGGTCTTCTCCTGGCGGACCCCGATGGCGCATGACTTCGGATTGCCCAGGCCCACCCGGACGCCGGGGCGGGCCAGGTCCTCCAGTCGGCGGATTCCAGCCGGATTGCCCTTGGGGGTGATCAGGACCGTCACAAACCAGGCCGGGACGTCGGCGACCGGATCGTAGTCCTCGATGAAGCCCCGTTCGCGGGCCTGCAGGAAGTAGAACTCCTCGCCGGGCATGTAGAGGTCTCCCTCGCGAGAGCGGAGGAGATCGGGAAGGAAGTAGCCGGAGCCCTTGTAGGAGAAGTTCACCCGCGCCCCCGGGTGACGCTCTTCGAAGATCGCCCCGATCTCGTCGAGCGCCGAGCGCTGGCCGGCAGCGGCGTGGAAGAGCAGGGGGGGATCCTGGCGGGAGCACCCGGCCGAGAAGAGGCCCAAGAGGACCAGGAATGGCGCAAGCCTGCGGATCATCGACCCGCTCCCACCGCTTCGATCTCGCCGACCCCCTCCAGATCGTAGCCTGGCAGACAGGACAGGCGCTGCTGGAAGGCCCGGCAGCGGATGGCCCGGTGCAGGGCCTGGAGGCGCGGGTCCTCCTCCAAGACCTCGGCGTGGCAGAGGTCGAAGGGCTCGCGCCGGACCGGGAAGAACCCCAACCCGGCCGCTTCGGCCACGAAGCGCGGACAGATGCCGGCCTGGGCCCAGCCCTGCCGGATGGCGGCCACCACGCCCGAATGATCGGAAGCGAGGTTTCCAGGAGCGGCCCGGGATCCCAGGACCAGGTCCTGACAGGCGCGGGCCCCGGCTCCAGACCGACGCCCGACCCAAGGCACCGCCGGCCGGATCAGTCGGCCCAGGCCCCCGCCCACTCCTGAAGGGAGGCAGGCCACTCCCTCCTCCCAGAGCGCGAGGCGAACCAGCCGGTATCCCGGGCCCAGCCGGGCCCCGGCCAGGTGGGAGTTGCCCCTGGAATCGTGTTCGCCAGCCAGGTGCAGCCCGGCCACGTGGACGGCTCCCGCCGCCAGGAGTTCCAGGGCCTCCCCGCTGGAGCGTTGCAGGACCACCAGGCGCACTCCCTCCTGGGCCAGACGCGCCACCAGCAGGCCGGCTGCCGGGTCGCAGCAGGCCAGGACCAGGGTCCGCCGAGGCTCGCCCCCCTCGAAGTGGAGCAGCCCCCCGTCAAACCAGCCGTCGCAGGGCGGGCAGGCGGGATGCTCGCCTTCGGCGGGGAGGAGCCTCTCCCCGTCGGGCAGATCCACCCTCCAGAAACCACAAGGCAGCCTGGAAGGCATCCAGGCCCAGGCAGGAGCCTCCGTCGGCGGCGAGGCGAAGAGATCCTCGACCGACGTGCCCAGGGCCCGGCACAAGGCCAGGGCGGCATGCACCGAGGGGACCAGTTCTTCGCGCTCGATGGCCGCCAGGCCCGAGCGGGAGATCCGGGCCCGGCGGGCCAGCTCGGCCTGCGAGAGGCCCTTGTGCTGACGAATCTGGCGGACTCGATTCAGGGCCAGGTCCTCCAACGCGGACAGGATGATGCCCAGGATGACACGATCCCGCCAGGGGGGTCAAGCCCCGCGCGTGGAAGCTCCCCAGGCAACCGCATCGCCTCCGGAGGGCTCATGAAGTTCGGTCTCAACTTCCCCAACTTCGGCAGCTTCAGCGACGTGAGGCGGACCGTCGAGTTCGCCGTCGAGGCCGAACAGGCTGGCTGGGATGGCCTCTTCTTGTGGGATCACCTGGTCGGCGAGGAGACCATGGGCCCCACCCGGATCGATCCCTGGATCCTGCTGGCGGCCATCGCCTCGCGGACCCGGCACCTGCGCCTGGGCCCGATGGTCACCCCCCTGCCCCGCCGCCGTCCCTGGAAGCTGGCTCGCGAGACCGTGACCCTGGACCACCTCTCCTCGGGGCGTCTGGTCCTGGGCCTGGGACTGGGCTTCCCGCCTGAGGAGTTCACCACCTTCGGAGAGGAAGCCGACGAGAGGGTCCGGGCGCAGAAACTGGACGAGGGGCTGGAGATCCTGACCGGGCTGTGGTCGGGCGAGCCCTTCTCATTCCATGGACGGCACTACCGCGTGGAGGAGACGACCTTCCTGCCCCGCCCCCTGCAGAGACCGCGAATCCCCATCTGGATCGCCGGGGTCTGGCCCCACCGCGCTCCCCTGCGCCGGGCCGCGCGCTGGGACGGCGTCTTCCCCATCGACATGAATCCCGAGAACGCCTTCATGCCGACCGTGCCCGTGGCCCGCGAGATCCTTTCCTACGTGCGGGAGCACCGCTCCAGCGAGGAGCCCTTCGACTTCATCCTGGCCGGTCAGACCGAAGCGGACCGGGCTGCGGAGAAAATCGGCCCCTATGCCGAGGTCGGGGCGACCTGGTGGCTGGAGACGATCTCCGACTGGCTGGGCCCATGGGAAGCGATGCGCGAACGGATGCTGGCCGGGCCTCCTCGACTGGAGAGCTGAACCGGAAGGGCCGTGGCCCCGGTGCGGCCGCTCGCGACCAGGCCAGGGCGGACCGCCTGCCTTCAGCCTCGGAGCGAGAGCGAGGGGGCCTTGCCTCCACGGCGCACGGCGATCATCTCGGCCAGGATGGCCACGGCGATCTCCTCGGGGGTCTCGGCTCCCAGATCGATCCCGATGGGAGCGCGTACCCGGTCCAACCAGCCCGGATCCACCCCCTCGGCTTCGAGTTCCTGGAAGACCGCGCGCGTACGCCGCCGACTGCCGATCATCCCGAGATAGGCCGGCTCGCGGCCCACCATCGCCCGCAGGCACTCCTCGTCGTGCTTGTGCCCCCGGGTGACCAGGACCACATGCGTGCGCGGCCCGACCTCCAGGCTGTGGAAGGCGTCCAGGAAGGGGCGACACACGACCTCGGCCGCATCGGGGAAGTAGACCGGGTCGGCGAATTCGGCCCGGTCATCGATCACCGTCACCCGATAACCGCAAAGCGAAGCCATCCGGCACAAGGGCCGGGCGATATGGCCGGCCCCGGCCACCACCAGCTCCTGGGAGGGAACCAGGACGTCGATGAAGACTTCAAAGGAAGCCTCCCCGATCGCCAGGGAGACCACCTCGGGCCTCTGACGCGCCAGACACTTGCGGGCCCGCTCCAGGGCCAGGCAGTCGGCCTGGGGATCGCCCAGGGTTCCCACCAGTTCTTCGGGGCCGACCAGCGAGAGACGGGTTCCCGGAGCAGGGCCGCCGCTCGGAACGGCCTGCGGAGTCGCCCCTTGACGCCAGTCTCCCGCCCCCGTCGGCCCCAGGACCGCCATCAAGGCCAGCTCGCGACCCGGCTCGCAGCCCTCGCGGATGGCGCGCGCCAGGGCCCGGGCCCTCAGGTCCTCGGGGTCCAGCAGCTCCACCAGGGCCTCCTGGCGACCTCCGCAGACCTTGCCGCTGTCGCTGTCGATGTCCTCGGTGAGATCGATGTGGACGAGTTGCGCCGGCGCGCCCTGGAGGACCTCGCGGGCCACCTGCCAGGCCTCGGCTTCTCCGCAGCCGCCTCCGATGGTGCCTCGGATCCGCCCCTGGGGGTCCACCAGCATCTTGGCCCCCACCTCACGGGGGGTGGAGCCCCAGGACCGGACCACGGTGGCCATGGCCACCTTCTGGCCGGATTCCAGCCGGTTGGCGAGTTCCTGGTACAGGGCGCGTTCCATCGCGAGGGCCTGCCTTTCAGCTTCGGGTTGCCGTCCAGACGTGCCAGGCGGCCAGGGCCGAAAGGAGCCAGCCCAGGCCAGGAGCATCCGGAATTGCGGACTTCAAGATGGTGTAGAGGAAGATCAGGATGATGCCGGCCGCGAAGTGCCCGGTCACGAGTTGCCCCAACCCGGGAAGGATGAAGGACAGGAAGACCCCCAGCACACCCAGGCATCCCGTCTTGACCCCTTCGACCGATTGCTGGGCGGACTGGCCCAGATCGATCAGGGGGGCCTCGGGGATGGAACCCTCCTGGACCTGGCGCACCAGGCCCCGGACCGGCTCGGGGACGACACCGATCTGGCGCTCCAACCCCACCAGGGCTTCAGAGGCCTGCTTGCGCAGGAACTGCAGGCGCTCGGCGATGGCCTCCCGCGAACCCGGGTCCAGTTCCGAGGCGATTTGCGCGTAGCGCCTGCGGATCCGAGCCAGGTGGGGGGCCATCTTCCGGTCGATCTGGACCCGGTTGGCCCGAAGCGCCTCGGCGGCGCGCTGGCGGGACTCCTCCCCCTCGCGGCGCAACTCGGCCATGACGGCCTCGCGGCCGCTGCCGGCCAGGGCCTGGAGCTCACGGGCGGCCTCCTCCAGGGCGGCCTGGATCTCCTGGCGGGCCTCCTGGAGAGCTGCCTGGTCCAGGGCACCGGCCTGGGAACGGGCAGCCGTCCGGGAAGGTTCGGACGTTTCGCCGAGCGCCTTCGAGACCCGCGCGGTGGTCTTGGAGACCCGTGAAGAAGCCTTCTCGACCACCTTGGCGGCCTCTCGGGGCACCTCCAGGGCCGTTCCGAACAGCTCGGGGATCTCCAGGGAAGACGAAGGCATCTGGGGCATCATCAAGGACCCCAGGCCCAGACCCGCTTCCGGAAGCCCCGAAGCCGAAGGGCTGCGGGTTGCAGGAGCGGCGCCCGGGCGGAGTTCGGCGAAGCAGTTCGGACAGAGGCTCTGGAAGGGGCTGAAGGTCTCTTCGCACCGAGGACAGTACACGGGCCGCCTCCTCTCCCCTTCTGGCCCGGCCTCCTGCCAGGACTCCAGAGATTCAAAGTCCAGGATGGCCGCGAAGGGTCAGCCTTCCTCTTCGTCCCGGGTCGCCGGGGCTCCCGCCGGCTGCCCGCCTTCGCCGGGTTCCTCCGTGGCCGGGCCGACCGGGTCCGGCCTCGGGAAGGCCTGCGAGCCGGCCGCGGGGGGCCACAGGCCGATCAGCACTGCGTCGAACTCGGCCGCCTTCTCGCATGCGGCCTGAGACACCAGGGCCAAAGCCTGGTCGGCGTCCCGCCCGGCCCCGCGGGTCCAGTCCGGGGGCAGGGCGCGGCAGAACTCCTTGAGGACCTCGGCCACCAGGTGCTGCCCGTCCCCCTGAATCCGCGAGGCTTCCTGGAGATAGCCCTGAGCACACTGGCCCGGGAGCCGGGCCAGGAGGTGGGCGGCCTGGCCGGGGGGGAGGGCGTGGATCAGGATCCAGGCCTTCTGCCCGGGGCTGAGCTCGGCAAAGAGGGTGACTCCTTCCAGGGTCTCCCGCCTTCGGATCCAGAGCATGGCCAGGGCGATGGGCAGCAGATAGAGCGGGATCCGCCAGGAATCCAGGTTCTCCACTTCAGGCCCCCGCCTGGACGCCGGGGCGTTCCTTGAGCTTGAAGACCCCGTGCTCGAGGTGCTTGGGATGATCGGGGTTGATCCCCCGGGCCACGGCCGCGTAGAAGGCCATCAACTGCAGGGCGGGCAGCATCAACAGGACCCGGCTGATCTCGCTGACCCCGGACTTGAGCTCGAGAAGCTCGTCGGCCCGGCCCCGGAAGGAGTCGCTGGCCTCCTCGATCAGGGCCACCCGATGAGCCCGGGTCACCGCCAGGTCTCCCAGGATCTTCTCTTCGGGGACCCGGAAGGTGTTGGAGATCAGGCCGACCACGGCCATCAGGTTGGTCAAGGACACATGTGCCCCGTAGCGATACTCCAGGAAATAATGCTGATCGCAGGGCAATCCGGCCATCTCGCGCATGGTCAGGGCCGCCTGGCTGGCGATCCCGAAGTAGGGCCCCGAGCCCAGGAAGACCACGTGCCCGGGCTTGCTCTGGACCATCTGCTGGGCCCGGGCCTGCCAGGGCTTGAAGCGGGCTGCCAGAAGATCCGGGAGTCGCTGGAGTTCGTTCCACAGCACCTCCCGATTGGAGAGCCACGAGACCAGGACCAGCGCCGCCAGCAGGAGGCTGGAGACCGAGCGGGTGGCGATCTTGGACTCCTCCTGGACCCCTTGGAGGGTCAGGCTCTGGTGGGCCAGCCCCTCCTGGGGAGGCTCGCCGGAATGGATCACGAGGACCTGGGCCTTGGGGTCCAGGGTGCGGAGCTTCTGGATCGCCCAGGCCACCTCTTCGGCCTCGTCGGTCCGGGCCAGGGCCAGGACCAGGGTCTTGATCCGGCTGTCATAGGGGGCCCTGCGGCCGAAGAGGACCTCGCTGGCCGGCATGGCCACCGAGTTCAGGCCCGAGACCAGGTGGGTGATCCTGGAGGCCGACATGGCCACGTTCAACGAGTCCGAACAGGCCAGGTAGATCACCTGACCGAAGTTCTGGGTCTTGAACCAGGCCGAGAGCTCCTCCTTCCTGGTCGACAGATGCCCCATCACCTCACGCCAGGCCCTCGGCTGGTCGTGGATCTCTGCAAAGACGGTGGCGCCCTTCTGGTAAAGCATGCCGTTGGGAACTCCCTCATGGTGGACTCAAGGCGCCGGGCCACGCCTGTGCGATGCCGAGAACCCGGGTCCCCGGATAGTAGCGTTCCAGGATCTCTTCGAAGCGCCAGCCCTCACGAGCCAGCCCGATGGCGCCCCACTGACACATCCCGACCCCATGCCCCCAGCCCGACCCGCTCAGACGGATCTTCCCATCCTCCTGATCCGGCTCGACCAGGAAACGGGTGCTCGGCAGGTTCCGCACCTGTCCCGAGGAGTCGCGGAGGCGCAGGACCCGACGCAGGTCGTCTCCCTGCAGCTCCAGCTCCTCCCCCCCCTCCAACAGGAGCGCCAGCCGGCCCACCCGCCCGGAGGAGAAGGTCTGGCGGATCTCGAGGGCCCGGATGGCCAGGGGCGGCTTCCCCAGCGAACGCCCGACCTCCTGCCCGAGTTCCCGGGCCGAGGCCTCCAGGGTCCAGGCCGAGTAGCTCGAGGCGGCGCAGGCCGGCTGGCCTGCCTGGTCCAGACAGGGGATCGGGCGCAGGTAGGAGACCGGAGGGGTCCCGAAGACGTTCTCGTTTCCCTCGGTGCACCCCCCGCAGGTCGAATGGAAGACCACCCGGGAGGCCAGACTCCCTTCCCAGGCCAGCACCAGACCCGCCGTCTCGCGCACGGCCCGGTCCGAGACAAGGTGTTCGGCCAGGACGCCGCCGTAGACCTGGTGCCCCACGTCATCGCGCACGTCCCAACGGGCCTCGGGGCCCTTGAGGTGGGCCAGGGCGTAGGTCCGGGCCAGGACCGCCTGGGCCTTGACCGCCTCGAACTGACTGGAGAGCAGCTCGCGGGGCACCACTCCGCGCAGGTAGTCTTCCAGGCCGACCCGGTTGATCACCTGGAGGGTCCCTCCCTCCAGGCAGGCCTCCAAGGTCCCCCGATAGGTCCGGCCCTCGAGTTCCAGGGGCGCGGAGGCGCTGAAGGTCCAGTGCGCCACCTGGCCCGCCTCGGGAACCAGGACGATCTCCTCGAGGGCTCGGGGTTCCTGCCCCGACTCCCGGACCTGGACCCCTTCGGAACAGCGAATCGTGACCGGAGTGTTGCCCCGATGAACCAGGACCCGGACCTCGGGCCAGGTCCCCACGTCCACCGGAGTCGGCAGCGGAATCGGCTCGGGTGGGTTCTCAGCCTGACCTGGCCCCGTCAGCCCGAGAACCAGCAGGAGGAGCAGGAGGGAAAGCAAGGCACACCCCGACGCCCCTCGGCGAAGCAGGGCGGCCAGAAGAAGGTGCGCGACGGGAAGCGGAAGGCTCCTCAGAACGTGACCCGCTTTTCCCTGGAACTCCCCTCGACGGTGGCCGGCCGAGGCGGGCCGGTATAGTTGGCGGCTGGAGGCGGGGCGTCCTCGATCACCACGGCCTTGAAGGTCACGCGCATCCCCTGGAGGCTCTGGAACTGATGGCCATCCGCCAGCTTCTTGACCTCGATCTCCTCGCCCGCATCCAGGGCCCGGACCAGGAAGGCCTCCAGCAGTTCGAAGTGGCTGTTGCGCTCTCCCCGGGCCAGCAACTGGACCTGGAAGGGCCTGGTGAGGGGCGCCGTCCCCTCATTGCGGATCTTGGCGCTGACCTCGTAGTTCGAGAGATGGAAGGTCATGATGCGGCGGGCCTGCAGGTCGGAAATCACCGCCCGGGGGGGGCGGTAGCCCGGGGAGGGCGAGACCATGGGTTGAGGGGAGGCCAGGGCGGCTTCGGCGGGGATCTCTCCCCCGATCTCGGGGCGCTGGTAGGGAGACTCGTAGGGCCCCTCCTTCTGGGTCAGCCCGCCCGTGGCGGGATCCGGAAAGCCGCGGACCGCATCGGGGTACTGAGCCCCGTCGGGGCCGGGCATGGGGCTCATCCCAGGAGGGGGCGGCGCGTTGGCCGGTCCGGTCAGCTCGGAGGGGATCATGCTCAGCCCCGGGGGGAGCGCGCCCCGGGCTCCCCCCGGATTCCCTGCCGGGGCCGAGGTCGGGGCGGAAGCCGAAGGCGGAACCGCAGCGCTCTTGAAGATGGCCACGCCCCACTCGCCGCTCTCGACGCGAGCCTCGACGATCCGGGCCACCTCCATGGCGTGCACCAGGAGGTCTCCCCCCATGGTGCCGACCGGCTCGGCCAGGCGGACCGGAACCCCGTTCCACGAGCAGGTGTCCCGCCCCGCCTCCAGGGTCAGCATCGCGCCGGGCCAGGAGGCGTCCAGGCGTCCGCCCTCCAGGCGGATCTGGGCTCCCAGGGCCTTGAGGAAGGGGCTGGCCAGCACGGCCACGTCCTCCCCGGTCGAGCCGAGCACCGAGCCGGCCGGCAAGGGCTGCCCGTTGACGGCCAGGGGTGGGACGCCGTCCGGCTGGCGGGCCAGGGCCGGCAGGGCCAGGAGCACCAGGACGAGCAGGGCGAGAGTTCGCAGGGACACGGGACCGTACCTCCAGGTCGGCAGAAGCCCCGGGAAGACCGAGGCAGGAGGGAAGCGCCAGGAAGCCTTCCCCCAAGGATCGTCCTCCCTGGCCCTGGCCCTCGTGTAAACGTGACGTTAACTATACGCCGGAGGGGAAAGGGCGAGCCGGAGGAGCCCGTGATCGGCCAGGACCAGGGCCACCATGGCCTCCACCACGGGGACCGCCCGGGGCGCCACGCAGGCGTCGTGCCTCCCGCCCGGCTCCAGCAGGACCGGCCGCCCCTGAGGGTCCACCGCCTCGAGGGGCCTCCCCAGGGTGGGCACCGGCTTGAAGGCCACGCGCATGCGCAGGTCCTCGCCGTTGGAGATGCCGGCCTGCACGCCTCCAGAGCGATTGGTCCGGGTGCGCATCCTTCCCTCTTCCCAGCAGAAAGCGTCGTTGTGCTCGGAGCCGCGCATCCCGGCCGCGGCAAAGCCCGAACCGATCTCGAAGCCCCGGGCCGCGGGCAGACCCAGAAGCGCCGCCCCCAGGTCGGCATGCAGCTTGTCGAAGACCGGCGCCCCCCAACCGGCCGGTACCCCCCGGACCAGCACCTCGACCACGCCGCCCAGCGAATCGCCCTCCGCGCGAACCTCCCGGATCCGGGCCTCCATGCTCCCGGCGACCCGGAGATCGGGGCAGCGCACCGGAGTGGCCTCGATCTGCTCCCGGGTCAAGCGTTCGGGCTCCACCCGGGCTTTCAGATCGTGAATCTGGCCGACCCAGGCCAGGATCTCCACGCCCCAGGCCAGGTTCAGCAGTCGGCGGGCCACGGCTCCGGCCGCCACCCGGCCCACCGTCTCGCGGGCGCTGGCCCGCCCTCCCCCGCGGTGGTCGCGGATCCCGAAACGGGCCTGCCAGGTGAAGTCCCCATGGCTGGGGCGGAAGACCTCGCGCAAGGGCTCGTAGTCCTGGGGCCGGGCGTCCCGGTTCTCGACCTGCAGCAGGATCGGGGTTCCCAGGGTCCGCCCTTCGAAGATCCCCGACAGGATGCGGACGCGATCCTCCTCGGAACGAGGTGTGGCCAGGGATTCCCGGCCCGGGCGACGCCGGTCCAGGTCGACCTGGACATCCTCCTCGCTCAGGGGGATCCGAGGCGGACAGCCGTCCACCACGGCCCCCACCACCGGACCGTGGGACTCCCCGAAGGTGGTGACGCGGAAGAGGCGCCCGAAGGTGTTGCCCATGCCCCGGGGTTCGCCCGGCTCCTCCCGGCGCCCTCCGTCCCCAGGAGAAGGAGCCGCCCTCTCTTCGAAAGAAGAGGCCGCCGAAGCATCAACGGAGGTGAAATGCCCTGGCAAAGCAGAGGCGCCCACTGAACGAAGGCCTGGTCCTGGCCCAGGTCGATGACGAGGAGAAGCGCGGCTGTCTGGTCGAGGTGCGCTGCCGACAGGCCGAGACTCTCCGCAACCCTGAGTTCCGCGAGTTCGTCCGGGAGATCTGCGGTCAGATCCTGGAGGGCGGGGCGAGCCATGTGGCCCGCAAGGACGTCCCCTGGGAGACGATCCGCGCCGAGGAGCGCACCCACCGTGCCGAGGCCGAGGGGAACTTCGCCAGTTCCGAGCGGATCGACGACCATATCCTCGACAGGATGTCGGCCTGGTATGCCAGGATCTGCCTCCTGGAACAGCCCTATCGCAAGGATCCCTCGCGGGTGGTCGGCCAGGTTCTGGAAGGCCTCCAGCACAGCCTGGGGGACCAGATCGAGATCCAACGCTTCTCGCGCTACGACATCACCGACGAGCGCAAGTCCTGACGCGATGCCCGGCCCGGTCCGGTCCGAACCTCAACCGGGGGACGGCACCGGCTGGGCCGGCACCTCGGTCTGGGAAAGGATCACGGCCAGGGTCAGGATGCCTCCCCCCGCCAGGATCGGCACGGTGAGGGGATCGCCCTGGAACAGGATCCCGAAGAGGCATCCGAAGATCGCCTCGGTCGCCAGCAGGATCGAGGCCCGAGCCGGGGTGACGTGGCGGATTCCCAGGTTCATCAAGGTCAGGGCCAGAAGCGTCGAGACGAAGGCCAGGTAGGCCAGGGCCAGCCAGGTTCCCGCCCCGATCCGCTCGGGGAAGGTCTCGAAGCCGAACGCCCCCACCCCGGCAAAGAGGGCGGCGAAGAGGAACTGCAGGCAGGTCAGGGGCATCACCTCGTGATCCTCGGAGTACACGCCGACCATGGTGATGTGCAGGGCGTAACCGAAGCCCGAAACCAGGGTCAGGAAATCCCCCGGGTTGACCCCGGAGGGTTCCGGGGGCGAGAGGACCACCAGCCCTCCGAAGGCCATGCCCGCCGCCAGGAGGACCCGCGGCCCCACCCTCCGGCGTTGGATCCACCAAACGAAGAAGGGCACCAGCACGACGTAGATCGAGGTGATCAGGGCGTTCTTGCTGGCCGTGGTGTAGATCAGCCCCCAGGTCTGCACGGCGTAGGCTGCATAGAGCAGGAATCCCAGCACGGCCCCTCTTCGGATCAGTTCCGCCGAGATCCGCGTCCCGGAAAGCGCGAAGGTCAGGCCCAGACCGGCCACCGCGAAGCGGATGGTCAGGATCCAGTTGGTAGGGACCACCGCCAGGGTATCCTTCATGACCACGAAGGCGGCCCCCCAGATGGCGGCCGAGGCCAGCAGAAGCCAGGAATACAGGAGCGTCTTCCGGGGGGAGTTCATGGCCAGGGGAGACCTCGGGCTTCCGGTCGGGTTCAGGGACGCAGACCGGCCAGGGGGGCGGCCAGGCCTCCCGGACGGAGCAGGTCCGCCACCTCGCTCCAGGGGATCAGGACCTCCTGGACTCCGGCCGCGTAGGGCGCGACCTGGTAGGGCGGGAAGAGGATCGTCAGCCCCTGGGGAGCCATCGTCCAGACCACGAAGTTGCGGGGATCGGCGCTGGCTCCGGGCTCGGGATCGGGCAGGTCTCGGGCCTTGAGCTCCCGCACGCACCAGGCGCTGAGCCGGGCCGGCCAGGGGCTTCCCGGATTGAAGATCTCGGCCAGTTCCACCGGCCGGCCCTGGCGCAGATCGAAGTTCAGGCTGACCAGCCAGGGGTTGGGATGCGCGCCTCCGGTATAGGAGCCGAAGGTCAGGACCCCGCTGATGAGGTCGGTCCCCTTGTGGCGGGTCTCCCAGACGCTGCGCAGGTCCCAGGTGTACTCAGGGCGCTGCTCGGGGAACTCGACCATCTCCTGGCGGAACTCGGCGAGGGCGGCGTCCACCGGGGTCCGGCTGGCCTTGTTGAAGGCCCGGGCCACCTGGGGGCGGGCCAGCCAGGCCAGCTTGGGGAAGAGCATCCGGATCTCGTGTCCCGGCTTCTTCTCGGAGATCCGCCCCAGGGTCAGGGAGGGGGTTCCTCCCTGCGCGTAGGCAGCCAGGGCCGGCATCGCCAGCAGGGCCAGGACCAGCAATCCGATTCGCAGGCTCGAGCGGTTCATGGGACCTCCAGGGCTCTCGGGGTCAGGGGATTCCGGTGAAACAGATCAGTTCGCGGGCGGCGCTCCCGGGCCCTGTCCATCCAGAAGGCCCGCCAGGAACTCGGCCGGATGCAGCGAGCGCACTCCCGTCGCCTCCAGGACCTGGTGACGGCACGAGGTGCCCGGCGCCACCACCGGAATCCCTTCGCCCGCCGCCTGCAGGACCGCCGGGAAGAGGACCCTCTGCCCGATGGCCTGCGACATCTCGTAGTGCTCGACCTCGTAGCCGAAGGCCCCGGCCATGCCGCAGCACCCGGCGTCGAGTTCGCGGATGCTCAATCCGGGCACCTGCCCCAGCAGCCGACGCAGGGGGCCGAAGCCCACCAGGGACTTCTCGTGGCAGTGCCCGTGCACCAGCACCTGCTCGGGCCCCGAGCGCAAGGGGAGAGGACGCTCGGCCAGGAACTCCTCGAAGGTGAAGCAGGCCTGCGCCACCCGGTCGGCGCGCTCGCCGGGCTCCAGGCAGAGCGACTCGTCGCGCATGGTCAGGATGGAGTTCGAGATTCCTGCGCACGGCCCGGCGGGCGGATTCCACCAGGCCCTTGGAGATGGCCGGCCGCCCGCAGCAGACCTTGCGCGCGCACTCGACCGCGAATCCGGCCGCCTCGAGGACCTCGACGGCGGCGCGAGCCACGGCGGGCTCGTTGTAGTTGGCCCAGGTGTCGACGAAGAGGGCCACCCGGGGCCGGCCGGATTCGGGCTGGCGAGGACGGCGCCTCCACCAGGCCTGGAAGGTGGTCCTGGCATAGGGCGGAAGCCGGCGCTGCGGGGCGATTCCCAGGGCCCGGGCCAGGACCGGCCAC
>JALHDH010000300.1 GCA_022839105.1 bacterium
CGACGAAAGAGATTACTTGCCTGAGGGTATCCTTTCCTGTGGGCCATTCCTCTCGCTTAACATCTTTACCGGGTTTACGAAGAAAACAGGCAGAAGGCCCTCTACTTCAGTGGGGGGATGACGCTCTCGGATCGTGCCCATTCCTGCCCGCACTGTGGGTGTGGGGCTGGTGATGGACCGTGACCAGAACGCGGCATCAGTATTATGAGATAGAGGCTGCAATCTCAAGGATAGCATCTCAGGATGCCCCCCGACGAGAGGAGGGGCCGTCACATACTATCAACACTCTTTATCCCAGCACCTGATGAGGGTCTGGAGGGTTTGGGAAAAAGGCATGGCCGAAGAGTTGACGGTAGACGAGGTGATCAGATATCACATAGAGATTATTCTGGCATGCGATCGTAAAGAGGATCGTGGGCTCTCCGGGCGGGTGCTCAACCCCGGGAACCTCAATTTCACCGTCACGTTCAGCAACAACTTTTCTGACCCTTTTGAGAGGGCCGCTTTTGTGCTGCACAGCATTGTCACCGGTCATCCCTTTGTCCAGGGGAATAAAAGGCTTGCATTTCTGCTTGCCGCACTTATCTTGCTCCGAACACCGGAACGATATCTCATTGTCAGTTCCGCCGAGGAGAACAATCGCTTTGTGAGGGCTGTTGCTGAAGGCAAAATGACGCAAGAAGACGTTAGAGTCTGGCTCCGCTCGGTTGCAAAAGAGGGCCGGTGAATTATTTTGCCAGAAGTTCAAGGGTTTCTTTGTGCTGCTTCAAGAGTGTTCTGAAGTCCTCGTCCCTGGATGGCTGCAGTTCCCTCTCTGGAGGTGATCCCGGAGGGGAATGCTGAACCAGGGGCGCACTGCTGATCGTTTCAGAGAGATTGGAGGTTCCAGACGAACTCTGCGCAGTGGCGGTTAAGGTGCCTGAGGTATGATAGCGATATGGACCAGCCGGCTTTAGGAGTCCTTTCTCATTATCGGTAGTTTTTATTCGTGTGTACACCTTCACCCCACCGCTATGTGGCTATTGTTTTCCAGCCAGAGGC
>JALHDH010000301.1 GCA_022839105.1 bacterium
AATAGCAAGGCTGACAATTGAGAACGCAAAAGTCAATACTAAAACTAAAGATAATAATTTTCTCATTTTTACTCCAGTCCTCCTTTACTTAATTTAAATTTAAACTGTATGCTAGGAACTTTTAAAATGAATATAGAAATAACTATCACCCCCTAAATACTTCTTTGTGCCTTTATTATATTTGACGGCTATTTAGAAAAAAAGTTCCCAATTAATTGTAATACATTTCAAGGCAATAAATTTCAGCAACTTTAAATCTACAAAAGTAGTAAAATTGACCAAAAAATTAAATAGCGGTATAATCTTTTTAGACAGTTATAAAAAGACAAGAGTAGTAATGTTATGCTATATAAACCTTAAAAATCGGGAGTGAATTTCTTGAATAACGAAATCTTAGCCGATATTAAAAAATATCCTATTATAGGAGCCATAAGAGATATCAATGATGTGGATATGGCTTTGTCCAGAAAACCCAAGTGTATTTTTTTACTTACGGGAAGTATTTTAAATATAAAGTACGTAGTTCACTGCATAAAAAAAGCAGGGAAGAGGGCATTTCTGCATATTGACCTTGTCGAAGGAATAAGCAAGGACAGTGAAGGAACCAAGTATATTGTAGAGGAAATCAGACCAGATGGTATCATTACAACAAGAAGCAATTTAGCTCTTAGTGCACGCAGGATGGGAATTTTTACCATACAACGAGTATTTATCCTCGATAGCCTTGCAGTGGATACGGCTGTCAGGACCATTGATCAAGTAGAACCTGATGCAGTTGAAATTTTGCCGGGAGTATTAACCAAGACGCTAAAAAGAATTTCAGAAAGAGTGAGAACACCTTTAATAGCGGGAGGACTTATCGAAACTGAAGAAGAAGTAAAAAATGCATTGGCTTCGGGTGCCGTGGCCATTTCAACTACGAGGAAAGGTTTATGGGATATGGACTTATTATAAAAAATAAAAAGGGGGTGAAAAAATGGTTTTAAGTAATGCCGAGTTAACATTAAGACTGATAATGTCGATTGTGCTAGGCGGGATTGT
>JALHDH010000302.1 GCA_022839105.1 bacterium
CTAAATAATTCTATGACGGATTCACGATCAAGGCCAGCATTTATAGCTTCATGACAAATAGCAACGCGAGTATGATGACCGGCTCCTCCAATTAATTCTTGGTCCAAAGCTTTTAGTAAACACGGTCTCATATTTCCAGAAATCCGGCCATCAGGCTCATGTTTTGCAGGTATTTGAGCAAATGACTTTGAAATAGTCTTTCTTTCTTTTCTATGCTTTACAGGCACTTCATTTATCTCATGAAGTCTAAGCACACCAGGAATAGTGATATAGGGCACAGGTTCTAAAGTAATTGGATCCACAAGCATAGATCGACGGCCAGCTTTCCAATTAAAGGCATTAGGCAGTTTAAGGTGATTACCGTAGCCTTTGGCCCCTTTGGAATTATTAGCAGCTTTTTGCTTAGGATAAGCTTCTGTGTCGGTTCTATTATCAAAGCCAGTATCATGAAGTAATTGCCGAATAAATTTGTGGGCAGTAATGGTCTTACAAGGATCCAGAAGGATCCAGACGTGATATCCTAAGTTGCTACCAGACAGCAGCACAAAGTATGGAATGCCCATGGATCTAAGGTATTGACTGAACTTCATGACATTATCTGTTTGGGGGGTATTACCATCATGGTCATCAAAATCAGCAGCACACCAGTAACAAATATCATTTAAGGCAAAGGGGGGTAAAGCAACAGTTTCAATAGCATTAAAATGTTGGACTAGCAGTTCTTCAAATGGTACAGGTGGAAGTCCGGTCGTATATCCCCATTTTTTACCAGGTTTTTGATATTTATCTTGAAGCCCACATTTATCTATACGACTAATAATATTAGTATAGAACAAGATTGAATTATTTTCTATCCAGTCTGGACTTTCGTCAGGATTATATAATTTATAGTCAGTCATCTTTAAAAAACGTACTTTTTCGCATATAATACTATATATGGGAAATAGTATGGACTGCACCCCTGATAATGGACAAATAGTTAAGCAATGGTATTTAAGGCAACCTCCACTTCGAACTGAACCGGAGATCTGTAATTGAGA
>JALHDH010000018.1 GCA_022839105.1 bacterium
ACGTCTATCGTTGTGAAGACTGTTCCCAGATGCACGAGGCCCTGCAAAAGCTGCACGATGCTCCGCTGCAGACCTGCCCGCACTGCGGGCAGCAGGCCCTGCGCAAGCTGATCGCCCCCGCGGGGATCATCTTCAAGGGCAGCGGCTTCCACAAGAACGACTACGCAAGCTCGTCCCAGAAGTCCAAGCCCTCGACTCCGGCGCCCGAGAGCAAGCCCGCTCCGAGCCCCGAGAAGAAGTCCCAGGGCACGGAGAGCAAGGTCGCTTGACCGGCCCCGACCTCCAGCAACTGATTCCGGCCGCCCTCTCCGTCGTCAATTCCCTGGGGGTCGAGAATGCCACCGTCGGACTGGCCTCGGGTCCGCAGGGCCTGCGGGTCCAGATCGAGTTCCGGGATGCGACCATGCGCTCGGGGCGTCTGGATGGCGTGGCTCTGGACGAAGGCCTGATCCGGATCGAGGGTCTGGATCCGATGGCCGACCCTCGGACCATGCTCCTGGGGGCTCGCATCCGGGTCGAGCGCCTCTTGATCCGGGTCTCGGCCGGCCTGGTCAATCGCCTGCTGGAGTCGGATTTCTTCAAGGCGGAGCTGCGACGCCGCTCGCCGGTCGAGGTTCGCAACCTCGCGCTCCTCTTCAGCGGAGAGCATCTGACCTTCAAGGGCCAGGTCCGCAAGGGCCTGACCTTCCCCTTCGAGGTCCGCCTCGCCCTGCAGGCGGTCGACAACCGTCTGCGGGTGGCCTTCAAGGAGTTCTGGGCCGCCGAGATGGTTCCCATGCCCGCGTTCCTGCGCCGGCTGCTCATGGCCTTCGCCCGCTCCCAGGTCGAAGGACGCCCCGAGTTCAAGGGGCTGGTCCGGATCGAGGAGGATTTCGCCGAGATCAACCCTTGGCCCAAGGTGCCCCTGCAGGTGGAAGCGGAGTTCACGCGCTTCGGGATCGAGGGGCACTTCCTGGTCCTCGAGCTGGGGCCCTCGGCGCCAGTGCCGACCCCCTCGGAAGGGCCGTCCCAGACTGCAGGATCGCCGGCCTCGGCGCCTCTGCCGACGCCGGCGCCGAGACCATCCCCGGCGCCGATGCCGCCCCCCATCCCCGTCGCACCCCGGCTCCAAGAGGGAGGTCCAGACGATTGAGCGCTTCAGCGCCCCTCATCGAGATGGAGGTCCCCCCGGGGGCCGAGTTCGTGCGCACGGTCCGTCTGGTCGTGGCTGGAATCGGCGGCGTCGCTCGTTTCAACCTCGAAGAGATCGAGGACCTCAAGCTGGCAGCCGGTGAGGCCTGCTATGCCGCCTTGCCGGGTCCCGGACCGGTGCGGCTCTCGGCCCGGCTCCTGCCGGAGGGGGTCGAAATCCGGGTCGGGCCGGTCTCTGTGCACGGCCCGGCCCCCGACAGCCAGGTCGGCCTCGACCTGGTCGAGCGGGTGGTCGACGAGTTCTCGGTTGAGACCCTGGGCGAGGAACGCTGGATCCGTTTCCTCAAGCGTCATCGCAGCCCGGAATCCGGGCTTTGAAGGCCTGGGGGCCTCAAGCCGTTCAACCCTCCAGATAGAGGATCCGGCTGCAGGTGCTGCAGAAGGTCAGGCCCCCCCGGCCTGCCTCCTGGATTTTGTGGTCGGTCAGGTTCATTCCGCAGCCCTCGCAGGAGCGCCGGGTGATGCGCACCACGGCCACGCCGTTCTTGTGGACCCGGAGGTTCTCGTAGCGCTTCAGCGGGCCGGGCTCGACCTCGGCTGCCTGCTCGCGCCGTCGCGCCCGAAGGTTTGAGGCCTCTCTTTCGAGCTCGGAGATCTTCCGTTCCAGGGCCGCCTGGCGCTCGTCGTGGTCGCGAAGCGCCTGCGCAGACCGGTCCTGAAGACCGGTGAGTTGCTCTTCGCGGGATTCGAGCTCCTCCATCCGGGTGAGCATGGCTTCTTCCAGGGTGCCGATGCGGGTCTGGACGCCTGCAAGCTCTTCCTGATATCCCGAGAGCTCCTTGGGGTTGGAGATGCGTCCGCCGTAGAGCTTGTCTTCAAGGCTCTTGACCCGGGCCCTCAGGGTGGAATCCTCGTGTTCCATCTCGCGCAACTGCTTCTTGAGTTGACGGATCTCGGTCTCGGAAGCTTCCTGGGAGGCGAGGGCCTCCTGCAGGAGCCGTCGATGGTCTTCATCGGCCCGCAGGGCCTTGAGGGCCTTCTCGAGTTCGACCAGGCGGCCATCCGCCTTCTGCAACTGGTACAAACGCCAGGTCTCGCTCAAGCGCTCTCCTCCTCCATGACGCCGATATAGCCGAGATTGCGGAAGTGTTCATCGAAGTCCAGGCCGTAGCCGATGACGAATCGATCCTCGATGGCGAAGCCCAGATAGTCGACCGGGACCTCGACCCGACGGCGGCTGGGCTTGTCCAGAAGGCAGCAGACCTTCAGGCTGGCGGGATTGCGCAGGCGCAGATTGGCCAGCAGGTAGTGCAGGGTCAGGCCGGTGTCCACGATGTCCTCGACCACCAGGACATGCCGGCCGGCGAGTTGTTCCTCGACGTCCTTCTGGATCCGGACCACCCCCGAGGTGGAGGTCGCGCTGCCATAGGAGGATACAGCCACGAAGTCCAGCACCACCGGGGGCTCGAGGTGACGCATCAGGTCCGCCGTGAACATCATGGCGCCCTTCAGGACGCAGAGCAGGACGATTTCCCGGCCTTCATAGTCGCGCGAGATCTCGGCTGCAACCTCGCGGATCCGCTCGTGGATTCTCGAGGAGGGAAGCAGGACGTCGCAGATCCGGTCCTGGAGTGGATGGAAGAGAGTCACGTTCGCCTGTTTCACGCGATGGGGGGGACTCCTTCCGGATTCACAGCATCCCGATCAGGGCGGCTTCGGCCAGGACCAGGAAGGAACCCAGCAGGGCAGCCCGCTGCCAGGCCCGGGAGAGGTTGTGCTGGAAGGCGCCCAGGAGCAGCAGGGCGCTGATCTCCTGCATCAGGAGCATCCGGGAGGTCTGGGCCTCGAGTCCGAAGCGGACCAGATGCTCGGGCCAGAGGAAGACCAGGGCCGCCGTCACCAGGAAGAGGAACATCCCCGCCAGGTTCAGGGCGATCGAGAGGCCTTTCCAGTTCAGGGTTTGCCGGTCGGACATCGCGACGCTTTTCGGAGCCGGACCTTGAGGGTCCTGCCAAGAACAAGGACCCGACCCGACGCCTGCCGGGTCTTCCGGACGGGCGGAGGGCCGGGTCCTTGGGCTCAGGACGGCAGGCAGGGCCTACTGGCGGATCACCTGGAACTGGACTGGGGCCGTGGTGTTCCCGAAGGTGTCCCGGGCCCGGACGCTGATGTCCAGGGTCGAGCCGACCGCAGCCTCGGTGGCTCCGATGGCTACGTTGAAGTGCCCGTTGGCGTCGGCGACGGCGGAACCCGAGAAGGTCCGTCCGGCGATGCTGATCACCCCGGGAATCAGCGACTGCCGGACCTGGGCGGTGACCTCGACCGTGCTGTTCGGCGTGCTGCGGCCGATCACGTTGAAGTTTCCATCCACGTTCTGCCGGTCGGAGGGCGAGGTGACGCTCAACTGCAGCGGGTTCCCGGGCGACGGATTGACCGTGACGACCTCGGCCGACTGGATGGTCTGGCTCCGACCGTCAGGCAGGCGCAGAGTGGCCGACAGGCGGGTGCTGGTGTCCTGGTTGCTGACCGTGTAGGTGCCCTGGTAGGCCCCTGGAGAAGTCTCACGCATGGGGAACCCGGTCCGCCCACCGACATCGAAGGTGGTGGTTCCCCCCTGCGAACCGTACAGGGTCACCGTCACGTTCTGGCCGATGGAGTAGGGCGGGTTGGGGGTCATGGCCAGGGAGTGGATCAGGCCGGTGCTCGTGGTGGTGGACTGGGTTCCCGAGATCGAGAAGCTCCAGACCTCGTTGAGGGGCTGGCCCATGGTGGTGGTGGCGTCCACGCGGACGTTGTGGGTTCCGCTGGAGAGGTCATAGGGCGGGATCCAGGAGATCTCGTAGGGCGTCAGGGTGGCCTGGTGGGTGAACTCCTGCCCGTCGACCCAGAGGCGCGCGCTGTCGGCCTGGATCGCCTGGGGGAAGGAGATTCCGATGGTGGGGCGCGGAGACTGGACCGCCGTGTTGATCCCCGGGAAGCGGGTGGTCTGGCCCTGCTCGCCGAGGGTGAAGTTCCAGCGCCGTTCCAGGCGGTTGCCGAGGCTGTCGACCCCGGTGACCCGGACGGAGTGGGACCCGAAGTTCAGGTCATAGGTCGGCTGCCAGGAGATCCGGGTCCCGGAGATCCGGGCCTCGTTGGTGAAGTCCCGGCCATCCACGAAGATCCGCACCTGGCCGGCGGTCAGGGCCTGGTTGAAGTGGACCCCCACCACGGGCCGCCGGTCGGCCACCACGGCGTTGGGAGCCGGGAACTCGGTGATCGTCCGGGTGGGGGAGGCAGTCGGAGTCGGAGTCGGAGTCGGGGAGGAGGCGGCCTGGATGGTGACGGTGCCCGGGGCCTCCTGGACGGTCTCCTGGCCCGAGCGGGTCAGGTGGACCAGCAGGGTGGCTGCATCGGACGCAAGACCGGCAGGGATCGTCAGGGTGCCGCTATAGCGGCCGGGAGTCTCCTCGGCCATGGGGATTCCGGTCCGGACCCCCAGGATGTCGAAGGTGGCCTGGCCTTGCGGGTCACCCGTCATGATCACCGTCAGGGTATCTCCCGCGCGAAGGGTGCGCTGGGGGCTGAGGACGACCTTGGTGATGCGGGGAGCCAGGGAGGCTTCGCCACCCGCCTTCTCGGGGCTGGTGATCAGGACCGTCCGGGTGGCGCCCTGCCATTCGACCTTGGCGCCCAGGGCCTCGCCGATGAAGCGAAGCGGCACCATGGTCCGCCCGCCGATCGAGCGGGCCGGGACATCCAGACGCTTGATCTCGCCATCCACCAGGGCCAGGGGGGAATCCAGCGTCAATTCGATTTGGGTGGCCTCCCGCGTGGCCCGGACGGTCCGGGTCGGGCCGTCCCACTTCACCTCGGCTCCCAGGGCTTCGAAGATCCCCCGCAGGGGGACCAGGGTGGAGCCCCCGACCGAGACCGGGGTCTGGTCCAGCCTCTTGCCGTCCACGAAGACCGAGATGTCCTGGGCGGATGCGGGCTGGCTGGCCAGGAACAGCAGCGCGCCCAGCATCAGTGCCGTTGCGATCAGGCTTCGGAAGGAATTTCGCACGATGACCTCCATGACCTTGAAGTCCAGGGCCTCCCCGAGACCTGCGGGTCAGCCGGATTGGATGCTCGACCGGTTCATACCCCTTTTGCCGGAACTCGAAAACCCTTCTTGAAGATTCATTCAGAATCTCAGGCGCAGAATCGTCGGAACCGAGCGGTTCCCTTCATTGTCGGTGGCCACCACGGTGATGGCCAGGTGCATGTTGGGGAGCTTGACCGGGAATCCATAGCGAATCGTGAAATAGCCCTCGGCGTCGGCCTCGCCGGGAATCGTCCCCGTCTCGCTGGACGGGTCGTCTCGGGTGGGCGCGGACATCCCTTCGTCGAACCCGATCTTGGGGGTCACGCTGATTCGGGCGAAGGGCCTGGTGCGGCCTCGAATCACGAAGTTCAGGGGGACCTGGGACCCGTTGGCCGGCTCCAGGACGCGGACCCGGAACAGGTGTCCGAAGATCGAGACCGGTGAGGCAGCGGCCTGGGAGGAGAGACTCGAGCCCTTTCGCAGGTGGCCGATCACCGAGGCCCGCAGGCGATAGTCACCGGGGCGGACCTCGTAGGTGCCCCGGTAGAGTCCGGCGGAGACCTCCCGCATGGGGAGATACTCGCGAAAATCCTCGATCTCGAAGAAGGCCTCGCCGCCGGGTTCTGCCTCCATCTCGACGTTCAGGTCGTCATACTGGCCCAGTTCGCCCCGGGCATCGTGACGAACCGCCGCAATCCGGTTGACGGCCTGGATCCTGAAGGTCCAGGTTCTTTCGATGGATTCCTCACCCGAGGTCCGGGCCGCGAAGCGGACCTGCACCTCGCCTGCGGGCATCTCGCCAGGAGCCTGATAGGACAGGAAGCTCGGAGTCCGCAGGCTGCTTGCCGTGACCTCCTTGCCGTTGACCCAGAGCCGGGCGCTCTGGGAGAGGGCCCGGTCCTGGGCCGGGAAGGCCACCGAGATCACCGGGCGGGTTTCGGAGAGGGTTTCACCCGGCAGCGGCTGGAGCGTCAGCGGCGTGGCGCTGACGGGGCCGGCCCGCACAAGCAGGAGAAGCAGGACTGCCACCTGGAGGACCGGGCTTGAGAGCAGCCTGACGGAGAGCATGGGGATCCATTCCGGGTTCTTCCCGGAGGTTCCTCTTGTCCTGCCGGAAGCAGTCAGGCAGGGGCCCTTGTCGCCTCTTCGGGAGGAACGCCCGGAGGCGCGTGGAAAAGCGCGCTGCCCTGCAGGCCTGGCCCGCAGGCTCCAGTCTTGATTTTCTCGAGGTTTCCTCCATGTCCGCCAAACCGATCGTGGTCGTCACCGGCCTGGGAGTCGTCTCTCCGCTGGGCCTCGGCTGGGAGGTCTTCTGGCGCGCCCTCCTGGAGGGCCGCAACGCGGCCGGTCCCATCACCCACTTCGATCCGACCGGATACTCGACGCGTTTCGCCGCCGAGGTGCGGGACTTCGAACCCGCCGATTTCGTGGGCAGGAAGGAAGCCCGCCGGATGGATCGCTGCATCCAGTTCGGGGTGGCGGCCGCCCGCATGGCCCTGGAGGACTCCGGGCTGCAGGTGGGGGAGGCCAATGCCCATCGCATCGGGGTCAGCATCGGCTCCGGGATTGGCGGGATGCAGACTTTCGAGGCCCAGCACACCATCCTGTCCACCAGTGGACCGGGGAAGATCAGCCCCTTCTTCATCCCCATGATGATCCCCAACATGCCGGCGGGTCAGGTGGGAATCCAGTTCGGCCTGAAGGGCCCCAACTTCTCGACCGTTTCAGCTTGTGCCACCGGGGCTCATTGCATCGCGGCCGGCGTCGACATGATCCGGAACGGGCGCGCGGATGTCGTCCTGGCCGGAGGAACCGAGGCCGCCATCACGCCCCTGGCGGTGGGCGGCTTCTGTTCGATGAAGGCGATGTCCACCCGGAACGAGGAGCCCCTCCGCGCCTCCAGGCCCTTCGACCGCGAGCGGGACGGCTTCGTCATCGGCGAGGGGGCCGGGGTCCTGGTCCTGGAGAGCCTGGACTCCGCCCTGGCCCGTGGGGCCAGGATCCACGCCGAGCTTGCCGGACACGGCAGCAGCGCGGATGCCTTCCATATCACCCAACCCGAGCCTTCAGGGGATGGCGCGGCCCGCGCCATGCGGATGGCCCTGGCCGATGCCGGTCTTTCCCCGGAGGAAGTGGACTACGTGAACGCCCACGGGACCTCGACCCCGGTCGGGGATCCCTGCGAGGTGGCCGCGCTGCATCGGGTCTTCGGCGAGCACGCCCGCGAGATGGCGGTCTCCTCCACCAAGTCGATGATGGGACATACCCTGGGGGCTGCCGGCGCCCTGGAGAGCATCGTCTGCGTGCTGGCAACCCGCGAGGGGGCGGTGCCTCCCACCATCAACCACGAATTCCCGGATCCCGACTGCGACCTCGACTTCGTTCCCAACGTGGCCAGGTCGATGTCGGTCCGTTCGGCCCTGAACAACTCGTTCGGATTCGGGGGCCAGAATGCGGTGGTTGCGATCCGCAGGTACGATTCGGCGCAAGGGTGAGCGCCAACGGACCTGTCGGGCCCCAGGTCGAGTCCGGGCCCAGGGGAGCCGATCCGGATCTGGAACTCCTCCAGGAACTCGTCGGTCACCGATTCTCCGAACCCTCGCTTCTCGAGTTGGCCCTGACCCACGAGTCCTATGCCAATGAGCGCGAGAGGGGACCCGAGAACAACGAGCGCCTCGAGTTCCTGGGCGATGCCGTCCTGGGCCTGGTGGTCTGCAGCTATCTGTATGATCGCCATCCCGAACTCTCGGAAGGGCCTCTGGCCCAGATCAAGGCCCATCTGGTCAGCACGGCGTGTCTGGCCCGGCAGGCCCGGAAACTGGGCCTGGGTGAGCATATCCTGCTGGGCCGGGGCGAGACCCTGGCCCACGGGGAGGGCCGCAAGAACATCCTGGCCGATACCCTGGAGGCCTTGATCGGAGCCCTGTACCTGGACGGCGGGATGCCTGCCGCCCGCCGGTTCGTCCTGGACCTGCTTCGGGATGCCATGGACCGGATGGAAGGCTCCCAGAAGGACTTCAAAAGCCTGCTCCAGGAGCAGACCCAGCGCCTGCACAAGTCTCTTCCGGACTACGAGGTGCTCCGCGAGGAAGGCCCGCCCCACGAGAGGGTCTTCCTGGTGCAGGTCGGCTACCGGGGCGAGCCCCTGGGCCAGGGCCAGGGACGGAGCAAGCGCGCAGCCAGCCAGAAAGCCGCTCGGGAGGCATTGGATCTGCTGCGCCGCAGGGCCGGCTTCGACCTGGACATGCAGATTCTCCTGGAGGAGGCGGCTCCTGCCGCGGAGACCTCCTGATGGATCTGGCCATCCAGTCCGACGGCACCGGCGTCTCATTTGCCGTCCGGGTCATTCCCAGGGCCCAGAAGGAAGGAATCCATGGCGTGCGGGAGGGGGCCCTGATGGTGCGCCTGGCGGCCCCTCCCGTCGAGGGACGGGCCAATTCAGCCCTGCAGGCCCTGCTGGCGGCGGCCCTGGGGGTCCGGCGCAGCCAGGTGAGCCTGCGCGCCGGCGAGAAGTCCCGGACCAAGATCGTCCGCGTGGAAGGGATCCGACCCGAGGCGGTCCTGGCCCTGGCCCGAGGGGACTGACAGGTTTCAGGCCTCGGACTGCGAAAAAGAACCACCATCCGTTCCGCGAAAGGAAGCCCCGTGAAGCCATCCCTGCAGTTTTCGGTGCCTTGCCTGAACATCCCCGAGGAAGCGCGGCTGCCCAGCTTCGAGAACGTCTTCTACGAGCTTCCGTCGCCGGACTTCCCGTTCACCGTCGACTTCTTCCTGGCCAACGGCTGGTGCGCGGGCCAGGGACGCTTCGTCCAGGAGGTCCGCCTCCTGAGGCCCGACGGGCAGGCCCTGGTGCAGACCGGCCAGCAGGCCTTCGAGTTGCCTCACGAGCTGCAGCCCTACATGGTGATCAACAAGTTCCAGGGGCTTCAATTCGAGGCCCCCGGCGTGTACCGCATCCAGGTCCTGCTCGATGGAGAGCCGCGGCTGGACTACCCGTTGGAGATCCGTCAGTTCATCCCGACGGCCCATCCCTCTGAAACCAGCCAGACACAGGAATCTGCGCCCGCTTCCTCGCCGTCGCAGCCCCCCGGATCGCAGTCCCCCCAGGAGGAAGGATTCCTTTCGCCCTCGGTTCCGCCGAACTACAAGCCAGGACCGACCTGATTCCGGGCACGGGATCCCGATGATCGCCAAACGTATCTTTGGCGATCATCATTCTTTCTTCCGGGCAGCCTGGAGCTGCACCCTGAAGCTGGAGGCTTGTGTGGATCAGACGCCGCAGTCCGAGAATCGGGGCCGGCTGGATCGAGCCCGGGGCTGGTACGTCGAGGACTTCCTGGAACACCTTGCGGTGGAACGGAACCTGTCGCGCCGCACGGTTCACGAGTATGAGGCCGATCTGAGGCTCTTCTTCGAATTCTTCACCCCGTATCTGGAGGACGGCCTGACCCTCGAGGGCATGGACGAGCGCACCCTGCGCGAGTTCCTGTCCCACCTGCGCCTCCAGCGGGACTACACTCCTCAGGGCCTGAACCGCAAGATCGCCTGCCTGAAGTCCTATTTCCGCTTCCTCGAGAAGGAAGGCCATATCAGCTCGTCTCCCATGGACAGGATCCGCTCGGCCCGCGGCGGACGCCTGTTGCCCAAGGTCCTCAGCCAGGATGAAGTCGGACGGATCCTGCGGACCGCCTGCGAGCGGATGGCCGAGAAGCCGGGAGAATGGGGACCCATCCGCGACCGGGCCATCCTGGAGCTCTTCTACGCCACCGGGATCCGCCTGGCCGAGCTGGTGGGCTTGAACCTCTCGGATCTGAACCTGCCCGAGAAGACCCTCCTGGTGACCGGAAAGGGCAACAAGCAGCGCATGGTCTTCCTCAATGAGGCCGCCCTGGCAGCGGTCTCGACCTGGTTGGCCTGCCGGCCTCGGACCCGGACCGACGCCTTGTTCCTGAACCGCTTCCGGGATCGCCTCTCCAGGCGGGCTGTCGAACTTATGTTCGACAAGATCAAGGCCGAGGCGGGCCTGGAGAAGGCCGCCTCACCCCACACGCTGCGGCACTCCTTTGCCACCCACATGCTGGAAGGCGGCTCGGACCTGGTCACCATCCAGGAGTTGATGGGCCACCAGAGCCTCTCGACCACCCAGGTCTACACGAACCTTTCGCGTGAACGGATGCGGGCCGTCTATGAATCCAGCCACCCCCGCAAGTAATCCGGCTTCAGGATGGGGCTCGAACAAGATGCATATGCAGGAAACCAGGGGTTCGGCTTGCCCCTCCAGGGCTTTGGGCTATAATGAAGATGTGACCGAGATTCCGGGTTCCAGGGTCCGCAACAACTTCTCCTGGGAGATCCTCCGGTTCATCCTGGATGGTCTCTCCCCCATCGACCTGCCGGCCCTGGCGGTGATGGATCGCGAAGAAGCCCACCAGTTCCTCCTGCACTACGGGTACGACCTGGAGGACGACGAGGACCGGGATGTGGCCTGGCGCATCCACATCGAGGCCGTGGCCTTCATCAAACGCTACTTCTGCCCGGAGGGCGATGGCTCGGGAGAAGCCCTGGTCCTGCCGGTGGAGATCGAACGCCCTACGGATCTGCGCGATCTGCTGGTCTGGGCCTCGGATCGGAACGGCTCGGAACGGCAGGCCTGGTCCTGTGCGCTGCTCCGGGTGATGCACACCATCAGCCACGTCAACAACACCCTGCGCTCCGAGTTCTTCCCCGAGATCAAGCGTCAGATCCTGGACCGCTTCAAGCAGCACGTCCATCAGGATGGCGAGGGTCGCCTCTCCCTGGGACGGGGGCCCTTGTCGGTCCCTCTCCTCGACATCTTCTACAAGGAGGAGAAGAGTCGCGACAGCCTGATCCTCAAGCTCCTGCACAAGCCCCACAACGTGGCCGAGATCATCCATGATCGCCTGGGCGTGAAGATGGTCACCCCGACCCGCCTGGATGCCCTGCTGGCCCTGCGCTACCTGCGCCAGAACCACCTGATCATGTTCGCCAACGTGACGCCGGGCCGGAGCCGGAACACCCTGGTCAACCTCGAGCATTTCCGGAGTCTGTATGAGGAGCTGACCGGAGGCTTCAAGGACCTGACCGAGGAAGGGCGCGACCAGCGCTTCCTGCACCTTCTGCAGGAACACAGCCTGGCGGGGCTGGACTCCCGGCTCGAGAACCCCTTCACCAGTCCGGACTACCGATCCATCCAGTTCACCGTCCAGCAACTGGTAAAGGTCGAGAACCCCGGCTACCTGCGGGCCCGCAGGATGCGGGTCCACCTCGAGAAGTATCATCTGGGTCCCGACCTGGAGGGCCTGCTCCGCGAGCTGGAGGGCCCCCAGGAGGAACGCGAGCTGCGCATCTTCTTCCCCCTCGAGGTGCAGATCCTCGATGAAGAGAACCACCGGCGCAGCCAGGAGGGCGCCGCCTCCCATACCGACTACAAGCTGCGCCAGTTGCAGGCGGCCCGGCAGCGCGTGCTGGGCCCCCTGCTGCGCCGGGAACGCGCCGGAACCCCCGCTCCGGCCTGAACCCGCCGGGGCCTGGGACCCCGACCCGGAGAAGCTCCGGACCTTCCAGGTTCAAGGAAGGGCGCTGGTCGGCAGGGGCTCGGGCGTGGCCGCAGGGGGCAGGTCCCCTACGGGAGGATCCTGGGGGTCTCCGACCGGGGTCGGAAGGTCGGGTTCCACGGGTTCCAGGACGCTCCCGTCCACCGGCGGCAGATCCAGGGGCGGCTGCTCGGTCGGGATCTCCAGGGGAACCGCGGTCGGGGCCTCGGATGGAAGCTCGCCCTGCTCGCCCGCTTCGGATGGCGACTCCTGCCCGGTCTCGGGTTTCTTCTCCGGAGACTTGGAGGCATTGGGGCTGGGGTTCGCCAGGGGCAGGGCCTGCCCGCGGCCATGCAGCGGACAGAACACGTTCGGCACCATGCCGGGCTTGAAGTACTCCTTGTAGGTGGTGGGGCACTTGGCGTTGGCGCGCTTCTTGGACTCGCTGCACATCAGCACCGAGACCTGGCCGCCGCGGAGCTGCCCGAACTGCTGGACCGGAAGTCCCTTGTGGGCGGCCGCCATGATCTGGCGGAAGAGCGGTGCGGCCACGTCTCCGCCAAAGACATGCCACATCCGCGAGAAGTTGTCGTTGCCGACCCAGACGGCGCCGGTGTATTGGGGGGTGAAGCCGACGAACCAGCCGTCCCGATGGTCGTCGGTGGTGCCCGTCTTGCCGGCCACGGGCCTGTCGGGCAGAAGGGCCGCGGTCCCGGTTCCCCGCTCGACGGCATTCTGGAGCATCTCGCTCATGGTGAAGGCGGTGGCTTCCGAGAGGACCTCCTCCTGCTTGGGGAAGGTGCGGTCCTCGACCACGTTGCCCTCCGAGTCGTAGATGATCTTGACGCCCGTGGGCGGAATCCGCAACCCTCCGTTGGGAAAGACCGAGAAGGCCGAGGCCATCTCGAGCGGGGTGACCACCGCGCTGCCCAGGGCCAGCGAGAGGTTGGGCTCCAGGCGCTCGCGGATGCCCATGCGGTAGGCATACTCGATCACCCGCTCGGCCCCCACCAGGGTCAGCAGGCGAACCGCCACCACGTTGCGGGAATACTGCAGGGCCGTGCGCATGGGGATATTGCCCATGAAGCGGCCGTCGGAGTTCTTGGGCGACCAGGTCTCGCCTCCCCCCATCTGGTAGGTCACCGGGCTGTCCGGGACCACCGTGTCGGGGGTGTAGCCCGCCTCGACGGCGGTGGTGTAGACGAAGACCTTGAACGAGGAACCGGGCTGGCGCCGGGCCTGCCAGGCGCGGTTGAACTGGTTCTTCTTGGTCCAGCCCACCCCGCCGACCATGGCCCGGATATAGCCGGTCTTGTTCTCGATCACGACGGCCGCGGCGTTGGTGGCGTTGTAGGCGCTGGCGTAGCCGGCCACATCGTGGCTGAGGATCTTCTCGGCCTGTTCCTGGAGCTTGAGGTCGACGGTGGTGTAGATCTTCAGCCCGCCGCGGTACAGAAGATCCTCGTCGTAGCGGCTGTACAGGTCCTTGATCACGTAGGTGGTGAAGTACGGCACCTTGAGGACCTGGAACTCCTCGCGGTTCTTGTTGGCATACTTCAATCCGGCGCGGAGCTGGTCCACGGCCTCCCGGTACTGCTGCTGCTCGATCAGGTCCAGCACGAGCATGCGGGAGAGGACCTCGATGGCCCGGATCCGGGCCGAGCGCTCATCCACCAGGGGCGAGTAGGTGCTGGGAGAAGCCGGGAGTCCGGCGATGATGGCCGCCTGGACCACCGAGAGCTCGCTGGCCTTGGTGTTGAAGTAGACGTTTGCGGCGGCCTGGACCCCGTAGGCCCCGGCCCCGAAGTAGACCTGGTTGAGGTAGAGCTCGAGGATTTCGTCCTTGGCGAAGGTCTTCTCGATCTGCAGGGCCAGCAGGGCTTCGCGAAACTTGCGGTCGAAGCTCTGGTCCGGACTCAGGAAGAGGTTCCGGGCCAACTGCATCGTGATGGTGCTGGCGCCCTGGCGGATCTGCCCGCGCGAGCGGATCAGGTCCACCCCGGCCCGGATCACGCCCACCGGATCCACCCCTTTGTGTTCGTAGAAACGCGAATCCTCGATGGCCAGGATGGCGTTCCTCATGTTCGGCGAGATCTCTTCGAGGGGGGTCCAGGTCCGATTCTCCTTGAAGAGGGTGGCGATCAACTGGCCGTCGGCAGAGAAGATGCGCGTCGTCTCGGAAGGTTCGTAGTAGCGGAGGCGTGAGACGTCGGGGAGATCCTTGGCGTAGTGGTTCAGGATCACCAGGCCGGCCGTTCCGCCCGCCACCAGAAGGGCCAGGAAGACCAGGAAGCCACCCAGGAGCATCCTGACCAGGGTGCGCCGGACCTGACGATGGCTGCCCTTCATTCTGCCTTCACCTCGGCGGCCCGAAGCGCGTCCAGGACCCCGTTGACGAAGCTTCCCGAGCCCTCGTCCCCGTATTCCTTGGCCAGCTCCACGGCCTCATTGAGGACCACCGCTGCCGGAACCCGGGACATCCGCATCAGCTCGAAGGCGCCCATCCGCAGGATGTTGCGGTCGACCCGAGCCATGCGCTCCAGGCTCCAGTTCCGGGTGGTCTGCTGGATTCGTCGATCCAGCTCCTCGAGTTCTTCCCGGACCCCCGTCACCACGTCCTCGACGAAGTTGCGGACCCCGGATTCCTCGCCCTGGGAGAGGACGTCCTGGAGGGCGTCCTGGACCGATTGTCCTCCCACGTCGATCTGGAACAAGGCCTGCAGGGCCAGGATCCTGGCCCGTCGGCGCTGGTCGCGGATATCGGATCGGAAGCGATCCTCGAGGTCGGACATCTCAAGCCTCCGGCGCCGAGCCCGAAATCCAGGCCTCGACGAAGGTCGTGTGGATCTCCCCACGCCGGAAGTCCCCGGTCCCGAGGAGGCGGCGGTGGAAGTCGATCGTGGTGCGGACTCCGCCCACCTGCATCTCTTGCAGGGCCCGGTCCATCCGGGCCAGGGCCTCTTCCCGATCCCTGCCGTGGGCGATCACCTTGGCCAGCAGGGAGTCGTAGAAGGGCTGGACCACGTAGCCCCGCTCCAGGTGCGTGTCCACCCGGATTCCGGGGCCTCCGGGGAGGTGGAGATCGTGGATGGTGCCCAGGGAAGGAGCAAAGCCCTTCTCGGGATCCTCCGCGTTGATCCGGCACTCCACGGCATGTCCTTGAATCTGGATTTCCTCCTGGCTGAAGCCCAGGGGGTGTCCGGCCGCAACCCGGATCTGCTCCTTGACCAGGTCGATTCCCGTGACCATCTCGCTGACGGGGTGCTCGACCTGGATCCGGGTGTTCATCTCCAGGAAGTAGTAGGCGCCCGAGTCCGGGTCGAAGAGGAACTCCACCGTCCCCGCTCCCGAGTAGCCGGCGGCCCGGGTCGCCCGGATGGCGGCCTCCCCCATCTCGCGGCGCTGCTCGGGGCCCAGGACCACCGAGGGGGATTCCTCGATCAGCTTCTGATGGCGCCGCTGGACCGAGCAGTCCCGCTCGCCCAGGTGGACCACGTGCCCGTGGGAGTCGGCCATGACCTGGAACTCGATGTGACGGGCCCGGGGCAGGAACTTCTCGAGGTAGATCCGCCCGTCGCCGAAGGCGCTCTGAGCCTCCGAGCGGGCCGTGTGGAAGTGGCGCTCGAGATCCTCGGGACCATGGGCCACCCGCATCCCCTTGCCTCCCCCGCCGGCCGCGGCCTTGAGCATGAGCGGGTAACCGTGGACGCCGGCGAAGTCCAGGGCTTCCTTCTCGCCGGTCACCTCGTCGGTCCCCGGCAGGACGGGGACCCCGACCCGATCCACCGTCTGACGGGCCCGGGCCTTGTCCCCCATCAGGCGCATGGCCTCCAGGCCCGGTCCGATGAAGGTCAGATCATGTTGATTGCAGACTTCGAGGAGGCGGGGGCTCTCGGCCAGGAACCCGTAGCCGGGGTGGATGGCGTCCGCCCCGGCGATGGTGGCGGCGGCGATCAGGTTCGGGATGTTCAGGTAGGACTGCGTCGCGGGCCCCGGGCCGACGCAGAAGGTCTCATCTGCCAGGCGAACGTGCAGCGAATCGCGGTCCACCTCGGAGTGCACGGCCACGGTCCGGAGCCCCAGTTCCCGGCTGGCCCGCAGGATGCGCAGGGCGATCTCGCCCCGGTTGGCGATCAGGATCTTCTTGAACACGCTCAGTTACCCCCCTCCAAGCACCATCAGGACCTGGCCATACTCCACCGGCTCACCCTCCGCGACGAGGATCTCCAGGACGCTTCCGGCCTGTGGAGAACGGACCTCCTGATGGACCCCCATGGTCTCGATCCAGGCCACGATCCCTCCCTGGGGGACGGTGGCTCCGACGGGAGCCGGAACGGCTCCGCCCTGGGGGTCGCCCAGGTGCACCACTCCCACCCGGGTCGAGGTGATGGCCAGACCCTCCAGGGCCTCCAGGGCCTCCTCCACCGGGTCGGCTCCGGTCCAGGCTGGAACCGGATGTTCCCGTCTCCGTCCAGCCCGGAGCACGAAGCGTTCCTGTCCCGCTTCGAATTCCAGCTCGGCCAGGCCCTCCTCCCGGAGGATCCGGGCCAGGACGCGGGCCTCCTCTTCGGGCCGGGTGATATCCTTCTCCATCAGTGTTCCTCCCAGCGGCCCAGGACCACCCGCGGCAGGCCTGCCAGGTCGCAGACCAGGCCCGTGTCCCGGAATCCCCGTTCGTGCATCATGGCTTCCACGCCCTCGCTCTGCCCGGCCGCCACCTCCAGGACCAGGCTTCCCCCATCGACCAGCCAGCTCGGGGCTTCCTCCACCAGGCGGCGGAGGATGTCCAGGCCATCGGGGCCCGCGAAGAGCGCCATGGCCGGCTCGTGGCGGACCACGACCTCCTCGGGGGCGGGTCCCCGCACGGTGCCGACATAGGGTGGATTGGCCAGGATCAGGTCGAAGCGCCTGGGTTCGGGCAGGGCCTCGAAGAGGTCGCCCCCGAGAAGGTGGATCCGCTCCTGGACCCCGTGGGCCAGGACGTTCTGTCGGGCCAACTGCAGCGCCGGCTCGGACAGATCGCTGGCCCAGACCACGGCGTGGGGCATCTCCAGCGCCAGGGTGACGGCCACGGCACCGCTCCCGGTGCACAACTCCAGGATCTCGGGTCGGACGGTGCCGGAGCGCTCGAGGAGCTGCAGCCCGGCCTCGACCAGGAATTCGGTCTCGGGGCGGGGGATCAGGGCCTGGGGGCTGACGGCGAAGCGGCGCCCGTAGAACTCCTTCCAGCCCACCAGGTGGGCCACCGGCTCACCCTGTCTGCGGCGCTCCAGAAGCCCCTGGAAGGCCTGGTGGAGCGACGGGTCCAGCGGCTCGCGGCCCCGGGCATAGAGCTGGGTGCGCGAACAGTCCATCAGGTGGGCCAGCAGGAGCTCGGCGTCCAGGCGCGGGGAGCGCCCCCTCTCCGCGCGCAGGAATTCCGCCGCGGACTCCAGGGCCTCGGCGATGGTGCGGCCTCCCCGGGTTTCCGCGGAACTCACGCCTGGCCCACCTGCTCCAGGAGGGTCTTCTGCTCTTCGGCCAGGAGGCCCTGGATCAGGGCCTCCATGTCACCCTCCATGACCCCCGAGAGGTTGTGCAGCGTCAGCCCGATCCGATGATCCGTGACCCGGCTCTGGGGGAAGTTGTAGGTGCGAATCTTCTCCGAGCGATCGCCGGTCCCCACCTGGGAACGGCGATTGGCGGTGATCTCGGCCTCGGCCCGGGCGCGCTCCATCTCCAGCAGCTTGGCGCGCAGGACGCGCATGGCCTTGTCGCGATTCTGCATCTGGGAGCGTTCGTCCTGACAGGCCACCACCAGTCCGGTCGGCAGGTGGGTGATGCGGATGGCCGACTCGGTCTTGTTCACGTGCTGCCCACCGGCGCCCGAGGAGCGGTAGGTGTCGATCCGGAGATCCTTGGTGTCAATGGGGATCTCGTCGACGTCGTCGGCCTCCGGCAGGACCGCGACGGTCACCGTCGAGGTGTGGATCCGCCCGGAAGCCTCCGTGGCCGGGACGCGTTGCACCCGGTGGACCCCGCTCTCGAACTTCATGTGCTGGTAGACGTCGTGACCGGTGATGGAGACGCCCACCTCCTTGAGGCCCCCGAGTTCGGTGTCCTGGCGGTACATCAGCTCGGATTTCCAACCCCTGGACTCGGCAAAGCGCAGATACATCCGGAGCAGTTCGGCGGCGAAGAGTCCGGCCTCGTCTCCACCGGCTGCGGGCCGGATCTCGAGAATGATGTCCTTGCCCGCGTAGGGGTCCCGGGGAAGCAAAAGCCGGGTCAGCTCCTCCTGGAGTTCCTCGACTCGAGCCTCCATGCCGGCGATCTCGACCTGGTAGAGCTCGCGCATCTCGGGGTCGTTCTCGGCGGTGAAGGCCTTCTTCTCAGCCTGGATCCGGTCGAGAAGTTCCTGCATCTCGCGCGAGCGCAAGGCCACCTCTTCGATGGCCTTGCGCTCCTTGGAGAGTTGCCGGAAGACCTTGGGATCAGCCAGGACCTCGGGATTGCACAGGCTGTGCTCGAGTTCCTCAAAGCGCCGCTCCATGTCCTGGAGCTTCTGGAGGTCAAGCATCGGCATCCTCTCGAACCCGGGGAAGGGGTGTCCTCCCGAAATGTGGATAGCGCCTCCTGGCGAGGTCGCCGGGAAACGCCATCACGGCCGCAGCCGGCGAAGGCCGGATTCGAGAAGCTAGTCCTTCAGGCTGTAGCGCTGGCGGAACTTCTCGACCTGGCCCTCACGGGTGATGGTGCGCTGCTTGCCGGTGTAGAACGGGTGGCAGGCACTGCAGATTTCCACGCGCAGGTTCTGCTTGGTGGCCAGGGTTTCGAACGAATTTCCGCAGGTGCAGCTCACGACGGTGGGATGCAGCTTCGGGTGCGTGTTGCTCTTCACGGGAATCTCCCTCGACCGGGGCGCAAATGCCCTTGAAATGGACTCACCACCCCAGGATGAAAAACCGGGATGGAGCGGCTTTCCTCAAAGCACGAACCTCAAGCCGAGGCTCAAGGTCGGCTGATTCTAGCACAAGCCCGGATTCTTGGGAAGGCCCTGGAAGGCAGGTGTCCTTCAGAACCGGGTCCTCGACCTACCAGGCGATCTCCAGCCAGGTCTTGCCCACCCGGAAGACCTGGCCGTTGCGCAGTTCGACCCGGCCACGGACCCGCTCCTCGTCGACGAAGGTCCCGTTGGTCGAGTTGAGGTCCTCCAGGACGACCCCGCCATGGGGCTGCGGCTCGAGCCGGGCGTGTCGCCGGCTGATGAACCGGTCGACGCCCAGGGCCACCTCCCCCTCCCGCCCGATCTGGACGGCCTTGTTGAACTGGAACACGTGGCCGTCCAGCGGACCGCCGAGCACCTCGAGCTGAATCCTCATGCTCCGCCTCCCATGGTCTCACCGACGTAGCCGGGAGCCGTGCTCTCGAAGCGCAGGCCTTCTCCGGAGCGGACCACCTGGACCCGCGTGCCGGGCGGAAGCTGGGCGCGAAGGATCTCTTCAGCGAAAGGCTTGGTCAACCAGGTGTCGATGGCCCGCTGCAGGGGGCGGGCCCCGAATTCGGGGTGGTATCCCTTGGTCAGCAGGAAATCGACGGCCTCCGGGCTCAGCTCCAGGTCGATCTGACGACTGTCCTGGATGCGGCGGATCTGTCGGCTCAGGTTGAGCGAGACGATGCCCCGGAGATCCTCGCGCTGCAGGGTGCGGAACACGACGATCTCGTCGATCCGGTTAAGGAATTCGGGGCGGAAATGACCGCGAAGGGCGGCCTGGTAGGCCTCGGGCAGGACGTCGAGTTGCCCCACGAAGCCCACGTCGGTGGGCGGCGCGGCCAGCCGGGGAGCCGGAGGACGGCCTTCACCGGCCGCGGCCACGGGAGCCGCAGCCATGGCGGACTGCAGCGCGGCCCGCGAACCCAGGTTGGAGGTCATGATGATGATCGAGTTGGTGAAGTTGACCGTACGCCCCTTGGCGTCGGTCAACCGGCCATCGTCGAAGACCTGCAGGAAGATGTCGAAGACGTCGGGGTGGGCCTTTTCGACCTCGTCGAGAAGCAGCACGCAGAAGGGCCGGGTGCGGACGGCCCGGGTCAACTGGCCCTCCCCCTCGTAGCCCACGTAGCCGGGAGGCGCTCCGACCAGCCTGGCGATCGAGTGCTTGTCGTGGAACTCCGACATGTCCAGGCGGACGATCTCGCGCTCGCTGCCGAAGAGGAATTCGGCAAGCGCCTTGGCCAGCTCGGTCTTGCCCACCCCGCTGGGCCCCAGGAAGAGGAAGACCCCTCCCGGTCGGTTCGGAGAGGCCAGGCCCACCCGGATGACCCGGATGGTGCGCGCCACCGCGCCCACCGCGTGGTCCTGTCCCACCACCCGGCCCCGCAGCAGGTTCTCCATGTCCAGGAGCCGGGCTTCCTCCTCGCTGGTGATCCGGGAAACCGGGATCCCGGTCCAGTCGGCGACCACCTCGGCCACCACGTCCTCGGTGACCTCGAAGCGCATCGAGGCTCCGACGGCGAAGACCCCGGATCGGGTCTTCACCCGGGCGGCGGCCTCGTCGATCAGGTCGATCGCCTTGTCCGGGAGGTTGCGGTCCGGAAGGAACCGCACCGAGAGCTTCACGGCGGCCAGCAGCACCTCGTCGGGGAAGCTGGCTCCGTGGTGCTGCTCGTATCGGGGTCGGAGCCCCTTGAGGATCTCCAGGGCATCCTCTTCGGAGGGCTCGCTGACCATGACCGGCTGGAAGCGACGCTCCAGGGCAGGATCCCGTTCGATGTGGCTGCGGTACTCGTCGGTGGTGGTGGCTCCCATCACGGCGAAGTCGCCACGGGCCAGGGCCGGTTTCATGATGTTCCCGGCGTCCATCCCGCCGCGCGAGTCACCCGCCCCGACGATCTGGTGGATCTCGTCGATGAAGACGATCACCGAAGGATCGGCCACGAGTTC
Source organism: bacterium (assembly GCA_022839105.1). Lineage (GTDB taxonomy): Bacteria > Vulcanimicrobiota > Xenobia > Xenobiales > Xenobiaceae > Xenobium. The sequence goes on from JALHDH010000018.1 coordinate 20,675, forward strand.
TTCCATGACCCCCTGGAGGCGCTCCTCGAACTCGCCGCGATGTCGAGCTCCGGCCACCATGGAGGAGAGGTTGAGTTCCACCAGCCTTCGCCCCTTCAGGGCGTCCGGGACCGTGCCCTCGGCGATCCGCAGGGCCAGGCCATAGGCCACGGCGGTCTTGCCGACGCCGGCCTCTCCGATCAGCACGGGGTTGGACTTGGTCTTGCGGGTCAGCACCTGAAGCACCCGGCGGATCTCGTCGTTGCGTCCCACCACCGGATCGACCTTGCCCTGGCGGGCCAGGGCGACCAGGTCGCGACCGAATTTGATCAGGAACTTCTCTTTGCCTTCCTTCTTGGAGTCCGGGTGCTCGGCCCTCCGCGCTGCGGAGGAGGCGGCTGCCGGCCCTTCCCGAGGGGCGCCGCCGGCAGCCACCGGGCGTCCCGTCAGGATCCCGGTGCGCAGGGATTCCAGGTCCACTCCCCGGGAACGCAGGTAGCGGCATGGGACGCTGCGCCCCTCCCGCAGCGCGGCCGCCACCACGTGAGCAGGCTCGATGCGCAGGGCCCGGACCGATTCGGCCTCTTCAGAGGCCGTGGTCTTCATCAGCCGACGCAGGCGGGGGCTCTCGGGAACCCCCTCCCAGAGCGGGGTTTCGTCCCCGGGAGGGACCAGCTCCAGGATGCCCTCCTCGAGCTCGCTGACCGGGACCCCGAATCCGCCCAAGGTGGCGCCGCAGGCCCCGTCCAGGCGGCAGGCTGCTGCGAAGAGGTGCTCGATCCCCAGGTAGTGGTGTCTCCAGGCCCGGCTCAGGTCGATGGCCTGGGCGCGGACGCGCTCGGTGTTCTCGCTTGGATTCAGGGGCATGCTACTTCCGTACGATCCTCGCGACGCACTCCACATGGAAGGTCTGCGGGAACATGTCGATCGGCTGGACGTCCAGGGTCCGGTATCCCTGGGTCGCAAGGATCCCCAGATCCCGCGCCAGGGTGGAGGGGTTGCATGAGACGTACAGCAGGTTGGGGATGCGCATCTTGATCAGGGTCTCCAGGACCAGCGGATCGCAACCCTTGCGCGGCGGATCCAGCACGGCGCTCTGGAAACGGACGCCCTTCTGGTACATCCCGGGAAGGATGCGTTCGACGGTCCCGGCCGTGAAGTCGGTGTTGCCCAGGTCGTTGAGGTCGGAGTTGATCACGGCGTCCTCGATGGCCGCCTGGGATTCGTCGATCCCCACCACCCTCTTGGCCTTGCGGGCCAGGTACAGGGCCAGCGAGCCGACCCCGCAGTAGGCGTCCAGGATGGTGTCCCGGGGCTTGGGCTCGAGGTACTCGTCCATGGTGTCGTAGATGGCTTCCAGGCCTTCGATGTTGACCTGGAAGAAGGAAGCCGGTGAGATGTGGAACTTCAGGCCGCGCACCTCCTCGACCAGGTGGTCGGCCCCCCAGAGCAACTGGTTGCGCGTGCCCATGATCACGTTGGAACGGTGGGGGTTGAGGTTCAGCAGGACTCCCCGGAGGCCTCGGACCCGCTTGCGGACCATGTCGACGAATTCCTGGACCTGGGGCAGCCGGGGCTGAGCCGAGACCACCACCAGGATGGCCTCCTGGGTCTTGCGAGAACTGCGCACGACCAGGTAGCGGACCAGTCCGGTGCCGTCCTTCTCGTCGTAGACCGGCCATTGCAGCCTTTCCAGGGCTTCCCGGGCGGCCACGAGGACCTGGTTGTTCAGGGGACCCTGGATGGCGCAGTCCTCGACCTTGACCACCTTATGGGTGCCCTGGGCGTAGAAGCCGACGAAGGGGTGGAAGCGCCGAGGGGCCGGTCCGCTGGCCGGCAGATAGGGCTTGGCCGCCACCACGGCCTGGACCTTGTCCCGATAGTGCCAGGGGTCCTTCATACGCCGGCAGGGATGGACCCGAACACTCTCCAGGCCGGCGATGTGCTGCAGGGCATCCTCGACCATCTTGGTCTTGAACTGCAACTGCGAGTCGTAGTCGATATGCTGGAACTGGCATCCACCGCACTCGTTGTAGATCGGGCAGCGGGGCACGATGCGACGGATCGAGGGTTTGAAGATCCGGCAGATGCGCCCTCGTCCATAGTTCTTCTTGAGTTCGGTGATCTGGACCTCGACCTCGTCGCCCGGAGCCCCACCGGGCACGAAGACGACGAAGTTCTCGAAGCGTCCGACGGCTTCGCCTCCGGCCGCAAGGTCGTGGATGGCGATTCGGACTCGGGAACCGATCGCGAGGGGTTCAGGCATGTCCATCACCCGTATCAAGGTTCCGGGCTAAGGGAACCGGGCTCCGCCCTCCGGGCCTCGAGGGGGGCGGGCATCGTCGGCTTCTCACCGACGGGATCCTTCATTCCACGGGATCCTGGGCGTTCCTCCAGGAGGAATCGAGGTGGCTGGCCGGAAGGGCTCGGCGTGAGCTCCAAGAGTCTGCCCCTGCTGCTTCAGTCCTCGCGCGACGCCCTGGCCGAGGGGCTTGCCGATCTCGAGCAGGCCCTGACCCACCTTGAGGAGTTCGAAGCCAGGGGACAGCGCCCCCCGGTCCGGGTCTCCCTGGTGGAAAGGGCCCGGGCCCAGGTCCTCGCCGCCCATCGGATCCTGGAAGACCTGGGCGTCCGGTTGGGGTAGGCGCCCCCAAAAGGCGCCTGTCCGCAGGGGCTCGCCCCGGGCTTTCCGGCTTCGACGACGACGAGTATACTGGCTTCAAGCAGGGCGTTTGCGCCCCGGAAACGAGGACCCGCTCCATGCCCTTCAATATCGGATACGGAGAACTCATCCTGCTGGCCGCCGTGGCCCTGCTCCTCTTCGGCCCCCGCCGGCTTCCCGAGATCGGCAAGGCGATCGGGGAAGGGATGGCTTCCTTCAAGAAGGCCGTCCATGCGGCCAGCGAGGCGCCGATCCCGCCCCACCGCGAGGAGTCGCCCGCCCCGAGTCGCCCGGTCGATCCTCCCGGCAAGGGGGAATCGGCCCCCTGAGATCCTTCAGGGGGCCTGGTGATGCAGGACGGGCGGAAGGTCCAGGGTCCGGACCCTCCACTCTCCCGCCTCAAGCCAGAACTCCCAGGTCCACGGCTGGACCTGGGGGTACTTCCGGTCCGAGACGGTCACCAGGGCCCGAGGGCCCTCGATCCGTTCGCTCTGGACCCAGCGGTTCTCGTAGGCCAGGCGGGTGGAACCGGTCTTCAGCGCTTCGTCCAGGCGCTGACTGAACTCCTCGGCGGTCATGGTCGTCTGCAGCCCGGTCCCCAGATACCGGTGCGCCTGCTTGAAGCGGCGGGCCCGCACGTGGTCGAGGAACTCCCGGGCCAGGGCATCGGGGCGCCCTTCCAGGCTGGGAGGAGGAAGGTCCGTCGGGCCGGGGACGATCTCGCCGGCGCCTCCCTGGCTTCCACCGCAGGCGATCGCGGCCAGGGCCAGCATGAAGAGCCAGACCACCAGGGGGCGGAAGGTCGAAAAGCGGAGGACGGTCATGGGCTGGTTCGGGGCTTCCACCCGAACGGTCCGGTCCCTGCCGGACGGCGCCACCTCAGAGCTCGAGGCTCAGACCCTCCCGGGCCACGAAGACCTCGGGCCCGCGGGCCACCGCACGAGCCTGGAGCTCCAGGGCATCGAGTTCCTCGTCGGTGCGGCCGGGATCATGATGGAAGAGCGCCACCCGGCGGCAGCCGGCCAGGTTCGCCAGTTCGACGGCCTGCCGGTAGGTGGAGTGCCCCCAGTTCATCCGCTCCTGGACCTCCTCGGGCAGGAACTGGGCGTCATGGATCAAGAGGTCGGCTCCCCGGGCCAGCTCCAGGGCGGCAGGGGTTGTTCCCGGATCCCCCTGGGGGTATTCCACGTCGGTCAGGTAGGCCACCGTCTTCCCCCGATCCTCAATCCGGTAGCCCGAGCAGGCCAACCGATTCCCTCGGGGGAGTTCCAGGGAGGTGACCCGCACCCGATCGATCTGGAAGACCGGGTCCTTGATTTCGTGAAATTCCACGGTTGCCCCGACGTCCTGCAGGAGGAAGAAGTTGGGGACCGGACAGTAACTGGGGTTCACCTGGTGGAGAAGGGTCTCCCTCAAGCCGCCCTCGAAGCTCTGGCGGCCGTGGATGGTGACCCGGTTCCCCGCCACGTACATCATCGGGGAGAACGGGATCCCCTGGATATGGTCCCAGTGGCAGTGGGCCAGCATCAGGTGCAGGTTCTCCTGCCCGCGGCCCGCCTTGCCCGCCATCAGCTCTGCGGTCATCCACCGGAATCCCATCCCACCGTCCAGGCTGATCAGGGGCCCGTCCGCGCTGGAGAGAAGAACGCAAGGCGTGTTGCCTCCATAGCGGGCCTGCGGCTCGTCGGGTGTGGGAATGGAGCCGCGCACCCCCCAGAAGGTCACTCGCACGGCGTCAGACCACCCTTTTCCAGATTCCAGGTCTGTCCTTCACAGGCCACATGGACTTCCACCCCGTGGCTCTCCCCCATCTTCCGGGCTTCCTCGAAGAGAACGGCCAGCTCGTCATCGCTGCGCTCCGGGTTGTGGTGGAACATGAACAGGTTCTCGGCTGCGGCCAGGCGACAGATCTCCAGGCCATCCTCCAGGGTTGAATGGCCCCAGTGCCTGCGCTCGGCGTATTCTCTTGGAGTGAAGAAGGTGTCATAGATGACCAGATCCGCCCCCTCGGCCAGTCGGATCTGGTTCTCGAAGAGCTCGCGCCGGAAGGCGTCCTGGGAGATCCCCGGCCTGGGATCGGCCAGAAGCAGATCGCGCGAGGGAGCCACATCGCAGACGTAGGCCAGGGTGAACCCGTCCCTTTCCAGGCGAAAGCCGCTGGCGACCCCGGGATGGTTCAGCCTCAAGGTGCAGATCCGGAAGCCGGAGGCCTCGACAGGCTGACCCTCCTCCATCTCGAGGAAGCGGATCCTGGAGGGAAGCTGCTCCAGCGGCGTCGGAAAGAACGCGACGTGCTGCTGGCCGGAGAAGAGGGTCTCCAACTTGTCTTCCTGTCGCTGGATCGAGAAGATCGAGATTTCGACATCGGGCTGGTAGGCCGGCTCGAAGTAGGGGAACCCCTGGATATGGTCCCAATGGGGATGGCTGATCAGAAGAGTGAAGTCCCGGGCCTCGTCCTGGGAGAGCAGCCTCTGGCCCAGGCGACGGATTCCGGTTCCGGCATCGATCACCAGGTGGCTCCCCTCCGCGGCGACCTGGACGCACGGAGTGTTTCCGCCGAACCTGCGGGCATGGGGACGCGCGACGGGAAAGGAACCGCGGACTCCCCAGAAGGTCAGTTCCAACTCTCCTCGACCTCGTTCGTTCATGGGGGACGAAGACGCCCTGTTCCTGCTTCGACCACCTCGAATCGCTCGACCAGAGGCCCTGGCCGTCCGGGGGAGCCTCTCCCCCCGCTGTTTCAGGTTCCAGGGCCGTTTTCGATTTCAAGAAACCCTGGCGGCACTCCTTCGTCCTGCCCGTGGGAACCCGCTCAACGCACGATCTCGGCCTGGCAGAAGGACCCGGTACTGCGCGTCACGCGGATGTTGACCTCCTTGCCCAGGCGGTCGCCTCCGGCCAGGACCTCGACCAGGTTCCCTCCGATCACGGCCATGGCGCTCTGCAGGTTCGTCCCGAAGGGCTCCTCCAGGCGGACCTTGGCCTGATGGCCCTGCCCCAATCGGGTCAGACGAGCCTCCAACTGCTGGCGAGCCCCGCCGACCACTTCGTGGTGTTCGGGGTGGAGGTGCGGGTCGGCCTGGACCAGGATCGTCCGACCGCTCTCCCGCTCCAGGCCTTCGATCTCCTCCCCCTCCACGCCGATCAGCTCCAGGGCTGCGTGAGGGTGGAGCCGGACCAGGAAGGCCTCGTTGCGGTCGTCCAGGGCCAGGCGCAGGATCTCCCGGCGGACCCTGAAGGCCAGGGTCTGGGGCGAAATCAACCGGCCCCGGCCGGAGCAGACGGGGCAGGGCTCGCGCATCACGGCATCGAGATCCTTGCCCTCGCGCTTGCGGGTCAACTGGACCAGGCCCAGTTCGGTCATCCCCACCAGGTGGGTGCGGGTCCGGTCGCGGCGGAGCTGATCGCCCAGGAATTCGAGAACCTTGCGCTGGTCCTCGGCTGAATCCATGTCGATGAAATCGATGATGATGATCCCGGCCATGTCCCGCAGCCTCAACTGCCGGCAGATCTCCCGACAGGCCTCCAGGTTGGTCCGCAGGATCGTATCGGCGAGGCTGGTCTTCCCGATGTACTTCCCGGTGTTGACGTCGATGACCCAGAGGGCCTCGGTCCGATCGAGGATCAGGTAGCCCCCGGATTCCAGCCAGACCTTCCGGTTGAGGGCCTTCTCGACCTCCGACTCGACGCCGTGCAGCTCGAAGAGGGGACGATGGTCGGTATACAGGTGCATCCGATCCAGCAGCGCCGGAGCCGTGATCTCCAGCTTGTCGCGCATCTTGGCGTATTCCACCGGGTTGTCGACGATCAGCCGGTCGATGTCGGGGGTGAAGAGATCCCGCAGGACCTTGTCGACCAGGGCCAGCTCCTGGTGGATCAGGGCCGGTGCCCGGCGCTTGCGGGCCGATTGCTGGACCTTGTCCCAGACCTTGACCAGGTAGTCGAGGTCCCGGCGCAGGTCCTCCTCGCTGCGACCGGCCGCCGCCGTCCGGATGATCACTCCCATCCCCTCGGGCCGGATCTTCTCGGCGCAGGTCCGCAGACGGTTGCGCTCCTCTTCTTCGACGATCCGCCTGGAGACCCCGATGTACTGGGCGGAAGGCAAGAGCACCAGGTAGCGTCCGGGCAGCGTCACATAGGTCGTGATGCGGGCACCCTTGGTCCCCACGGCCTCCTTGACGACCTGGACCAGGGTCTCCTGGTTCACCTTCAGGATGTCCGAGATCGACATCTGGCGCAGCGACTCGTTGACTTCGTCGCCCAGGTGGGCCGCCGCGTCATCGGCACACAGAAAGCCGTTGCGCTCCAGGCCGATGTCCACGAAGGCCGCGTTCATCCCGGGCAGCACGTTGGAGACGCGCCCCTTGTAGATGCTTCCGACCTGACGCTCCTCACGGGCGATCAGGACCTCCATGACCTGGCCGTCTTCGAGCACGACGGCCCGCCCCTCGCGCTCGTCGAGGGAAATCAGGATCTCCTTGTACATCTCTTCAAAAACCTCTGTCGGAGGACGGTGCCAGGCTGGCAGGCCCTTGACGGGCCCGATCCCGCGCGCCCGGTTCCTTGCGGCGCCGGACGGGGAAGGCGGCGTCCACGTCCCCTCGGAAATCTGGAACCATCCAGTGCGAAGCCGACCCTTCGCGGCCCGTGGCCAGAATCTTGCCGACCCGGCAACTCGCCTTGCATGGTGGCCCCGGTTGTCTATTGACGCCCACTCTCTGTGGTCGCCTCTTGCCCACTTTCGCTGGCCGTGCCGGAGGCGTGAAGAAGGGGCCGGCCCAGAGGCCCCTTCCTTTGGGACTGGCGCCGCAAGGCGGGGCCAGTCGGTTCAGGTGGGCAGTCAGCTCAGCTCGGGAGGCAACACCTCCGTCACCGCCTGATCCGGGCCAAACCATTCCGGCGAGAACATCCTGGAGGTCTCGCGACGACGGGCCTCCGAGCTGGCGCCACCGGTGCTGATGTGCGACGGCTCGTCGTGGCCGACTTCGAAGTCGGGCCCGGGGACAGAGGTCGTGCTGGCCAACTGTCTGGCCCACGGCCGCCGCAAGTTCATGGAACTTCTGAGCGACTTCCCTGAGGAGTGTCGGTTCGTCCTGGAAGCCCTGGGCCGGGCGGATTTTTCTCAAGTCCACTCCAAACGCCCAATCTGTAGAAATCCCACGCCCTTTACTGGAGCACATCTGCGACCAACTCGCCCGCTCGGCCTGACGGGCCTGGCGGCCGACCCGAGGCAACCCTGCTCCAGACCAAAGGGCAAAAGTGGAACCCCTTTGAGGGGCTGGAAATCCTGGAAGGCGACGACTGTCTTGCGACCACCAGTTGTGATCCGGGGTCTGCTCCCAGACCCTTGCGCGGCGAGATCTGGCTGGTAGCCCCCCAGAGGAGCCCAGCGACTCCAGGCATGGGGTCTCGCAAGGGGATCAGGTACACCTGAAGACGCAGACGGGCTCGGATCGGCGGCCGAATGCCACGCAGGCGGCGGATTCAGGGGGCGTCCCGGCCCTTGACGGGCCTGGGGCACGAGCCTATACTTCTCTGGTGATTCTGAGGGGTGGGATCTCGACCCCATGGAGCCGGAGCGAGGCTGGATTCAATGTTCGAGTCCCTGTCCGAGCGCCTGGGAGCCGTATTCAAGAGGCTCCGAGGCCGAGGAAGACTGACGGAGGAAGACGTCAACGAGGCCCTGCGGGAGGTGCGACGCGCGCTCCTGGAGGCGGATGTCAGCCTGCCCGTCGTCAAGGACTTCGTGGCCCGCGTCAAGGAGAAGGCCCTGGGAGAGGAGCTCTTCAAGAGCATGACCCCGGGCCAGCAGGTCGTGAAGTACGTCCGCGACGCCCTGGTCGAACTGATGGGCGGCGAGGCGGCCCGACTCTCCTTCTCCTCCAAGCCCCCCACGGTGATCATGGTCTGTGGCCTGCATGGCGCCGGAAAGACCACCAGCTCCGCCAAGCTGGCGCTCCATCTGAAGGGGGCTGGGCGCCACCCGATGCTGGTCGCCACCGACGTCTATCGCCCGGCCGCGATCCAGCAGTTGGAGGTCCTGGGCCGTCAGATCGGCGTTCCGGTCTTCCAGTTGGGAGCCGATCGCGACCCTGTTGAGATCTCGCGGCGGGCCATCGCCCAGGCCCGGGATGGCGGGCGGGATGTCGTCCTGATCGACACCGCCGGTCGCCTGCACATCGACCAGGAGCTCATGGACGAGCTTCGCCGCCAGAAGGCGGAGGTCAAGCCGGACGAGATCCTCCTGGTGGTCGACGCCATGACCGGCCAGGATGCGGTCCACATCGCACGCGACTTCAACCAGGCCCTGGGACTGACCGGCGTGGTCATGACCAAGCTGGACGGCGACGCCCGAGGTGGCGCGGCCCTCTCGGTCCGCCACGTCACCGGGGCCCCCCTGAAGTTCGTCGGCGTCGGCGAGAAGCTCTCGGCCCTCGAGCCCTTCCATCCCGACCGCATGGCCGGTCGGATCCTGGGAATGGGCGATGTCCTGAGCCTGATCGAGAAGGCCGAACAGGCGATGGACGAGGAGAAGGCGGCCGAACTGGAGCAGAAGCTGCGGGCCGCCCGCCTGGATTTGAATGATCTTCTGGATCAGATGCAGCAGATCCGCAAGATGGGTCCGCTCAAGGAGATCCTCAAGATGATCCCGGGACTGGGAAACCAGCTCAAGGACCTGCCGGTGGACGAGTCCCAGATCAAGCGCATCGAGGCCATCATCCAGTCCATGACCCCTGCCGAGAGGCGGGATCCCGATATCCTCAACGCATCCAGGAAGCGGCGCGTGGCCCGAGGGTCAGGCAGCGATGTCTCCGACATCAACCGTCTTCTCAAGCAGTTTGCCACGATGCGAAAGATGATGAAAGGCCTCGGCGACATGGGTCGGAAACGCGGAAAGAGGCTTCCGTTCCGCCTGCCCTTCTGATTCCCAGGCGGGGCGAGCGAATTACCACGAGCACAGTCGACACTCCCAGGAGGTAAGGAAAAATGGTTCGTTTGAGACTTCGTCGGGTTGGCCGCAAGAAGCAGGCCAGCTTCCGCCTGGTGGCCGCGGACGCCCGCAGCCCGAGGGATGGCCGTTTCATCGAGATTCTGGGGCACTACAACCCCCGCACGGATCCCCCGACGGTCCTTTTCAAGGAAGAGCGGGTTCTGGACTGGCTGGGCAAGGGCGCGCAGCCGACCGAGTCCGTCCAGTTGCTGCTGGTCTCCAGCGGCATCTGGAAGAAGTTCTCCGGCAAGGACATGGTCTATCCCGCTCCCAAGCCGCCCCGGACCGAGGCCGCCGAGGCCGAGCAGGCCTGAAGCTCTGGTTCCCTTGAATCCGGCCCCTTCGCTGCGCGGAGGGGAGGTTTCAGGCGTGGCGGAATCGGCCCCGGCTTGCGGGTTGATTCCGCTTCATGAGGAGGTTGGGCCGTGAAGGACTTGTTGGCATACGTGGCCCGGCAACTCGTGGATCTTCCCGATCAGGTGGAGGTCCGCGAGATCGAAGGTGAGCGCTCGATCATCCTGGAGTTGCGGGTGGCCCCCGAAGACATGGGCAAGGTCATCGGTCGCCAGGGAAAGACGGCGCAGGCACTCCGCACCCTCGTCAAGGCAGCCGGCCTTCGGGACGGCAAGAGGGTGATGGTGGAGATCATCTGATACGCCGAGTACTGGCCGGCAGCCCGATTTCGGGCTGCCGGCCTTCTATTCGCCAAAACCTGGAGGTACCCAATGGAAAGCGTCGAACTCAGCCGGCCCGTACGCATCGTGGTCATCATGACCCCGACCTTCCGCCAGCGTTTCATCGAGGAGGCCCGCGCCCAGATCGCCGGCCTGGAGGAGAACCTCAAGAGGCTGGAGAGCTCCGGCGCCCCCGAGGTGGCTCGTCAGCAGGACAGCGATCCCCGCCAGGCGGATCTCATCCGCCAGCAGATCGACGCCGAGCGCGCCCGTCTCATGCGCCGCCGGGGCGAGATCGAGTGGCATATCAAGGAGGTGGAAGCCGTCCCCGACGGGGCTGAACTCCCCTACCGGGTCTATGAGGGGCCGGTGACGCTGGCTCCTGGCGATGATTTCCTGGCCCGGATGTCGGAAGCCGAAGTGGTGCTGAAGGATTGGAAGGTCGTGGCCATCCGCCCGGCAGGAGGCGCGCAGGAGAGTTGAGCCCGCGCGATCTCGAATCATCCAACCTGGTCGCCATCGGCAGGGTCCTCAAGCCGCACGGGGTGCGTGGGGAGCTTCGGGTCCAGATCCTGACCGATTTCCCCGAGCGCTTCGACGAGACCCCGGAGGTCCGTCTGGTCTCGCCGGAGGGGCTCGTCCTCCTCAAGGCGGTCGAGAGCGTCCGCTTCCATTCCGGGTGGGTGCTGATGAAGCTGGCCGGGATCCAGGATCCCGAGAATGCCGGCCGCTTCCGGGGCTGGCTGGTCTCGGTCCCCGAGACCGAACTGGTCGACCTGGAACCCGACGAGTACTGGCACTTCGAGCTCGAGGGCCTGGAGGTTCGCGACGAAGCCGGGGCGGTGCTGGGGCGCCTGGAAGAAGTCCTGCAGACGCCCGGGCACGATCTCTACTCCGTCCGGGGAGCCTCCGGCGAGATCCTGATCCCTGCCGTCGCGGAGTTCGTGCGATCGGTGGACCTGGAAGCCGGCGTCATGGTGGTGCGCCCACCCGTCTTCGAGGCCTGAATGCGTCTGGACATCCTGACCCTCTTCCCCGAGATCTTTGCTCCGCTCTTCGCCAGCATCCCGGCCCGGGCCCAGACCTCTTCCCGGGTGCAGGTGGAACTCCACAACCTGAGGGATTGGGGGCGTGGCCGGCACCGGCAGGTGGATGATGTCCCGTTCGGCGGGGGGCCGGGGATGGTGATCCAGGCCGAACCTCTGGCAGCCGCCATCCGGGCCGTCGGCGCGATGGACCCCCGCCCGCCCCGCGTGATCTACCTGACCCCTCAGGGCACTCCCCTGACCCAGACCCTGGTCGAGGAACTGGCCGACCGACCTCGTCTCGTGCTCGTCTGCGGGCATTACGAGGGGATCGACGAGCGGATCCGCGAGAGCCTGGTGGATCAGGAGATTTCGATTGGGGACTACGTTCTGTCCGGCGGCGAGCTGCCCGCCATGGTCCTGGCCGACGCCCTGATCCGGCTGGTTCCCGGAGTGATCGACTCCGAGTCGGTGGCTCGCGAGTCCTTCAGCACCGGTCTGCTGGATCACCCCCACTATTCCCGGCCAGCAGTCTTCGAGGGGCTTTCGGTCCCCGAGGTGCTGCTCTCGGGACATCATGGGCGGATCGAGGAGTGGCGCCGTGAGCAGGCCCTGCTCAACACGGCGCGCAGGCGACCCGACCTTCTCGAGGCACTCGACCTGAGCCAGCGGGATCGGGAGTTGCTGACCCGCTTCCAGCCCCCCGGTTCGGGACCGGGGCCCTGATTTTTCCGTCCCTCGGGCCTTGCGATGCTCTGAGGGGTCTGTTATAATCGCCTCCGTCCTGCCTCAAAGCAGGAAGGCGTCCTTGGGAGGCTCTCCAAGCAGGGAGCGGCCCGCTCCCTTTCGCGAGGGTCTCGCCAGGCGAGACCGCGTCTTCCGGACGGCCCAGAAGATTTGGTATGAGAGAAGGAGATCCGCCATGGATCTGATCCAGAGCATCGAGCGCGAGCAGATCAAGCGGGAGCTCCCCGACTTCGGCCCGGGCGACACCGTCAAGGCCTGGCTGAAGGTCATCGAGGGAGGCAAGGAGCGCCTGCAGGCCTTCGAGGGCGTCTGCATCAAGCGCGGCAACGCCGGCTTGAAGGAGTGCTTCACCCTGCGCAAGATTTCCGGTGGTGTGGGCGTCGAGCGCACCTTGCTGGTCCACAGCCCGCGTCTGGACCGCGTCGAGATCCTCCGCCGCGGCGAAGTGCGCCGGGCGCGCCTGTTCTACCTGCGCGGCCGCGTCGGCAAGAAGGCCCGCGTCAAGGAGAAGCGCTATATCCCGACGGCCGTCAAGGGCTAGCAGGAAGGCTCTTCCCCCGGTGCTGCGAGGCTCTTGTCGGCCTCGCAGCATCCGGTCTTTGAACCGCGGGCCCGAAAGGGTGCCGCGGTCTGATTCTTCCGGCCGCCCAGGGGCCGCTCCAGGCCATTCTCCGGAGCGTTGGCATTGAACGAAGACCAGTTGATCGTCCTGCTCTATATCCTGGTCGGGATGCGCCTGGCCGTGCACCTGTTCCCGAAGGTCCCGGCCTCTCCCGGGCTGCGGCGGGCCCTCAACGAGTATCTCGACTCGTTCATCGTGGCCGGCGGGGCTGCCCTGCTGTTGATCACCTTCCTGGTCCGCAGCTTCTTCATCCCCTCCGAGTCGATGTTGCCGACCCTGAAGGTGCACGACTACATCCTGGTCAACAAGCTGATCTACAACTTCGCCCACCCGATGCGCGGGGATGTCCTGGTCTTCCATCCCCC
>JALHDH010000303.1 GCA_022839105.1 bacterium
TATAATCCGTAGCCGGACAAGGGGGGCTCCCCTGCGGGCGAAGGGAAGGAAAGCGGCCGTGAAAGCGATGATGCTGGACCGAATTGTAAGCCTCGGCGACGACAGGGCCCCCCTTCGCCCTGCCGCCCTTCCCGACCCCCGGCCCGGACGGGGCGAGATTCTCTTGAAGGTCAGCGCCTGCGGGGTCTGCCACACGGAGCTCGACGAGATCGAGGGTCGGACCCCGCCGCCGAGGCTGCCCGTCATCCCGGGGCACCAGGTCGTCGGCCGGGTGGCGGAGAACGGGCCCGGATCGGCCCGATTCCCCGTCGGGGCGCGCGTGGGTGTGGCCTGGATCTTCTCGGCCTGCGGGACCTGTCCCCAGTGCCTGGCCGGCAACGAAAACCTCTGTCCCGATTTCCGGGCCACCGGGCGGGACGCCGACGGGGGGTACGCCGAGTACATGGCCGTTCCCGAGGCCTTCGCCCATCCCGTCCCCGAGGTGTTCTCCGATGCCCAGGCCGCGCCGCTCTTGTGCGCGGGCGCCGTCGGCTACCGCTCGCTGCGGCTTGCGGGCCTCCGGGACGGGCAGGTCCTGGGGCTCACGGGCTTCGGGGCCTCGGGTCACCTGGTCCTCAAAACCGCCCGGCACCTGTACCCCCGGTCGAAGATCTGCGTGTTTGCCCGGAGCGGGGGCGAGCGGGACTTCGCCCGGCAACTGGGCGCCGCATGGACCGGGAATATCGACGATCGGCCGCCCGAGCCCTGCGACGCCGTCATCGACACGACGCCCGCCTGGGGCCCCGTCGTGGAGGCGCTCGCCAGCCTGAAGAGCGGCGGGCGGCTCGTGATCAACGCGATCCGGAAGGAGGATGATGACCGGGACCGGCTCTTGCAGCTGGACTATCCGGCCCACCTCTGGCTCGAGAAGCAGATCAAGTCGGTGGCCAACGTGACCCGGGCCGATGTCGGGGAATTCCTGGAACTGGCTGCCGGCATCCCCATTTTGCCGGAGGTCCGGGAATACCCGCTCGCCGAGGCGAACCGGGCCCT
>JALHDH010000304.1 GCA_022839105.1 bacterium
TTACTTATGAAAAATCATAAAAAGAAGGGAGAATAACAATGCTTAATAAGCTAGAAAAAGTTCTAATGCCTATTGCAGATATGCTGGGCAAAAACAAGATTTTAGTTGCTATACGTGATGGATTTCTAATTTCCACGCCGGTAATCATTGTTGGTTCTATGTTTATATTATTTGCAAACTTTCCAGTGCCGGGCTGGTCAGAGTTTTGGGCAAAAATATTTGGAGTAGGTTGGGAATCATATTTTTCTAACGTTGCACGAGCGACTTTTGATGTCATATCAATATTAACAGTAGTTGGTATAGGATATGCTTATGCTAGAGAAATAGGAGCAGACAAAATACAAGGAGCAATTGTTTCGCTTGTATCTTTTATAATCTTAATGCCTACGGCAATTCCATATGAAGGCGTAGAAGGGCCATCCTTTGTAAGGGCTATAGGCTTCTCCTATATAGGAACAAATGGAATATTTTTGGCAATGCTCGTTTCGATTTTATCAGTTCGAATATTCAACTGGGGATACAAAAAGGGCTGGACGATAAAGCTGCCCCATGGAGTGCCGCCTGCTGTTTTTGATTCATTTGCAGCTTTAATACCAAGTTTTCTAGTAATGTTTATATTCTTCTTGGTAAGAATCGGGTTTGAGCTTACTCCATATGAATCTGCGCATAACTTCATATATACTGTGCTGCAAGCTCCGCTAATGGGAGTTGGGAACAGTTTAGGAGCACAAATTGTTTACGTTGTATCATGCTCTATTTTCTGGTTCTTTGGAATAAACGGACCTGCAGTGGCAAATTCAGTTTTTTCGCCAATATTTAGAACTTTATCAATGGAAAACTTAGCAGCTTTTGAAGCAGGACTGCCATTACCTCATATATACACAGGGCAATTTGTTGACCTCTTTCAAACATTTGGAGGCGGCGGAAGCACCCTTTCTTTGGTCATTCTTATGGTGACAGTTTGTAAATCAGAAAGGATTAAACAATTAGGAAAATTATCGATTATACCGGGT
>JALHDH010000305.1 GCA_022839105.1 bacterium
ATACGGGATTCAAGGTTTTCCCACCATTGTTCTCGTAAATTCTAAAGGTGAAGAAATTGCTCGCACGGGGTATAGACCCGGGGGAGCAAAAGAATATGTAAAACACTTACAGGAATTGCTACAGCCAAAAGAATAAATAATTACCTGCTTAATAACAAAATCTCTTTCAATATTGGAGGGGGACAAAAATACTCCGATAATAAAATACTCCAAACAGTAAGCACAGGATAATATGATGTCCCCGTCTTTTTTTTATTGGGAATTTTTAATGCGTAGCCGGAGGATGATGTTCTTCGGCAAAAAAACGCGGAGCTTCAACGAGCTCCGGCTATACAATAACTTGTGACAACTTTAAAATTAGCAACACGGATTTAACGGATATAACGGATAAACGCAAATTAAATATTTGTAAACCACTCTGCACTAAAAATTCCTCCAAAATAGCTTAACTTTTTACATATCTATAAATTATCCCTTTCTTTTGTCTCCTACAATAAAATGTGAGTAATTTCTTGTAACATAGTAGATTATCTAACGACTCCGTAACACTTCCGTAACACTGCAGTAGTTTCGTTACGGAGTTGTTACTTGGTTGTTACTTCAGTAATATGCAGTCAACTAAGTATGAACCTTATATTTTTGAAGCCAAACTCCTTGTGCAAATCTCACAGATTACGCTCTTACTATTTTCCTACATTCCAGCTTGACAAATATAGCCATCCTCCTTTTTCTGCATAGATAAAGTTTAAAGAGAGGAATAAAGATGAATAGATACATACTGAAAGGTGGCACAATTCTAACATTTGATAGTAGCCATCCGGTTTTAGAGCAGGCAGAAATTTTAATTGATGATGGTTATATCCTGCAAATCGGTTCAGAAAAAAGCTTTCCCGATGAGGTTTGTGAACGCATAGATGTAGAAGGCAAAATCATTATGCCCGGGCTCATAAATGCTCATCATCATTTCTATTCTACTTTTGTAACCGGCTTGGGAAAAGCTGCTCCTGCC
>JALHDH010000306.1 GCA_022839105.1 bacterium
CCCTCTGGGCTTGAATCAGGTTTGCAGGTAAGGTATGTCTGCGATAGGAATCATAGTATGCAAGTGCAGAACTAAAAGAGGGCACGGGAATTCCATTAAGAGCCGCTGTACTTACTACACTGCGCCAGGCTGCTTGGCAGTTTTCTATGCTTTGGTTAAAGTATGGTGCAAGCATTAAGTTTTTGAGCTGCGGGTTTTCATCATATGTCTGTTTGATTTTTTCTAAAAACTGTGCCCGTATTATACAGCCTCCCCTCCAAAGTAAGGCTATATTGCCAAGATTCAGATCCCAATTGTATATATCTGACGCCTTTGCCATTAAATCAAACCCCTGAGCATATGAACAGATTTTTGAGGCATATAGTGCCTTCCTTATGTCTTCTAAAAATTGCTCCCTATCACCTTCAAAAGATGTAGAAGGTCCTTTCAGTATTTTAGACGCCTCAACCCGCTCCTCTTTGGCTGAGGACATATATCTTGCAAACACCGCTTCTGTTATAGTAGGTATGCAAACGCCAATATCTAAAGCTTCTTGTGATGTCCATTTTCCGGTGCCTTTTTGCCCTGCTTTATCAAGTATTACATCAACCAAAGGCTTACCTGTTTTATCATCTACTTTACCTAAAATATCGGCGGTTATTTCTATTAGATATGAATTAAGTTCTCCTTGGTTCCACTCGGCAAAGATTTCTTTCATTTCAAGAGCAGTCATGCCAAGCAACTCTTTCATTAGAAAATAGGCTTCGCTAATAAGCTGCATATCACTGTATTCTATACCGTTATGAGTCATCTTCACAAAGTGACCTGCACCATCCGGTCCCACATAGTCACAACA
Organism: bacterium; assembly: GCA_022839105.1. GTDB lineage: Bacteria > Vulcanimicrobiota > Xenobia > Xenobiales > Xenobiaceae > Xenobium. The sequence continues at coordinate 836 of JALHDH010000306.1, forward strand.
AGCTGCTCCGCCAGGTGTTTTTGCAGATATCTTTATAAAGATGTCCGATATTTGTTCCCATGCCTCTTTCGAGCCACCGGGCATAATGCTAGGACCCTTTAGTGCTCCTTCTTCGCCGCCGGAAACTCCTACACCCATATAATGTATTCCTTTTTGCTCAAGCTCTTTTGCCC
>JALHDH010000307.1 GCA_022839105.1 bacterium
CTAACATCAAAAGCCTGGGTTCCGACATGATCGCTCTTGCTATAGCTAGCATCTGCTGTTCTCCACCAGACATTGTACCTGCTAATTGATTGCGACGTTCAGCTAGCCTGGGAAATAGCTCATAGGCTTTTTCCATATTAGCTTTTAGCTTGTTTTTCGAGTATTTACGGGAATATGTTCCAATTTTTAAGTTATCTGCTACAGTTAAACCAGGAAATACCAGACGACCTTCCGGAACATGTGCTACTCCTAGTTTTACGATTTCATCCGGGCGTAGACCTGCTATAGATTGTCCGCAAAATTCAATTCGACCAGATATAGGTTTAATCAAGCCTGATATTGACTTTAAAATTGTGGATTTACCTGCACCATTTGCCCCAAGCAAAGCGACAATCTTGTTTTGCGGAACTTCAAGATCAATTCCGTGTAATACCGGAACTGTAGAATAAGCCACTGTAAGTTCATAAATTTTGAGCAAATTTAGCGACCTCCTCTGCCTAGGTAAGCCTCAATTACGACCGGATTCTTTTTAATAACATCAAAGGTACCTTCGGCAATTTTGCTACCGTGATTAATAACGAATACCCAGTCCGCAAGTTTACCTACAACTTCCATGCGGTGCTCTATAAGCAGAATTGAGATGCCCTGCTTATTAATTTTTTTAACTAATTCCGTCAAATCTTGTATTTCTTGGGAATTTAGTCCAGCTGCTGGTTCATCAAGTAAAAGTAGTTTTGGTTTAGTAATAAGCGCCCTTGCAATTTCAAGAATTCGCTGTTTGCCATATGGGAGATTGCACGCTTTCTCATTGCTCAAATCGCTTAGTCCCACAAAGTCTAAGACTTCATCTACTTCTTTTGTACTAGCAACAACCTCCCTGCGATATGAAGCTGAGTTCAAAACAGTATGAATAATACTCGCACCACCATTACCATAGCCTTTACCTAGTAATGCATTTTCAAATACCGTTTGCGAGCCTAAAATTCGTATATTTTGGAAGGTGCGG
>JALHDH010000308.1 GCA_022839105.1 bacterium
TGCTACCGGTAACTTCACTATTCCCAATGTTTTTGCCAATCAGACCTATAACTATGTTGCTACGGCAGTAGGTTATCAACCGGCAACTGGTCAGGTTGTGGTCGGAACTACAAATGTGAATATGGGTGATATTATTGTTAACGAAATGGCTTATCCTCCTCATAGCGTTGTCGCTCAAGAAGCTGCTAATTTCAGCAATGTTACTATTACTTGGCAACCACCCAATCCTAATGCTCAAACAATCACAGAGGGCTTTGAAGGTGCAACTTTCCCGCCAACCGATTGGAGCCAAATTATTACAGATATAGGTGCAGCAGGAACAACTGGTGTCTTGCCAACCTGGTGTCAAGTTGGAACTATAGCTCTTACGCCTGCAGTTCCACCTCATGGTGGTTCCTATCAAGCAGCTATGTGGTGGGATTATGTCCATCAGGATGAATGGTTGATTACGCCACAATTCCACTGCCCCGGCAATGCTGTTTTACAATTCTGGAGCTATGTCTATCTTGGTTCTACTAATAATGACCACTATTACATCAAGATTTCTACTAATAATGGCAATACCTGGAGTGTCCTTTGGGATGCAACAACTTTAACCGGTGGCTGGAACTATTATACTACTCCGATTACTGTTAATCTAAATGCTTATGCTGGACAGCAGATTAAGCTTGCCTGGCATGCCGATGATCCGCCTTCCAATGATGGAATGTGGTATGTCTGGTTCTTGGATGATATTGTAATTGGTTCACCTACGAAAGTTATCACATTTAATACAGACCAATTGATAAGGTATAATCCAACTGCCACTGCACCTAAACTAGTATATCCTACATTGCCTATCAGTCGTGACGGTAATATCAAGAATACACCTACAACGCCTACAAACTATACTCGGGACAGAGTTCTAACAGGTTATCAGGTATGGCGTTTACTGCAAGGTCAGGAGACCAATGAAAGTGCCTGGACTTCATTAACCACAACTACTTCCTTGAGTTATGCAGATGAA
>JALHDH010000309.1 GCA_022839105.1 bacterium
TCCCAAAGGGGCCGGCCCAGAGGCCGGCCCCTTCTTCACGCCTCCGGCACGGCCAGCGAAAGTGGGCAAGAGGCGGCCACAGAGAGTGGGCGTCAATAGTCTGCGCCAACGCCATCAGCAGGTTCAATGCTAAACAGCAAGACATGCAGAATCACCATTGTTTTCAGCGCATTGCAATTGAAGACCCCAAGAAATATGCAGGCCTCATTGAGGCCACCGAAGAATATCAATACATGCGGCTTGTCTGCAGAGGCGCTTGGATTATCTCCGGAAATCGTACAGGAAACGGTATGTTTTAGCCAGAAACCTGCCGCCGAACACTAAAAGTCCAAGCACGGGTGTGCTAACGTTTCGCATCCGTGCTTGGACCTTCCACAAGGAGTTGGGGAATTGTCGACAACGTGGTCGCCCTTTGACGAGGAAGCAGCGAACATCTTAGATCTATCCTACCGAACTGCTCTAGGAGCCAGGGAGCCTCTGGGCCCGGAACATGTGCTTTCTGTTCTTCTCCAGTACTCTTCTCTGGTCCAACAGTATATTGCGAGGATCGGCGTCGACAGCGAAGCTCTGCGCGAAGCAGTTGATCGCGCCGGAATAGTGCTGCAGCGACGACCGTTGTCGGCGGAGCATGCAACATTCTCGAAAGCCTACCAAGAAATGTTAGAGATTGCCATGGAATTGTCTAGGCAAGATTCACGAAGGAGAGTCGATACCGGACACATCCTACTTGCAATGCTTGTCAGGAAGGGCGAGCCTACAGCTCTGTTGTTGAGCAAGGCAGGGATAGACCTGTCCGACTTTGCTTCCTACATCGAACGGTCGCGCCAATAGACATCCGTGATCGGTCAATCGATTTTTCGGGCTTTTCTGGTCTTATATAGTCTCGACTTTTGCCATTTTGCCGAGAGCTCCACTTTTGCCCTTTCGGGTCTGGAGCGGGGTTGCCTCGGGTCGGCCGCCAGGCCCGTCAGGCCGAGCGGGCGAGTTGGTCGCAGATGTGTTC
>JALHDH010000310.1 GCA_022839105.1 bacterium
CATTAAAAAGCTTTGCACGTATAGCTTTTGCCTGGCGACCGGTGGTCGCCCCTACGATCTGGGTTTATGTTGCGTTATAAGCTCGGATATGGGGTTAGAGCAGTGGTCGCCCATACTATTTTAAGGCTTTATCTACTACTTCATCTATTAGTTCTTGCTTTGGTATATACGGAAGGGTGATATGGCCAAGGCTATCGTAATTTTTATTAAACTCTACGCTTGTTTCAATGGAATTTTGATTTCGTGCCCATGAACGTCTTGCAACGCCACACATTACATCCCATAAAAGTGCCGATTTTATAATATCATCGGTCTTTTTGCTTCCATCTAAGAGCAGTCCGAAACCCCCGTTTATGGCTTTACTTATGCCTACGCCTCCGCCGTTGTGAAGGGCTACAAGACTCATGCCCCTTGCGGCATTGCCGGCAAAGCATTGTGTAGCCATATCTGCCATTACATTACTGCCGTCTTTTATATTAGCTGTTTCTCTAAAGGGTGAATCGGTTCCGCTCACATCATGGTGATCTCTTCCAAGCATCACAGGCCCGATTTCTCCTTTTCTTACCATATCATTGAATTTAAGGGCAATTTTCATTCTCCCCTCGGCATCCTGATAAAGTATTCTTGCCTGTGTGCCTACTACCAGTTTATTTTTTTCCGCATCGCGAATCCAGATATAGTTGTCCCTATCTTGGCCCCTGCGGTTTGGGTCAATGCATTCCATGGCTGCCCTATCTGTTTTTCTCAAATCCTCCTCCCTGCCGCTTAAGCAAACCCAGCGGAAGGGTCCGTAACCATAGTCAAAAAGTTCCGGTCCCATTATGTCTTCAACATAGGAGGGGAATATGAAGCCATCCTTCTCATCTTTGCCATTCTTCGATATTTCTTTTACACCTGCATCAAATACTGCCTTCATAAAGGAATTTCCATAATCAAAGAAATATGTGCCCCGATCCACCAAAGTTCTTATAAGTTCAAAATGCCTTCTCAGGCTTTTATCAA
>JALHDH010000311.1 GCA_022839105.1 bacterium
ATCGACAACGGACATGAGTCCATGGATTGGAAGTGTTCCTTCGGGAACAAGTTTCGCCGTACCGGCAGTATCCGGCGAGGCCGCCCTGCTGATGCACCGGCAGAGCCAGCTCACGTCCTGGCCGGAAGCCGTCAAGGCGGCCATCATGGCAGGAGCGATCCACAACATCGAGGGTGCCAGCAGGTTGAGCGACCGCGACGGTGCAGGCGGGATCGACTGTTCGATCGCCGACGACACCATCGCGAACAACCGCTGGTGGGCGAACACCGTGACCTACGGCGACTTCCCGAAGACTTATGTCCTGAGCGGCATCCCCGCCGGGAAGAAGGTCAGGGTCGTTGCCGCGTGGGACTCGCATCCGCCGGATCTGCATCCCCCTTACGGCACGATCAACGATCCGCTGCAATCCGATTTCGATCTTGTCATCTACGATCCGAACGGCGAGCAGGTTGAAGAAGGCCAGAATCAGCGCCAGTACCCGCGCCCAAGAACGATATTGCAGCAGTCCGATACCGGTGACGATGCCCGGTACCGAAAATATCAGCGCCAGTGCGACCCCGACGGTACCGATGATAGCGAGGACTCCCATCGCTGTACGATCGCCGGAGAACAGGCCGGCGCTCATCATAATGGCGATGACAAAACAGCCGATCAAGATCCCCAGAATCCCCAAGACGATATGCAGCCAGCCCAAAACTTTGACGTTCGTTTGCATTTTTCTTTCTCCTTTATGCGTGTTTATTTATTCTACGTTGACCATAGATAAAGGTTGCACGTGTCAAGGAGTCCGCATATGGGAGTCCACACCGACGATCACGAAAATGCTTGCACCGGATCACAACCCGGCGCTGCGGGGACGGCGGATTGTGATCCGTCTTAAGCGTTGAAGCAGGACCATTTCCGACAGAGGTTCAGTGGATGTCGCTATTGTAGCGCTGGCGGCGCGGGCAGGCGCACGACGAACCTGGCGAGATCGTCTTTGCTTTCCTCCGTCGCCAGGC
>JALHDH010000312.1 GCA_022839105.1 bacterium
CAGGTTCCTCCATATAGGAATATACTCGGGCATCAGTCAGTGGCAATATTTTATTTTCAAGCAATGAAAAAAACGCCTCAGAACCTTTTTGTAAATGCTCATGAGTAATCAAGGCAAGCTCTCCTCCCTAACTTTATTATTCTAAGTTTGATTTACTGGGCAAAAGTTTAATCTTATATGGTGAAACATAAAGTTCTTCCCATCTCAGAGGTTCTTTATCCTCTTCATTGACGCTTGATATCCTCCGGCCTATCAGCTTTTTATATTTCGGATTTTTATCACATAATCGCCGAAACAGCTCCAGCCTGTCATCATTTGTTTCTTGTTCTTCAAGCTTTAGCTCTACTTCTGTCACTACAAACATCATAAAAAGCTCAATATTTTTCTTTTGCATAAGCCATTTTTGTTTTTTAAAACTATCTATATCCTGTAACTCTGTTATGGAAAATTCATTATTTTTCATAAGTTCATCGAATATGTCTTCCCACAGCTCTACAATTATCTCCCAATCTGCGGATTTTGGCTGCCAGGTTTCTTCTTCGTCAAAATCCTCATATATCTCTTCATCGCCCTCTGTTTTTTTGATTTTTTGCTCTTCCCAGGCCCAATCTAATGGATATATGAAATCCACCTCGGGAGAAAACAGTGGATTCAAAAGACTTTCTAATACATCGAAATTGGCCAACCCTTTTTTATCAATTATATTTTGCCAGATATCTTTTTTGAAGGTTAAATTAGAAGTCTTCCAAAAACTATCCGGATACTTAACCCGGATTTCTACTTCAAATGCCATATTTTCCACTACAAGTTTTGCAAGTACATCGTGAAGCGTTCTGGCTACTTCCAGGCTTTCAAATACCTGCTCTGCCTCTGCTCTGGCCTCAGCAGGAAAAGAGTTGAGCCGATTCTTCCATGAAAACATATCTTCAAATACCTTCTTCTCATCTTCAAACTGCCTCTTTATTTCATCTTCACTTTTTCGTCGCCTGTTTTTAGGATTTCTAAGCACATCCTGTCGGTAATCCTTTTCCCGCCGTATAAGAGTTCTTACCCTGGCAATTAAATTACTGACACTGTTTTGAGCTTTATTAAAATTCCCGGATTTTATTAATTGCAGAGTATAGAACTGCTCAATGTCAAAACCAAATTCCTCCAATATTTCCCTGGTTATAAATATAATTTCCTGGGCTTCTTCAGTCAGCATATATACGGTCGAACCGCCCTTTTCCCATTGACTATGCTCCCTGTCGGGTTTTAGGTAGCGAAATTTATATAGCTCATGGGTTCTGGTTTCTTCATCAAAGATATAACAGGAAAAAGGATCCTGCCTATTCGGATCCTTATACCATAAAACTCCGTCTACCAGCCGTTCCGCCACCTCTTTTGAGGCCACAAAATCCATCTCTCTTAATATTTCTTCGGTCATATAGATTAAATCCTGTCTGGTTCTGTTTGGATTCTCTGTTATTTCCCGGCGAAAGATTTTCAAAAGGAGAAGTAGGCAAATCTCATGAGCATAATCGTTTAAATCTCCTACATCCATACCGGTTCCAAGCATCCTAATGGCTTGGGTCTTTTTTAATCGATCTTTTAATCCCTTTTCTACCCTATCCATCTTTACTCACCTTAAAATTAATGTATTAGCTAATTACAGATAATTCAATGTTCTGTGTTGCATAGGCATGATGGCCTGCTGCTGTTTA
>JALHDH010000142.1 GCA_022839105.1 bacterium
AACTGGCCCGCCTGCAGAAGAAGTTTGAACGTCAGAATCGTCTGGTCGAGGTCTTCCGCCAGGTCTCTTCGAACCTGGCCCTCTCCGATGCCCTGCTGGCGATCACCGAGCAGTTGCAGGCCCTTCTGCCCAGCCAGAGCTGCGTGATCTTCATGGTCGACGACGTCGAGGGGCATCGCGAACTCTTTGCCGAGGTCGCGGCCAGCCCCTACACCGACCTTTTCAGGAACTACAGCCTGCAGATCGGGGAAGGCGCCCCCGGCTACGTCGCCTCCCGTCTGGAGCCCCTGAAGATCGACCAGGGTTCGGTGACCCTCGGCGGTCGGGAACTGCCCACGGTGGTTCCTGAAGAGAAGAGCGCCCTGATCGCCCCGCTGGCCACCAAGGTCGATACCCTGGGGACCGTCTACCTCGGGAGGGCCAAGGAGAACGCCTTCACCGAGGAGGACCTGGACATGCTGGCCGACTTCTGCGAGCTGGCCAGCGTCGCCCTGGGCAACGCGATCCTCTTCCAGAAGGCCGTGACCCACGGAATCCACGATCCCTTGACCAACCTCTACAACAGCCTCTATCTGGAGGAGAGGATGCGCGAGGAGGTCAAGCGGGGGAGGCGCTACACCTACCCGGTCTCGCTGGTCCTGATGGACCTGGATGGTTTCGGAGAGGTCAACCAGACGGTCGGCCAGGAGGCCGGGGACGCCGTTCTGCGCGGAGTGGCCGAGATCTTGCGCTCCTGCACCCGCGAATCGGATGTCCTGGCCCGCCTGGAAGGCGATGATTTCGCCCTGCTGGTGGTGCATTCCGACCGGAACAGCGCCTTCAACGTGGCCGAGCGGGTCCGGGCCCTGGTCGAGGGGCACACCTTCGGACAAGGGCCGCGGAAGGTCCGGATCACGGCTTCCTTCGGGGTGGCTGGCATCCCTCACGATGCCGTCAACGAGGATCAGTTGACCATGCGGGCCACCGCTGCCCTGCAGCAGGCCCGCGGTTCGGGAGGCAACTCCGTCTCCTTCTGGAGCGGCGCGGGGGCCTGAGCCGCTCCGGGCCGGGGGGGCGGCCAGAAGGGCTTTCGAGATGACCGAGACTCTCACTCCGGAACAAGTTCCCGGCGGGCTCCTGGAGCGTCTGCTGCAGGGTGGGCCCGACCGGATCCAGGAATCGCTCCAGGCCTTGGAGGCGGAGTTGGCCCGGTCCAGGCCCGCAGGTCCGGTGCTGCCTTCCGGGAATCCGGCCCGAGGGCTTGCAGAGCCGGCGGTGAACCGGTGGAACTGGGGGGCTTTCCTGGGCGGGGGCCTGTGGGCTTTCTCCCACCGGATGTTCCTGTCTGGTTTCCTGTTGCTGCTCTTCTTCTGGATGTTCCCGCTTCCCAACCTCCTGCTGGGTCGCTTCGGAGGACAGATGGCCTGGCGGGCGAGACCCTTCGCGGATCTCGAGCAGTTCCGCGCCGTCCAGGCGGCCTGGGCGCGGGCGGGATGGCTGGTGGTGGCGGCTTACCTGCTCCTGGCCCTGGGGCTCTTGTGGCTCCGGACCCGGCTCTGAACGGGGGGGCGCCGCACCGGGGTTCAGTCGCTGGCGTTGAAGCGGTTCATGGCCGCCTCGACGCCTTCTTCGGCCCAGCACTCAACGGCGTCGGCACCGCGCAGGACCAGGGCCTTGCGGGCTTCTTCCTCTTCCGGAAGGAACTCTTCGAGGACGAAATCCGCCGGGTCCCTTCCCGGAGTCAAGGGCCCGATTCCCAGGCGCAGCCGGGGAAAGGCTCGGGTTCCCAGGCACTCCAGCAGGCTGGCCAGTCCGTTGTGGCCTCCGGTGCCTCCCTCGCGGCGGACGCGCACGCGCCCCAGGGGGATCGTGAAGTCGTCCACCAGGGCCAGGATCCTGGATGGGGGAATCAGGAAGCGGGCGGCCAGGGATTGGGCAGCCTGTCCCGAGAGGTTCATGTAGGTTCGGGGCTTGGCCAGGACCACCGGGTGGCCCAGGAGGGTGCCCGCGCCCGTCAGGGCCAGGCGCGACCGCTCCTGGACCGGGATCCCGTGGCGCCTGGAGAGTTCGTCCACCACCATGAATCCCAGGTTGTGGCGGGTCCAGGCATACTCGGGGCCGGGGTTTCCCAGGCCCAGGACCAGAAACGGCGAAGCGGCGGTCGGCACCTGGGGTGCCCCGCCGCCTGCCTCCGGTTCGCGGTGCTCGCCGCGCAAGTCCGGTCCTACTCGGCGGATTCGGCCGCAGCCTGCTCCTCGGCCAGGGTCACCGACCGCGGAGTGTGGACGACGGCCAGGGTCTCGTCCGGGGCGGCCAGGAAGGTCAGCTTCTCGGAGGCCGGAAGGTCGGCCACCGTCAGGTGCTCACCCATGTCCAGTTCGGTGATGTCGATCTCGAGGCTTTCGGGAATGTCCAGGGGCAGGGCCTCGACCTGGATCTCGCGGACCATCTGCTCGATCACGCCGCCGGCCTTGACGCCCTTGGACTGACCCACCAGGACCACGGGCACCGAGGCGGTGACCTTCTCGTCCAGTCGGACCTGCTTGAAGTCCACGCTCAGCAGGTGGGTTCCGAACACGTCGCGCTGGTAGTCGGCCAGCATGGCGGTCTGGGTCCCACCGGCCACGGCCAGGTTGATGATCGAGGTGCGGCCTGCGGTGCGCAGGACCTGCTCCATCTCCTTGGCATCCACGTCCAGGACCATCGGGACGGGGAGATGGTGCCCATAGAGGACGGCGGGAACCCGGCCATTGCGGCGCAGCTTACGGGCCACACCGGTGCCGGTCTTTTCGCGAACGTTGGCTTCCAGCTTCACCTGGGACATCGTGATCCTCCTCGAAACCTCTAAAAGGCCGTCCCGGTTCCAGGGAAGGCCGGAAAGTCGCGACCCGGACTCGGCCTCGCCGCCTCGGGATGATCCGGACGGGGCCACGGCGGGGCAAATGCCCGACAATTCTAAGCCTCGCATGCCCTGTCTGTCAAGGCCTCCTGAGCCGTCCTGAATCCGCCGCCTGGCGTGAGGACCGAGGGCGCCAGAAATGGAAGGAGGGCCGGGGCAAGCCCCGGCCCTCCTCTCGAGGAGGAGCCTCGAGAGGCGGAACCTCAGGCGTCCCGGTCCATGTTCTTCTTGCGCATCTCCACCACGGAAGGCCACCAGTCGAAGCTCTGGGCGGTCTTGCCGTTGCGGGTGAAGGTGCCGCGGAAGTTGTTGTGCTGCACGCCCAGGGAGGTGATTCCCAGTTCATCCAGGGTCAGCAGCTCGCCGGCGTCGACGATCGCGTTGCTGTTGGCGTCCTGCCAGACCTTCAGGCCCTGCAGTTCACTGCCTTCCAGCTTGCCGTTGCCGTCGACATCCAGGGCCTTGAGGGCCTCAAAGCCGTTCTCGTAGCCGCCGAAGGTGCCGAAGAGGCTGGAACCGTCCACGCTGCCATCCGCGTGCGGACGCACCAGCAGGCCATCCTGGGGACCGACCCACTCGGTCAGGACCGGGAAGCCGTTGGCGTGGAAGTCAAAGAGGGCCACCCGGGTGTTGTCGAAGCTGTCCGAGTGCGGCAACCAGTTCCCACCGGAAGCCTGCAGCTTCCCGTCTCCATCCAGGTCCAGCACGATGGGGGAGACGCTCACCCTCGTGTTGGTCTGGTAGTAGGTGGTCGTGTTGATGTTGGTGGTGATGGTGTTGACGTAGTCCTTGGTGTAGTGGTCGGTGATGACCGTGTGCTGATTGACGTTGCCCTGGGCCACGTAGGCGCTCTGCAGGGCGTCGGCATCGCCGACCACGATCAGGTTGGGAGTCCCGGTGGTGGTCCGGGTGGACGTGGTCTTGACGTAGGTCTCGCCGACGTAGACCGGACCGGTCTCGGAGCGGGACTTGCTGGTGTCGGTCCAGGAACTGTCCGAGACCTGGTTCCACACGATCCCTCGGCCGTTGGTGTCCATGCGATCGTTGACGATGGCGCGGATCTGGGCTCCCGAGAGGGCGCCGCTCTGGGTCACCGTCTCGTAGTAGTCGGCCCAGCCCGGACCCGGGTCGGCGCCGCCGGCCCGCCAGACCGCCAGTTCATCCAGCAGGGAAGCCAGGCCCTGGCCGTCCGAGCGGCCGCCCAGCCAGTTCTTGATGTGGAGGTTGTGCCCCAGATTCACGCTGGTGTTGGAGCGGGTGGTGTTCTCTTTGGTGACGACGCTGTCAGAGTAGCTCTTCTGGGTCTTGGTGGTGATGGTCTTCGTGCCGCCCTCCGCACCGGTCACCCCAGCCATGGCGGGAGCGGCCAGGAGTCCGATCAAGGCCACCGCCGCGGCTGTCTTCAGGAATCTCACTGCAGCCACCTCTCCTTCAGATGGTGTCCGGCACGAGATGGCCGGCTTTACCACCATGGTAGCGGTTTTCGGCCTGGAAGTGTGTTAACAATTGAGGGCATGATGTAAAATTGTTGGGTTGATTTGCGCCCGAGCGCAACCCGAAGAGGAACCCGGGGTTTCCACAGAAAAGGCTTTGGAGGGGAGATGCCCGGTTGAAGGTCTCCCGAGGAGGTCTCATGAGAAAGACCCTGTCCGGACTCCTGGTCCTGATCGTCGTGCTGGGAGCCCAGGCAGCCTGGGCCAACGTCTCCCACACCAGCCCCCAGATGCTGCGCACCTTCGGGGTGGATCCCGCCCGCTTCGTGCTGGCCTCCTTCTCGCCCGACGGTCGGAGCCTGCTGGGCTCGGAACCCGGCACCACCGAGGAGGTCGCCAGGGGAGTCGCCTACAAGATCTTCTTGTTGTCCGTCCGTTCGGACGGCGGGATCACCGGTGCCCGGCGTTACGAGATCCCCGAGGTGGTCGAGCAGCTCTCCTTCACGCCAGACGGCCGCCAGGTCGTCATGAGCTGCCGCTCGGGGGCCACCTGGCTGGTGCTGGACCTCCAAAGCGGCCGGGTCCGGGCCTTCATGGAGCACAACCCGGGCGCCGCGGGCTTTCGTTCCTATCCTCCGATCCTCTGGCATGCCGGCGGCCGATTGCTGGCGACGGGCTACTTCTACGACGCGCAGGACTTCGGAGGTCCCAACGTGATCGCCGAGGTCGACCCCTCCCAGACCGGAGTCGCCGCCTTCAGGAAGACGGCCGAGGTCGAGTCGGTCGAGCGCAGCTTCAGGAACCTGACCATCCACTCCTACACGGCCGGAGATCGGGGATTCTTCTGCAACCGGGAAGGCGCGGAACTCTTCGGCCTGTATCACTGGGTGGCCGGGAGTGAGCCTGCCCGGATCGACGAAGCCCAGCGCTTCACCGCCTATGATGCCGCCGGGGACACCACGGCCTACTCCGCGCAGCGCTCGGAGGGGACCCATGAGCTGCTCCTGCACGATGCCGTGACCGGAAGCCGGAAGGTCCTGGGAACCTCGGACCAGCCCTTCCTCTATCTGACCCTGTCCAGGGACGGAACGCGCGTGGTGGTGACCCGACTTCTTCGGGACCGGGTCCTGTACTTCGTTGCCAGCCCGGGGACCGGCATGGAGCTCAAGCCCGTGCCGGGCCTGCCCCGGGCCCGCGCGGGGGCGGTGCGGATGAGCCTGGATGGGCGTCGGTTCTGCCTTTTCAACAGCGAGGGGCTCCGGGTGGTGGAGATTCCTTAGGGGAGGCTGTCCGCGAAAACGGCCAGGCCCCCTCATCGAAGAAGGCCCGGCCTTGAAGCCGGGCCTTCTTCGAACCTTGTGGTTGTCCGCTCGGGTGGGGCAGGACCTCAGTCGAAGAGCCGGCTGACCGAGAGGTTGAAGTAGTTGCGCCGGATCGTCTCGCCCAGG
>JALHDH010000143.1 GCA_022839105.1 bacterium
CCACGACCAGGGTGGCCTGGAGTCCGGACAGGAGTCCCAGCATGGCGCGTCGGGCGCGGGGGTCGAGGTTGCTGGTCGGCTCGTCCAGGACCAGGATGGCCGGCGCCATGGCCAGGCTGGCGGCCACGGGCAGGACCGCCAGGCTTCGTGCCAGCCAGAGCCCCAGGTGGACCTCGGCCTGGAGGGCGGCCACGAGCAGGAATCCGAAGAGCGCGCCGGCCTCCGCCGGCTTCAGGGGGGACAGCAAGGCGATTCCACCGACCAGCACCAGCGTGGCCAGCATCCGGGCACGAGGGTCGGAGTGGCGCAGGCTCAAGGCATGGCCTGTGTCGAGGTCAGGACCAGCCGGCCGTGCCGGACCCCCTTGGCCCCCAGAAGGGCGTCGGCGATGAGGCGGATCGAGTCGGCCGGGCCGCGCAGCAGGAAGACCTCCAGGCAGGTGTGAGGGTCGAGGTGGACGTGGGTCGTGGCCACGATCTGCCGGCAGTGCTCGTGCTGGATCGAGTCCAGCTTCTCGGCCAGATCGCCGGAATGGTGATCGAAGACCATCGTCAGGGTGCCCACGACCTCGCGATCCGGCTCTTCCACCTCGGCTTCCACCAGGGCCCCTCGCACCAGGTCCCGCAGCGCCTCGGAGCGGTTGTGGCCTCGTCGGGCCACCAGTCGGTCGAAGCGGGCCAGGAGTTCGGGCTCCATGGTCACCCCGAATCGAACCAGGCCGGGCATCCCGGGACCCCTCAGGCCTGCGCCCGGCGCCGAAGCGCCAGGGTCAGGCCATAGAGCATCACCCCGCTGACCACCAGCCCCAGGAAGCCTGCCGCGACGCCCGCCAGTCGGGGGCCTGGAAGACCTGGAACCTGGTAGTCCGGGAAGGGACTCTTCAGTGCGCTCCAGGCCGGAAAGAGCTGTCCCAGGCCCTTTTCGAAGGAGACGTATTCCAGGCCATCCGGGCTGGCGCTGGCCAGGAAGGAGGCTCCGGCTGCGGCCAGGGCCAGGAGTCCCAGGACGACGGCCACGCTGGTCGCCTCTCCGCTTCCTTCGGGCTGGAGCAGGGCCGGTCGGACCCGGGAGAGCCAGGCGACCAGGCTGGCCGTGATCAGGCCTTCGCCCACCCCGATCAGGGCGTGCCAGAAGGCCATGGCGGCCCCCAGTTCGAGCAGGTGGGCCCGGCCCGAGAGGGCGATCTCCAGGGCTGCGGCCAGCGAGGCGGCCAGCACCGCCGTCCAGGCGGCCAGGAAGGCTCCCAGGACCTGGAAGGCGTGGCCGGGGAGACGGGTGGCCAGGCGATAGACGGTCCAGCCCAGGAACGGGGCGATCACCGCCATGTTCAGGATGTTGGCGCCCAGGGCGGTCAGGCCGCCGTCGCCGAAGAGAAGTGCCTGGACCACGAGCACCGCCGACAGGACCAGGCAGGCCGGCCAGGGTCCCATCAGGATGCCGGCCAGGGCTCCTCCGCTGAAGTGTCCGCTGGTTCCCGCCGCTACGGGGAAGTTCAGCATCTGGAGGGCGAAGACGAGGGCGGCCAGGACCGCCATCAGGACGGTGCGGGAGGTCCTGGCTTCCAGCATTCCGTCGGGGATGTGCATGAGGGCCCTCCCGTTCTTCGCGGGTAGCACGAACGGTAGAAAAGTCGCACGGATTGTCCGGAGTGCCAAGTCCTTCCCGGGGTCCGGGCGTCTCGCGGGAGCTCGGGGGTCAGGTCTCCAGGAAGTCTCGGGCCAGTTGCAGGCAGGCATGGACGTCGGCGAAGTCGCTGGCCAGGCCCAGCGAGACGCGGACGGCTCCGGCTCCGCGCGGATCCAGGCAGCGGCGCGCGTCCTGGCAGCCGGCGGCGCCAGCCGACTCGTCGATGCAGGCCTGCATCCGATCGGCGGTGATCCCCAGGGCCAGTTCGCCTGCCCCGGGATTGCAGAAGCAGCCGGTTCTCAGCGAGATCCTCCGGGCCGCCGCCCGTCGCTCGACGTCCAGGTGATCGATCTGTTCGCCGTGGGGGTCCTGGAAGTTCAGGGCCAGGGTGGCGCCACGGTCCTGCATGTCCGTCGGGCCATAGAACCGGACCAGGGGGGTGCCATTGGCGTGTCGCAGGGGAAGAAGTTCCTCCAGGAGCCAGGAGGTCAGGATGCCGGTGCGCAGGCCCAGGGTCTGGTAGCCCACCTTCTCGAGAAGGTCCAGGCCTGACTCGACGGCGGGGATGCTCAAGAAGTTCAGCGTTCCGTCCTCGAAGCACGCAGGGGCCGAGGCGGGCAGGTGGCAGTCGGCCTGCACCGAGGCCAGCGCGATGGTGCCACCCGCGAACCAGGGGCGGTGCAGCTTGCCCAGGGCGGCCCGTCGCGCCAGCAGGGCCCCGACGCCCGTCGGGTAGCCGAACATCTTGTAGAAGGAGAGGCACACGAAGTCCGGGTGCCAGCGTGAGAGGTCCAGGAGGGCCGTGGGCACGAAGGCTGCGGCGTCCAGGAGGACATCCCAGCCCAGTTCCTGGGCGCGCGGGATCCATTCCAGGGGATGGCGCACCCCCGAGAAGTTCGACTGGGCCGGGAAGGCGAAGAGGTTGTGGCCGTCGTGTCGTGCCTGGGCCAGATGCTCCTCCAGATCCTCCTCACGCACCCGCAGGTCCTGGGTGCCGATCGGCAGGTAGAGGGTCCGGGCTCCGCGCACGCGGTCGAATTCGCGGATCCCGTTGACCGAATTGTGGTTGTCGAAGGTCAGCAGGAAGCGATCCCCGGCCTGGAAGGGATAGGCCTCGCCCACCAGCTTCAGGGCGTGGCTGGCGTTGGAGGTGAAGACCAGGGCATACTCCCCCGGATCGGCCCGAAAGAATTCGAGAATCCTGGAACGGCAGCGCTCGACCCCTTCGGTGCTGGCGCGGGAAGCCGGGTTCTCGGAGTGCGGGTTTCCCAGGACCGAGGACTGCAGCCACTCGGCCTGTCGCTGGACCAAGGTCTCGGGATACAGTCCGCTTCCCGTGTAGTCCAGGTAGACCGCCCCGCTGCGATCGAGCCGCGAGAACTCCCTGCGGCGCAGCTCGTCGAGAAATGCCGTCCGGGGATAGAGCGGGTAGCGTTGCAGAAAAGCCTGGAAGACCTCTTGGGGGACCTTGGGATTCGTCTCCATGGGAGGTTCTTACGCCATGGGGGTGGGGTCCGACCTTCCCGGAAGATGATTTGGATCATCCTGGTGGGCCTCGAGGTGGCCTTTGATGGGACGGGAGAAGGCCGAAGCAGTGGAACACCCGGTACCTTCCCGGGATTTCGGGCTCCTCGGAGGAGCCTTCCCTCCTGCAGCCGAACTACCCGCATTCACCTGCCCTCCCGGCCTTCGGCGCCGGGGCGGGCACAAGCCTGGAGCTGGAGTTTCGTGGAACAGCACGATACCATCATCACCGGGACCTATCCGCAGAAGGTCACCGAAGAACTCGAAGAGTCCCTTCAGAATCCGAACCCCGAGCACCCCGTGGTCGTGGTGCAGGCATGGTGCAAGAGCTGCGGCCTGTGCGTGGAGATCTGTCCCCGCCAGGTCCTGTCTACGGAGGGCCGTGGCAGGGTGCAGGTCGTCGCGCCCGAGCGCTGCACGAGTTGCGGCATGTGCGAGATGGTCTGCCCGGATTTTGCCCTGGTCGTCGGGACCATCGAGCGGGAGTAGGGAATGCAGGAGACCACCACCGAGATCCGTTTCGCTTCGCCCAAGCGCTATATCGAAGAGAGCCTGATCTTCAAGAAGAGCCAGTTGGGAGAGGTGGGCTTCCTCTCCGGGAACGAGGCTTGTGCCTATGGGGCGCTGGCCGCAGGACTGAGCTTCTATGCCGGCTATCCGATCACGCCCTCGACCGAGATCGCCGAGATCCTCTCCTACCGGATGCCGGCCCTGGGGCGGGTCTTCATCCAGATGGAGGACGAGATCGCCAGCATGGGCGCCATCATCGGCGCCTCGCTGACCGGGCGCAAGTCCATGACCGCCACCAGCGGTCCGGGCTTCTCGCTGATGCAGGAGAATCTGGGCTATGCCTGCATCGCCGAGGTGCCCTGCGTGGTCGTCAACGTCCAGCGCGGGGGGCCCAGCACGGGTTCGCCCACCAGCCCGGCCCAGGGCGACCTGATGCAGGCCCGCTGGGGGACCCACGGCGACCACCCGATCATCGCCCTGTACCCCGCCTCGGTCCAGGAAGCCTTCGAATTGACCATGGTCGCCTTCAACCTGGCCGAGAAGTACCGCACCCCGGTCGTCTTCTTGATGGATGAGGTGATCGGGCATATGCGGGAGAAGGTCGTCTTCCCCAAAGAGGGCCAGATCCCCGTGCTGGAGCGGCGCAAGCCTCCCAAGGGCCTGGAGAGGTTTCAGCCCTTCGCCGAGGACGGCGGGCTGGTTCCGCCCATGGCCGCCTTCGGCGAGGGCTACCGCTACCATGTCACGGGTCTTCACCACGACCCTGCCGGTTATCCGACCCTCCGTCCCGACGAGATCAACCGCTGGTTCGAACGGGTCTTCGCCAAGATCGAGCAGAACCTGGATGAGATCCTGCTCTACCGGGAGGAGGACCTCGAGGACGCCGAGACCGTGGTGGTCTCCTGCGGCATCACGGCTCGTTCGGCCCGTGCGGCGGCCCGTTCGGCCCGCGCCCGGGGGCAGAAGGTGGGGACCTTGACCCTCCAGACCATCTGGCCCTTCCCCGAGAAGGTGCTCAGGCAACTGGGCTCGCGGGTGCGCCGGATCCTGGTCCCCGAGCTGAATCGGGGTCAGTTGATCCTCGAGATCCAGCGCTGCGTCCGCAACCCCGAGGTCGAGATCCGGGGCATCAACCGACTGGACGGAGGTGTGATCACCCCGGCCCAGATCCTGGAGAAGCTTGAGGAGAGGTCATGGCCAGGAAACTCCCACTGATCCACCGCTACCTGAGGAAGGACAAGAAGTTCCCCACCGTCTGGTGCCCGGGATGCGGGATCGGCGTGGTTCTGGGCAGCTTGATCCGGGCCATCCACAACTCCGGCCTCTCGAAGGACGACGTGGTGCTGGTCTCGGGGATCGGTTGCACCGGGCGGATGCCCGTGTACGTCGACTTCAACACCCTTCACACGACCCATGGCCGGGCCCTGACCTTCGCCAGCGGGGTGCGCCTGGCCAACCCCAAGCTCAAGGTGATCACCGTGATGGGAGATGGCGATGCCATCGCCATCGGAGGGAACCACTTCATCCACGCCTGCCGGCGCAACATCGAGATCACCGCCATCGTGGTGAACAACTTCATCTACGGGATGACGGGCGGGCAGTTCTCTCCCACCACCCCCACCGGGGACATCTCGGCCACCAGTCCTTTCGGGAACATCGCCCAGTCGGTGGACATCTGCGAGCTGGCCCGGGACTGCGGGGCTTCGTATGTGGCTCGAAGCACGATCTACCACGTCAACGAGATGGAGAAGCAGATCGCGCGGGCGGTGACCACCTCCGGGTTCTCGGTGGTGGAGGTTCTCAGCACCTGCTACTCGCGTTACGGCAAGCTCAACCAGAAGGGCTCTCCGCGCGAGATGTTCCGCGCCCTGAAGGACCAGACCGTTCCCATCGCCAAGGCGGACGGGGACGGGCGCATCAGTCGGGGAGTCTTCATCGATCGGGCCGAGGCGGCCTATTCGGACACCTACCAGACCATCGTGGCCAAGGCCCGGGAGCACGATGGCGGCGAGCCCCTGCCGCTTCTGAACCCGACCCGGCCGGGAGGGACCCCATGATCGAGCGATACGAGATCCGGCTGGCTGGTGAGGGAGGACAGGGGCTGATCCTCTCGGGTCTGCTCCTGGCTGCGGCCGTCGCCGTCTTCGACGAGCGCAACGCCGTGCAGACCCAGAGCTATACCCCCCTGGTCCGTGGAGCCCCGAGCCGCTCCGAGATCGTGATCTCGGATGGCGTGATCGACTTCCCCGAGGTGATCGCGGCCGATTGCCTGGTGGCCCTCTCGCCTGGCGCCTTCCGGGACTTCTCCGACGCGGTGAAGTCCGAAGGCAGGATCCTGGTGGATTCGGAGCTGGTGAGCCTGGACGGCGTCCAGCCCCGGGCCCAGGTCCTGGGCCTGCCCTTCACCCGCCTGGCCCGCGAGAAGGTGGGCAAGAGCCTGGCCGCCAGCACGGTGGCCCTGGGGGCCCTGGCCGAGCTGACCCACATCGTCCGGCTCTCCTCCCTGGAGGAGGCCGTCCGGATGCGGGCTCCTCAGGGGACCGAGGAACTCAACCTGCGGGCATTGAAGGTGGGAGCCGAGGCGGCGCGTGAACTGGCTGCGGTGGGTCGGGCATCTGCCTGACCTTCCGGATCCGGTTTCGTCGAAGGGAGCAAGCGGGTCGTCGTTGTGTGGGGAAGTTGTTCACGGGGGAGGCTGAATCGTGAAACCTGATTCCGAACATCTGGCCTGGAGGCTGCACGAGGTTCCGCTTCTGGGGCATCTGGACGAGGACGAGCGCCTGGAACTGGCTTCCAAGGTCGTCTTCAAGCGCCTGGTGGCCCGGTCGCCCTTGTTCTTGCAGGGGGACCCGGGCGATGCGCTCTTCCTGGTCCTGGCCGGAACGGTCCGGGTCATGACCCGGGGCGCCGGAGAGCGGGAGGTCACCCTGGCGGTCCTCAACGAGGGGGCCTTCTTCGGGGACATGGCCCTGCTGGACGGCAATTCCCGCTCGATCTCGGTCTATGCCGTCAGCGATTGCGAGGTCGCGGTCCTGGACCGCTCCGAGTTCCAGTCGTTCCTGGAGACTCATCCCGCCGCGGCGCGGCGGTTGCTGGGCGTGTTGTGCCAGCACCTGAGACGGGCCAGCGGACAGATCCACGAGCCCTCGCAGAGGACGGTCCGCCAGAAGCTGGCCGGGGTGCTGCGGGACCTGGCGCTGAGCAACGGTGAGGTCGGAGCCCACGGGGTCCTGCTGCCCCGCGAGGTCAACCGCCGGGCCCTGGCCGAGATGCTGAACACCACGCGGGCCGCCATCACCCGCGAGGCGGCGGTCCTTCGTCAGCGCGGTCTGCTGGAACACGAGGGCCACAGGGTCGGGCCGTCGTGCCTGCGAGCTCAACGAGGTCAACGGCTTCGGCGACCTGACTGAACTGCAGAGACCGGAGCCAACTGGCTCCCTCTTGGCCGCCCCATCTCCCGCGGCTCCGCCCGTCAAGCCATCCGGCGCTGTTCCGGCAGCATACACATGGCTGCCGAAAAGTCACGTTCGGTCACTTGAACACCTTTCAACAGAGGTCAGGCCGATTCATGCTTAACAGGCAAAGAGAATTCTCAGGTCACTTCCTCTCGGCAAAATGGCAAAAGTCGAGTTGGAACCCTGGGCAATATACCAATAAAAACAACCAGCAATCCGGGGCCAAGCGTGAGGATACAAGCCTTTCACAACACTTCCAGGCTTCTGGAAGAGCCAGGTGTGCTTCGCCAGGGCTTATATACGAAAATGTATGTCTGCCGCTTTCGCCTCATGGGCCGTGACCTCCTATGGCTGTGCTAATAGCCTTTGGGTCAACCTCCGGGCTCACCGGCTCACCGAGCGACGCAGAAGTTACAGTTTTATCCGCCTCGCCTCTTTTGTGGTGGGCCAAGCATGCCTGGATTAGCCAAGCAATACATCCCATAAGTATTCGCACGGATCCTGCGATGCAACCGGCAAGCAAGAAATAAATGCCTATTGGACCGCAATACGGAAGCACTGTTCTTTCGGAATCAATGCCGACTATTTCGGCGCCAGCAATGATGCCCAGTGCGAGTGCGGAAGTCGATAATTGAGCTATCGCAGCGAGTGCAAGCATGTCACCGAAAGTCGCGAGACGTCGACATTGAACATTCGTGTGCATTGGTTGTCCCCTCTTGCCTCTTAGTACTTCGGTCCGTAGTTGGGGAGAGAGAAGTCATTGAAGGGCGTCCAGAAATGTGGATCAGAGTTGAAATATGGGTCCAGAGTGATACCTTGATTTCCCTTTAGGGGATCTAGTTTGACGTACACGTGGCCCGCCCAATTCATAGTGTACCCAAACACCCCGAACCGCACTACGAAACACGAGTTGATGCCGGGAATATCTTCCAAGAGATCAATGAGTTCTGCGGCTTGGTCTGCACAAGGCTTGGCGTTCTTGTCTCCAGACAACCAGTTCGCCCCTTCGATTGGTCCCCATTGAGCGTTCTTTTGCTGTTGGTAACTCTGATAAACTTGAATCACACGCCTGGAAACAGAGGCACAATCCGGCCCAAATCCATGTACAGGCGACGGCACAGTCACGTCGTTTCCGTCAATATCTACATAATGAATCGGGTTGGCGGCGGCATATCCATAGAGATGTGTGCTTAACAAGTGTGACAGTGAGTCTCGGCGAATGAATATGCCTATAGAGGGCAGATAAGAGCGACTCCGCACGTACATCATCGATGTTTCTGAATCACGCGATAGCGACACATAACCGATACTATTGCCATGACTGCTGTTGTCATGTAGGAATACCCCATACTCATCATACGCATACGTGTCCGTCACCGCCCCCGTCTCGTTGGTCAGCGCCAGCACGCTGCCCAGGGCGTCGAAGACGTAGTAGCGCTCGTGGCCGTCGCCATCGACAATCGCGATGAGGCCGTTGGGGCCCAGGACGTAGCTGGCCTTCGGGGCGCCGGTGCCGTCGGTCTCGTTGAGGACCTGGGACAG
>JALHDH010000144.1 GCA_022839105.1 bacterium
GCGCAGGGCTTCCATGCGAGCGTCCTCCATGCCAGGAGTATACCATCCCGCCAGGGGCGGGGACCGGCCGTCGGGCGCCCGCCCACGGGCGACCCTCACCCCCAGCATGCGCCTGGGATGTTGCCTGCGGATGGCCATGAAGTTGCCGAGAGATGACGGGGATGTTGCCGATTTTGGACAAGCAGGCACCGGGCCCTGTTCCAGCCGAGGGTCAGCTTCGAATGGGACAAGTGGTCCGCTCTGGTCCGGCTCGGGCCGGGAGAGGGATTCAAGAGTGGGGGTCAGATCATCGTGGACCGGGTGCCCGGCCTGACGCATCTGCCCAATTCGCTGCGTTGTTCCGGCGTCGCCGTCTTGCGGGCGAGCGCCAGCATCCTGTCGCGGCCGGATTTGAAATGCCGCGAGAGGAGGGCTGTGATCCGTTCGGCGTACTCCCCGGGGGCAGCCGTGGCCGAGAGGGCCTTGAACCAGGTCGGCAAGACCCGCTCCCAGTCAACGCCGACCTGCCACGACCCGCCCTCGTCGGCGAAGAAGATCACGTCGTCGTGGCCCTCATCGATGCGGTCGAGCAGCCCGAACAGGATGTCGAAGGCCTCCCGCATGTCGGCGGGGGCGCCCGTCTTCTGCTCCGCCACGCAGCGGTCCAGAAGCCGACGGCAGTCGGCGATCCAGGCCGTCGTTCCCGCGGACTTCTGGGTGTAGTTCCTGGAGTCGACCATGAACGACTCGTAGTACTCGCCGGCGCGGCTCGCTTTGTCGAAGGCCTTCACGGCCGCGAGCAGACTCGCCTTCGCTTTGGTCTCGCCTTCGGGGCGCAGGCTCCTGACGTCCAGGTACTTCCTGGCGATCTGGTGGAGGCTGGATTGCGGCAAGAGGTCGATGGCGTCATCCAGCATGTAGAAGACGTCTTCGTGCCCGAGCTTGCGAATGGCGGTCCGCAACTTATCCCTGTCGATGGCGGCTGGCTGGCGTGACATCGCGACCTTCCTCCTTGAGCCCGGCGCCGAAAGGTGGCGGAACCTTGGCAGCGCCTTCTCGGTTTGGAAAGGCGTCGCAAGGTTGTCCGGACATCTGACGCCGAAGCCGACGACTTCCTTCATCGCGTTCTCCCGGACCATGAGGCTTCCTGCTCCTCGAGGTCGGACTGCACGTCCCTGGAAGGCTCACGGGCGGCCTTCTAGCCACGCGCTGTCCGGTCAGCCAGGCCGGCCACGGCCGCTCGCACACTTCGTGCAGGAGGAACTCCCGCAGGGGCTCGGATTCCTCCTGGCCCAAGGTGTCGCAGAGGCTGCGCGAACCATCTGGACGGAGGTTGGAGAGATGAACTTCGACTTGGAACGCTTCTTGGAGGCCCAGGACCGCGGCGACTTCCAGCGGGCACTGCGCGAGCTGGGGGCGGGCCGCAAGACGGGCCACTGGATCTGGTACATCCTGCCTCAACTGCGCGAACTGGGGCGTTCCTCCACGGCCATCCACTACGGCCTGGACGGCGTCGACGAGGCTGAAGCCTACCTGAGCCATCCGGTGCTGCGCCAGCGCCTGGTGGAGATCGTGTCGGTGGTCCATGACCAGATGCACCGGCACGCTCCGCCGCTGGCCGTGCTGATGGGATCCGGCATCGACGCCCGAAAACTGGTCTCCTGCCTGACGCTCTTCGAGGCCGTGGCCCGGGACCTGGACCTCCGGGAGCCCACGCCCGACCTGGCCCGACTGGCAACCCAGGCCCACGAAATCCTGGAGGCGGCCGAGGCCCAGGGCTACGCCAGGTGCCCCGTCACCCTGCAGCGGCTGGCCCGCAGGGCGGGGTAGGAGGCCTCGCCAAGGCCCGGCCATCGAAGGCAGGCAGCTCCGGGCCAGGGAGACCGGGCGGCAGCGACGGGTTCATCCCCTCGGGCGGGTGACGAAGACGGCCCAGCCCAGGTAGCGCCGGCCCCATTCCATGTAGGCTCGCCGGTCGTTGGCCAGGAACCGGCTCAAGGCCTCCCGCTCGGGATCCTCGGGGTTGGCCTCCAACCAGCGGGCGATCGCCCTCCAGCGCTCCGCCTCGTAGCGTTCCCAGCCGCGGGCATCGGCCGCCACCAGCTCGACCAGGTCGAGGCCCAGCCCCTCCAGGCGATCCAGGGTTCCCACCAGGGAAGTGTAGGAATCGGCTGGGAAGCCCCAGGCCGCAAAGGCGGCTTCGGGTGGAGGCTCCTCGTAGAAGGGCTCGCCCACCAGGAGGGTGCCCCCGGGGCGGGCCAGGGGACGCATCAACTCCACCGTTCCTGCCAGTCCGCCGCCGATCCAGGTGGCGCCGATGCAGGCCACCACGTCGAAGGAGGCCGGACGCTCGCGCGCCAAGACCCGGGACTGCTCCGCCGCCTCGGCCTCCAGGAAGGAGACGGCCTCAGCCACGCCCAGCTCGAGGGCTCGCGAACGGGCCGCCGCGACGAAGACCCGACTCAGGTCCACGCCCAACCCCGTCACCCCGCGGGACCGGGCCCACTGGCAGAGCATCTCGCCCTTGCCGGAGCACAGGTCGAGGACGCTCATCCCAGGCTGGAGATCCGCAGCCTGAGCAAGGGTGGCCAGGTCTCCGGCGAGCATGGGATTCAGGATCCGGTGGTCGGTTTCGGCGATCTCGTGGTGACGGAGCGACATTCTTGACCTCCAACAGCAGGCTGCGTGCCTGAAGGGTGTTCGGCCCTCGCAGTCCGAATCCGGCATGGTTCGCGGGAGATTCCTGCAAACCATGACGGATTCGGTGGCCTGGAGGCCGACGTGGTGATCCTGGTCGACCTGGGCGACTTCCGCGAAGGCCTCTTCGAGCGGGCGGAGCTCTACGTCGCCGCCTCCCTGGCCAAGCACCGCCTGCACGTCGTGACGGACTCCGACGAAATCGAGGAGGCGCTGGGGGTGGGCTGACGGGATGTTTGGCCTGGGTGGCGGCGCAGGACCGCGCACCCCGCGATCCTGCACGCTTCCCAGGAACTTCCTGCGGAACATGACGGAGACCGTGCCGCGTTGTCGGGCATCCGACCCAGGTCGGCGCCCTGCAGCAATCGGAACGGGGGGTCGGCATCAGTTCGATCCATGCACCCAGATCGGGGACAGCGGCGGGCGGGCAGCCACCTCGGCGGCGAATTCCGGCCCCCGCCGGCCCTTCGACAGCCGCTGCTCGGCTCGGCTATAATCGGTGCATGGTGCTTCCGAACGAACAGCGGGTCGACTGGCTGGAGTACCAGACCTGGTCCGACGAACGACGCTGGGAGTTGATCGACGGGCATCCCTACCTGATGGCCCCGGCGCCGCGGCCCCTGCACCAGCAACTGGTGGCCTCCTTCCATCTGGCGATGGCGGCGGCGCTGGGCCGGGGCCCGTGCCAGGTCTACCTGTCCCCCCTGGACGTGCGCCTCTCCGACTGGGACGTGGTGCAGCCAGACCTGCTGGTCCTGTGCGACCGGAGCCAGTTGCTATCGACCCATGTGGAAGGGGCGCCCAGCCTGGTGGTCGAGATCCTCTCCCCCAGCAGCGCCCGGCATGACCGGCTGCGCAAGCTGGCCCTCTACGCCCGGTATGGCATCCCGGAGTACTGGATCGTCACTCCCAGCCCGCCGCTGCTGGAGGTGCTGGTCCTGGACGGAAGCAGCTACCGGGTGGCGGGCGTCCACGCCGAGGTGGGCCGCTTCGCAAGCCCCACCCTGCCTGGACTGGACCTGGACCTGGCTGAGCTCTTCGAGCCTTGCGACACCTCCGACCTGGACGAGGTCCGAGAGGCCACGCCGCCCTACACCGCGGCCCGGGAATAGGGAGCGGACGAGGCCCGGCCTCCGCACCTCGCGATCCATCACCTTTCCCAGGAAGTTCCTGCAAGACATGACGGAGACAGGGAGCCACGCTCCCCAGCAGACCGAAGGGAGACCCTCCGAGGATTTCACACATTGCCTCATCGAAGAGACACCTCGACAGCGCCCCTGACCAAGGAACCCACCGTTCCCAAGCCAAGAGCGCCCCAGGCGTCAGGCCTGAACGGGTCCGAAGACGCGCGGGTGGTTCCCTCGCAGGTTCTTCAGGCAGTAGAAGGCGTTCATGCAGGCCGACATGAGGAAGGCCCCCGGCCTGAGGGTGAAGAGTCCCCTCCAGATCCGTCGCAGGGAGTTGCGCAGCGAAAAAGCCTCGCGCCACAGCGCCCGATGAGCCGCCAGCAGTTCCTCCGGCGACATCTGCCGGGGCTGGAAGGTCACGTTGTAGCCGTTGAAGCTCTCGGGGCCCCGGTCCCGAAGCAGGCGCCCCTCCTCCTGCATCTTCCGGTGGATCGGGGTCCCCGGATAGGGCGTCAGGACGCTCAGGAAGGGCACGTCCACCCCGACCTCCTCGAGCTGGCGCGCCATCCGGCGGATCGACTCGGGGGTGTCCCCGTCGAAACCCGAGACGAACCCGGCCATGACGCAGATCCCGCGATCATGCAGCGCGGCGATCCTCTGCCGGTACTGCTCGGCCCGATTCTGGGGCTTGTGGGCGTCCTGAAGCGACTCGGCTCCGAAGGACTCCAGGCCGAAGAAGATGCCGATGCAACCAGATCGCTGCATCAGGTCCAGAAGCTCTGGGTCGGTCGCCACGTCCAGGCTGGCCTGGGTCAGCCACCACTTGCGCTCGGGAACCATCGCCCGCAGCAATTCGAGGATATAGGGGCGCCGGATGGTCAGGTTGTCGTCCCAGAACCACACCAGCTTGCGCTGCCACCAGTGTCGGAAGCCGTCGAAGCGCAGGTCCCGGATCACCTCGGCCACGGGCCGGGTCCGATACCCGGGATTCAAGGTCGGCACCGAGCAGAAGGAGCAGGCGAAGGGGCAACCCCGGGTGGCCTGCACGACCCTGGGGACGAAGAAGGCGCCGGAGAGCAGGTCGTAGCGCGGAAGGGGAAGACCCTCCAGGGGGCTGGCCTCTCCCTGGTAGAAGGGTTGAAGGCGGCCCGCCTCGGCGTCCTCGACCAGGCGGGGCCAGGCGGACTCCGCCTCGCCCACCACCACGCTGTCGAAGAACCCGGCGGCCTGCTCGGGGCAGAAGGTCGCGTGCGGCCCTCCGGCCACCACCCGACGCCCCCGCGCGCGCAACTCCCGGGCCAGCGCGAAGGCCTCCCCGGCGAATCCGCTGAAGAAGCTCAAGGCGACCAGATCCGCGTCGGTCTCCAGGTCGACCGGTTGGACCTGCTGGTGGATCACGCGGACCTGGTGCCCCGGCGGGGTCAGGGCGGCCAGGTGGATGCCCGTCAGCGGGGGGACGAAATCGACCTCGTGTCCCCAGCGATAGCGGGGCACGTGGACCACCACGATGTCGATCCTCATCCGGTCCCGGCCCTCCTCGAATCCGCCCCCCGACCCTATTCTTCCACGCCCAGTTCCCGCAGCCGGGCCAGGAGTCGTTCCGCCCGATCCCGTTCCTGCTCGGCCCGCTTCTCGGCTGCCTCCGCCCGGGCCATCTGGCCTTCGGCCCTCTCGTGTTCCTGGTCGGCCCGAAGGCTCTCCTGGTCCGCTCGGAGGCGCTCCTCCTCCGCCACCTCGGTGGGCAGGGGCAGGAGCGCCTTGTCGGGGCCGCAGGGGCGCAGCCACAGGCCGTCCATGTCCTCGCAGCGGCCCTGCCAGGTCACCAGG
>JALHDH010000019.1 GCA_022839105.1 bacterium
CGCAGGCTCCGGCTGCCCTCCGGGCGGGAGGTGATCCTCACCGACACCGTGGGGTTCATCCAGGATCTGCCCGAAGACCTGGCCCGAGCCTTCAAGGCGACCCTGGAAGAGCTGGACGACGCCGATCTCCTGATCCACGTGGTCGACGTCTCCAATCCCAATCACCCCGACCAGATCATGGCGGTCCAGGGCATCCTGGAAGACCTGGCCCTGGATGGAATCCCCCAGATCCTGCTCTTGAACAAGGTGGACCGGGTGGCCCCGGAACGGATGCAGGCCGCGCTGGAGACCTGGACGGGAGCCGTCCCCGTCTCGGCCCTGACGGCCAACACGCTCACCCCGTTCCTCGACGCGGTGGAGTCCGGGCTCAGAATGGTCGATCGGGCCCTGGCGGGTCCGGTTCTTCGCTGAGTCCAGCCGCGGTTTCGGACAGGTCCGGTCCAGGAAGGTCCGGGCTTCCGGATGTTGAACCTGCGTAGACTGTTTGAGGAGGCGTCGAGGCTGGCCCATGGCTTGGAATTCCGGCTTGCAGATTCGGGTATTGGATGGCAGCGACAGGGGAAAGGTCTTTTCCCTGGATGCCCAGGAGATGACCCTGGGGAGGGCCCTGGACCCCAATGAGAACGCTCCGGGTTGGGTCCTGTTCTCAGAACCGACGGTCTCCAGGGTTCACGCCATCCTGCAGTGGAAGGAAGCCCAGCGGGGCTATCTCCTTCAACACCGCTCCCGCACCAATCCGACCCTGGTGGACGGCAAGTCCGTCGACCAGCATCTGCTTCAGCCCGGTCAGAAGGTCCAGTTGGGCCTGCTGGTCTTCGGCGTGGAGGCGGTCGAAATCCGGACCGGCCGACTGGGCGATGCGGTGCAGTCCCCGCCCCTGCGACAGCCCAACCTGAAGGGGCCCGTCCTGGATGCCCTGAACGACCTGGCGGAGGAGAAATCCCGGGAACCGATGGAAGGCCTGGCCGGACTGGCGGACGAGGCCCCCGCTCGAGGGCGGCGGCAGGCGCGTTCCACCCCTGGCGGCCTGCTCCTGGTGGCCGCCCAGGGCCCCGATCAGGGCAGCCGCTTCCCCCTTCGCGAGACCCTTCTCGTCCTGGGCCGCAGGCTCGGGCCCGACGATCCGCGCCAGAGTGCCGGAGTCCTGCTCAACGATGACAGCCTGCCCTCCGAGCAGGCACTCCTGGTCTGGCACGATCGCGAATACACCTACGGCATCCTCCAGAGCGAGGGCAGCCCCGTCCCGACCCGCCTCCGCCGGGTGATGAGCGGCCGCCCCAAGGAGATCGTGATCGGCGTGGACCTGCCCACCCCTCTTTATGAGGGAGATGTCATCATGATCGGGCAGAGTTCGCTGGTGGTGCGCAAGATCGATCCCAACCTCGAGGGCGAGGACGAGGAAGAAGAAGTGGAGGAGAGCCCCGAAGACAGGATGCGCTTCGGACAGCCCTCCGGACCAGGGTGGCCCGAGTCCCGCGAGCAGCGCCGGGGTTCCTCGCGCGCCTCCCTGCGCACCTGGCGCAACAAGTCCGCCGAGGAAGCCGCCGAAGTCGCCCCGTCGAAGGAGCCCCGCCGGCCGGTTTCCCTCGAGGACAGCCGGGATCCGGGCCCCCTGCGGCCACGCCGGATGCCGGGCGCACCGGTCGACCCCCCGGCCTCCCGCCCGCTCAAGCCCCAGAGCCGTCCCCGTTCGATCCAGGCGTCCCCCGCCACCCCGCCACCGGAGCCCCCTCCCCCCCCGGAGCCCCCCCTGGAGATGCCTGCTCCTGCGGCAACCCCGGAGCCTCCCGCTCGACCGGCCCGTCGGCGCCCACGCCAGGCCCGGCCCGTCGTCGAGACTCCGGAAGAGCCTCTGGCCATGCCTCCCCCCGCCCCCCGGAAACCGGTGGAGGAACCCGAAGAGCCCCTGGCCATGCCGCCTCCCCGCCCCGCCGCCAGGCCGGAAATCCAGCCCCTCCCCCCAGAGGAGCCCCTGGAACCCGAGCCCATCGCGCTCCAGGCGCCGGCCTCCGGGCCTGCGCTCTCGGTGGAGACTCCTGAAGAGAGCCCGGCGGTCGGCGGGATTGTGCCTCGGGGACTGCCTCCCCATCTGGAGCGTTCGCTCCGGGGCGGCCAATCCACACCGGCACCCGCCCCCGCCGAGCCCCCTGCGACCGGAGAGCCGGATGTCCCTCTCTTCGACCCCGAATCCTTCGGCAGTTCGACCAGCGCCTGGCGGCACCACTCGGACTTCGTCGTCGGCTACCTGGAAGGAAGCCGCAAGGGTCAGAAGGTCGACCTGCTGGGCTCGGAATTCTCCGAGGACCGTGTCGTCACCATCGGTTCCCCCGGGCAGCGCTTCAACGACATCGAGGTCGACGAGACCGAGATCGCCAATGACCAGGCGGTCCTGCGCTATCGGAGCGGCCGTTTCACCCTGGTCAACTTCCGTTCCGAGATCCAGGTCAACAGCCTGGCCCTGGGCGAGGGGGACGAGGTCGTCCTCATGACCGGAGACCGGATCCACCTGGGCAACACGGTCTTGATCTTCCTGGAGCGCCGCGTGGTCGAGGCCCTGCGCAACCTGCACCTGGAGATCGTCGAGGGTGTCCAGGCCGACCTGGGCAAGTCCTATGACCTGAACAAGGAGCGCCTGATGATCGGCAGGGGCCGCAACTGCGACATCCGCCTGGCCGACCCCGAGGTCAGCCGCGTCCACTGCGTCCTGGTCCTGCGCAACAACCGCTTCTACGTCCAGCACCGCAGCGAGACCAACCCGACCTTCGTGAACGGGATCTCCCTTCTCCCTGGGGCAGAACGCCAGGTCGTCGTGGGAGACCGGATCCAGGTCTCCAGCAATACAGTCCTGCAGTTCCGCACCCGGAACTGAGACCGGCCCTCCGGCTGGCTCTTCCTCAGGGCAGGAACCCCCGACTCCCCGGGGAACCGGCGCCCCATGAGCCAAGCCGAAAACCCGACCCGCCTGTCCCTTCAGGACAAGGCAGCCCAACTGATCATGATCGACCTCCCGGGGACCGGGCTCTCGGCCGCGGACCGGGAACACCTGGCCCGCCACGCCTGGAACGGCGTCATCCTCTTCGCCAAGAACGTGGCCGACCGTCCCCAGGTGACCGACCTCATCGAGGCCATCCACGCCTGCTCTCCCCAGCCGATGCTGATCGCCGTCGATCAGGAGGGAGGCCTGGTGGATCGCTTCCGCTTCCCCGAGATGAGCCTCTCACCGGGGGCCATGGCCTTGGGAGCCGCCCGGGATCCCGAGGCCACCTACCGAGCCCACCGGATCATGGGACGGGAGCTTCGCGATCTGGGAGTGCACATCGACTTCGCCCCCTGCCTGGACGTGAACGTGAACCCCGCCAATCCGATCATCGGGGTCCGCTCCTTCGGCGAGGATCCCCGGAGCGTGGCCGAGCATGGCAGGGCGGCCATCCGCGGCCTTCGCGACGGAGGGGTGGCCCCTACAGCCAAGCACTTCCCGGGACACGGAGATACCTCGCTGGACTCCCACATCGCCTTGCCGACCCTGGCCCATGACCGGGAACGCCTGGAACAGGTGGAACTCCTCCCCTTCCGCGCCGCCGTCGCGGAGAAGGTGGAGGCGATCATGACCGCCCACGTGACCTTCCCGGCCCTGGATCCGACCGATGGCCTTCCGGCGACGCTCTCCGCTCCGGTCCTGACCGGCCTCCTGCGCCGGGAGATGGGCTACGAGGGCCTGATCGTGACCGACTCGCTGGCCATGCGGGCCCTGGCCGACCGCTGGGGTTTTGCCGAGGCCACCGTGCGCTCGATCGAAGCCGGCGCGGACCTGGTCCTGGCCCTGGGGCCGTTCAGCCAGCAACTGGAGGCCCTCCGCGGTCTGGTCGAGGCCGTGCAGCAGGGGCGGATTCCCGAATCCCGCCTGGACGAATCCCTGCGCCGGATCGAAGCCCTGCGCTCGCGCTTCCAGGGCCGGCCTGCCGAAGAACCCACCTGGGAGGTGACCTCCCACCAGGCCGAGATGCGGGAGATCGCCGCCCGGGGGGTGACCGTCCTGCTCAACCGCGAGGGCCTTCTGCCCCTGAGGCTGGAGCCCGAGGAGGAACTCCTGGTCCTGGCGCCCGATCTTCTTCCTTTGAGTCCCCTGGGTGAAGTCTCGGTCCGGGCTCCCCTGGCCCCGCTGCTGGCCCGGTTCCATCCCCGGGTCAGCGAACAGGCCTTCCATCTCTCGGTTGCCGGCCCGCCGGTGCGGGAGGCGGCGCGACGGGCCTCGGAGGCCGCGGTGGTCGTTCTGGCGCTCTATGCCAGGGATCGACTCCCCGATGCCCAGAAGGAACTGGCCCAGGCGGTCCTGGAAGCCAACCCCAGGACGGTCCTGGTCTCGCTTTCCAGCCCCTATATCCTGCGCGACCTGCCGGCTGCGGGGGCCTGCGTCCTGGGCTACAACTACGGCGATTTCACCTTGGAGGCGGTCTGCGAGGTCCTCATGGGACGCCGCAAGGCCACCGGAAGGTTGCCGGTCACGGTTCCCGGGCTCTTCCCTGCGGGGCATGGGATCGCCCTGGGGGCTCCCCCTCCGGGGTAGGATTCCTCCCAGGCCCATCCGAAGGCTTCGCCTGCGAACCGTCTGCACGAGAAGGAGAACCCATGTCCGAGACCCTGGAGATCCGCGTCGGGCACAGCCCCGACCCGGACGATGCCTTCATGTTCTATGCCCTGGCGGTGGACGCCCTGCCCACAGGCAACCTGCACTTCTCCCATGTGCTGGCGGACATCGAGACATTGAACCAGTGGTCCTTCGAGGGGCGCCTGGAGGTGACCGCCATGTCGGCCCACGCCTACGCCTTCCTGCACGATCGCTATGCACTGATGCACTGCGGGGCCAGCCTGGGGCACGGCTACGGCCCCATCCTGGTCACGCGACCGGGCCTTTCGGCTGAAGAGGCCCTGGCGGGCCCGGTGGCCATCCCCGGCAAGCTGACCACGGCCTGGCTGGTGACCCAGCTCTACGCCGAACGCCCCCTCACGGTGCGCGAGGTGGCCTTCGACCGGATCCTGGACGAGGTGGCCGAGGGGAAGGCCACGGCCGGCCTGGTGATCCACGAGGGCCAGCTCACCTGGCGCGACCAGGGCCTGGCCCTGGTCGAAGATCTGGGCCGATGGTGGGCCGGGCAGACCGGTGGCCTGCCGCTGCCCCTGGGAGTGGACTGCGTGCGTCGCGATCTGGGCCCCGAGCTCATGAGCCGGATCACGGGAATCCTGGGAGAGAGCATCCGCTATGCCCTGGAGAATCGCGAGCCCGCCCTGGAGTATGCCATGAAGTTCGGGCGCGGGTTGGATCGGGATCGGGCTGACCGGTTCGTCGAGATGTACGTGAACCGCTCGACCCTGGACTTCGGGGCGGAAGGCCGTCAGGCCGTCCAGGAACTGCTGGACCGGGCCTGGAAGGCGGACCTCATCCCCGGGAGGGTCGTCCCGGAGTTCATCTACCCCTGAGCCGGCCCCTCAGCGGGCCGGAAAGAGATAGAGCAGCAGGACCCGATCCCCCTCGGTCTGCACGCCCAGGCCCCGGGAGGGGAACACGTAGTAGTACTGCTTGGGCATCCGGGCCGCCGTCGGCAGTTGATGGGACTGGCCGGCCTGGCCATAAAGCGCTGAGATCCGGCTGGAGGGGTCCCCGACCTGGAGACCCTCCGGGGTCGGAATTCCTGCCTTGTCGACGACGATCTGCAGGGCCGTCGCGGCGTCGTCGTAGTGGACCTGGACCCCCTGGTTGTAGTAGATCCACTTGGGTTTGCCGGAGATCTCCTGGTGATCGGCTCGCGGGCTCCGGGTGAGGTTTTTCTCGATCGCCGAGGCGGTCATCCCCAAGCGGACAGGGCCCACCCCGATTCCCGGGGTCGCCACCCACCCCGCCTGGGCCCAGGCCCAACCGGTCAGGGCCAGGACCAGGACCGCGACACCAAAGAACCTGCGCATGGACACCCTCCTCAAACAAGAAAGCCGGTCCGCCCCCCTTCCGGGAGAAGGCCCCTGAGCCTGGAACGACACAGGGCCGGACACGGGCAGTCAGATTCGATCCCCGGCAAAAGGTTCCTCTCCCCTCCCCCAGCCGGATTCCCGACCGCCGGGGCAACCAGGCCAGCATTCCAGGGGGGGTTTCGCCGTCCCGGCCGACCGGATGCCAGATGGGGTTGACAAGTGAACAGGCGTTCACTAAACTCCAGACAGGAAGTGAACAAGCGTTCACATCGGCCCGGAGGAAGCCATGAACCCCGAACTCAACGCACGCCAGAAGGAGATCCTGGGCTTCCTGGCCCAGACCATCCGCGAGCGGGGCTTCCCTCCGACCTTCCGCGAAATCGCCGAGCACTGCGGCTTCCGCTCCACCCAGGCGGTGAGCCGTCACCTGGAGACCCTGGAGAAGATGGGCCTCATCCACCGAGAGTCCGGGGCCCGCTCCATCCGGTTGGCGGCCTGCCTGCAGGAGGAATCCGGAAGAACCCGACCCGTCCGGATGATCCCCCTGGTGGGCGAGGTGGCTGCCGGGCGACCGATCCCCGCTTTCGAAGAGATCGAGGATCGCCTCCCGGTGCCGGAGGAGTGGCTGCCGGCCCATGAACGTTCCTTCTTCCTCAAGGTCCGTGGCGACAGCATGGCTGAGGGGATCCAGGCCGGGGACCTGGTCCTGGTGGACCCCGGGGTCCGGGTACACCGTGCCGAGGTCGTCGTCGCCATGATCGAGGACGAAGCCACCGTGAAACGCTTCTACCCGGAAGCGGATCGAGTCATCCTGCGTTCGGACAACCCAGCCTACGCGGATATCGTGGTCTCCCGTGACTTCCGGGTCGTGGGGCGGGTCTGCGCCCTGATCCGCAAGTATCGCTAGAGGCCAGACAGGAGGGCCAGGACATGAGTGCTCTGCCGGTTCCCCACCCCGACGGGTGGACCAGACCCGAACCCCTGACGCGCCCCTCGACTTCCCGACGGACCCGCCCCTCTTCGGGACGGGGCCGCTCTCCGCACACCCGACTCGTCCAGACCGCCTTGGAATTGTTCCCGGGCAGCAAGGTCCTCGAGCATCACCCGGCTCCCCGCCCTGATCGCTAGACCCGGAGGAAATCATGAACCACTCCGCCCTGCGCCTCGAAGAAGAACCCTGGAGCAGCCGCGCCCTCCCCCCAAGGCCGACCCGCCTGGTCGCGGTGCCTGCGCCCCGCCTCTGCCACTCCCGAGCCGGAGGAACCCGGTTCCGCCAAGAATGCCTGGAAGGGCCCATGGGCGAGGTGCTCCAGGCGGCGGCCCGGTCGGTGGACTTCCTCTTCCTGCTGGGCTCCGTCCTGGGCGGTTTCTGGGCCCTATCCCGGCTCTGAGGTTCCCAGGGCCCGGTAGAGGATCACCGGCTCGGCCTCCCCCTTCAGCAGGACCGGGTCGGTGGCCTCGACCCGCAAAGCCGCACCCGCCAGTTCTCGAGAGACCCGATCCAGAAGGACGGGCGACTCCAAGGTGGCACTCAGGCCCTGCACCTCCGAGGCCCGCCGCACCGTTTCACCCAGCACGGTGTACTGCTTGTGGCTCTCGGCCCCCACGGTGGCCAGCAGGACCTGGCCGGTGCAGATCCCCACCCCGACCTCGAAGCGCTCTTCAGGCCCCAGCTCCCAGCGCTCCCGCAACTCCTCGACGGCCTGCTGCATCTCCAGACCTGCCTGTACGGCCCGGATCACCACCTGGGCCGGGTCCCGCCCCTGGTGCCTGAAGAGGACGATCTGGGCATCCCCCTGATAGGTCATGATCGTGCCGCCCCGACGCTCGTAGACCTGCCCGACCCGGCCATGATACTGGTTGAGGATCTCCAGGACCTCGAGGGGATTGCGCGACTCAGAAAGGGTGGTGTACCCCCGGATGTCGGTGAAGAAGACGGTCGCCTCCTCCTGGTTGCCCCCCAGGCTCATCGCCTGGTCCGACCTCAGCATCTCCGAGACCTGGCCCGGCGCCACGAACTGGCCCATGAGGTTCCTGAGCCCGACAGAGCGCAGGAGCCAGGCCAACCCGAAGGCCAGGACCACGCCCAGCACTCCTCCCAGGATTCCAATCCACCAGCCCAGGCGAAACAGGGCTCCCTGGCCCAAAAAGAGGAAGACGAGAATCCCACCGGCGGCCAGGGCCCCGAAGGACACGCCCCGAGCCCTGACGACCAGCGCCCCGGTGCCCAGGCAGGCCAGCAGCACGACCAGGAAATCCCACCCGGGAGAGGCCCTGCGCATGAACTCTCCGGACAACAAGGTGTCCAGCAGGGCCGCGTGGATCTCGACTCCTGGGCTCAACCCCAGAGGGGTGGCAAAGGTGTCCACCTCCGTCCCGGTCCCGTGGGCTCCGACCAGCACCAGACGCCCTCGAAGCTCCTCCTCGCCCACCTCTTCCCGCAGAACCCGGATATAGGAGAGGGGGGGCGGAGAAGCTCGAAAACGGATGGGGACCTCGAAGGGTTCGGTTCCCGAGGTGGGGATCCTCAGCTCACCTACGGCCACCTGATCGGGTTGGAAGAGGAGCGGCGGATCCCCGGAATGGATCCGGAGCATCTGCAGCGCGGCCGAGGGGGCCGGAGGCTGCAGGGCCGCCACGCCCAGAATCCCCCAACGAACGACCCCATCCGGATCCCTCTTGCGGTTGATCACCCCGATCCGCGCGGTGCCCTCCAGGCTCGGCAACAAGGGAGCAACCCGATTCTCCCGGGCGTCCTGCTCGGAGACCGACGAAGCCAGCACCCCCTTCCCGAAGTCCCGCAAGGCCCGGGCGAACTCCAGATCGTCCTCCATCCCCCCGGCTCCGACGCTGTCGAAGACCAGGTCGAAGAAGACGGCTTCGGCCCGATGCCGTTGCAGGACCCGCAGCAGACGCGCGTGCACGCTGCGGGGCCATGGGAAGGGCCCCAGGGCCTCGAGACTGGCGGGATCGATCCCGATCACCGCGATGCGGGGATCCCTCGTCCCCTGCCTGCTCCACCTCAGATGATGGTCATGAAGGACGCCTTCCAGGACGCGGACCGGTTCCAGGCAGGAGAGCAGGAAGACCAGCAGGGCCAGAAGAGCGAAGGCCAGGAAGAAACCGACGCGCCGTCTCATCGGAAGGGAGCGTCCAGCTCCACCCGTCGGGCCCGGAAGACCGGCACGGGCTGGGACTTGCCCTTCAGGGAGATCGGCGGGAGCGCATCGGCCTGGATGACGCCCGAGGCGGCCGTCATGGTCGTCTCCGAGATCAGCACGTCCACCCCCATCTTCAAGGCCGCGGCGTACAGCCGCGCGGCGACGTTGGTGGTATCCCCGATGGCAGCAAACTCCTTGTGCTGCTCGGACCCGACGAATCCCACGGCCAGGGGCCCGGTGCAGACCCCGGCATGCACCGAGGCCAGGGCGGGCTCCTCCACCTTCCATTCCTGAACCAGGGGGGCCGCCTCGGCAAGGATCTCCAGGGCTGCCGCCGTGGCTGCCGCGGCGTGCCCGGCGAACTCACGCGGGGCCCCGAAAAGGACCATCTGGGCGTCTCCCTGGAAGTCCATCACCCTCCCTCCCCAGGCCTGGAGGATCCCGGTAGCCCGCGAAGTGAACTGATTGCGCCTCTGCAGAAGCGTCGCGGCGTCCCAGGATTGCTGTTTCAGACAGGCGGGCAGGCTGAAGAACATCACCGTGCAGACCTGCTGGCGACCGCCCAGGCTGGCCTCTCCACCGGGTTGAAGGACCTCCCGGAGCAGCTCCGGAGCCAGGAACTGCCCCAGCAGGCGCCTGGAACGAAGAAAATGAAGGGCCGTGGTGGAAAGGGCCACCCCCGCCAGGGTGAGCCACGGCAGGACCAGATCCAGCCAGAGGCCCAGGCGGAAGGCCGCCAGGTTCAAGACCGCGCAACCCAGGGCCGTGCCCAGGACCAGCAGGGCCTGCCCCCCAGGCCTCAGGAGGGGCAGACCGAAGCCCAGGATCAGGGCCAGGCTCAGCGGCAGGAGGGCCTGTCCGGGGCGGCCGGGGCGGTGCACCAGGCGCCCCGAGAGCAGGGTATCCAACAAGGCCGCCTCGACCTGGACAGCCCTCAGGGTGCCGCCGCTGGTCAGGACCTCATCGCGGGCCTCGTCGGCGAAGTTGCCGACCAGCGCCGCCGCCCCTTCCAGGCGACGAAGAACCGGCGAGTCGGGCTTCAGGATGCGGGCAGCGGAGATGGGATGCAGGGGCGAGTTCGAGGCCTCCTGACCGGGGGCCGCGCTTCGCGGGAACTGGACCCAGACCCGATATTCCGGGTCGGTGGGGATCCGACGGGCTCCAACCTGGACCCATCCCGAGCCGAAGCGGATCTCGCCAGGCGACACCCCTTCCAAGGCCGCCAGCATAAGAAGGCCCGGGCCGGGACCGGGGGATGGGCCGGGCACGGCCAGGCGGATCCGGCGAACCACGCCGTCCAGTTCGGGTTCGAAGATCGAGGCCGTCGCAAGGGTCCGGGGCGGCACCCCTCGAGCCCCAGGCTCCGAGCGCACGGCGGCCACGGGAAAACGCCCCAGGGCGGAGGCCAGGCTGGCCCAGCCCGAGGAGGGCGGATCCATCAGGTACAGTCCCCGGACTCCCCCGTCGGCCAGCAGATCCAGCAGGCGAAGGGCCGTCGGGCCGCTCCAGCCGGCCTGACCGAGCTCCTCGTCCAGGCCGATGGGCCGGATGCGCAGATCGGTGGGGAATTCCAAAAGGCCCGAACGCAGATCGTAGAAACCGAGTTCCAGGGTCTCCACCCGGGCGTTCCCCGAGAAGGACTGGCACACAAGCCACAAGGCCAGGGCCAGCGCCAGGGCCAGGGCATGCTCCCGGGAACGGATCAAGGCCACCTCCAGGCGCCCGCGAATCCGGATCAGGGGGTCTCGGGTTCCGGGGCCGGGTCGGCGGGCTGGCTCCAGCCTTCGGTCTCGAACCAGGTCTGACTGGCCCGCCCCAGGGGCTTGCCCTTGGAATCCAGGGCGATCAGGCGCCAGAAGTAGCGCCCCGGCTGGAGCGGCGGGCCGTTGACGGGATAACCGACCTGGGGCTGGGCAATCCGGGCCGTCCAGTTCAAGGTGGCCATGCCTTCATCGCGGCTGAGCAGAAGGACGTACCCTGCGGCCTTCTCGACCGGCGCCCAGACGAAGCTGGGTGCCTCCGTGCCCAGGCCGGCCTGGTCGGGACTCAGGCCCGTGGGGAAGTCAGGGGTCTTGGAACGGTTGCGTCCGGCCCCGGAGATCGCCCCCCCCAGCAACCCTCCCATGGGAACCCGCGACGAGACCTGGGAGGCCGCGAAGTCGCGAGCGGCCTGGGCCGGGTCGGTGACCACGTCCAGGGCCATCCCCCCGTAGTAGCTGACGGCTCCGGTGCCCGTGGCCGCCATCAAGGGTCCCGCCACCTGATTGAAGGTCCGCCACCCCTGCATGACTTCCTGACGCAACTGTTCGGGATCCTCATAAGTCTTGACCACCGGGACCGTGGCCGGGTCGAAGGTGACCCGGGTGCCGGCTTCGGCAAGCACGGTTTCGCCCACGGCCGGCCGAACCTCGACCGAGCCTTCCAGGACGCTGAGGGTCGTCGGGCCATCCGTCGTGGCTTCAACCACGAACTCGGTCCCCTTGATGCCCATCACCCCGCCGGAGGTCTGGACCTGAAGCTCGCTGCGCTGACGGGTCACCCGGGCCCAGATTCCCCCCGCTTTGAGGACGATGCGACGGAACCCCTCCTGCCCCACGGACTCGACCTGACGCTCGCCCACGATCTGGATCTCGGAATCCTGGTTGACGCCGACCCGACCGCCGACATCGAATTCCAGGGTCGCCACCGACTTGTGCCCGGTGCGGACGTGGTCGAGGAGGCGGCTGCGGAGCTCCGGCCAGGCGGCATACCAGGTCCCGCTGGCGGGGCGATAGGTGACCTCACCCGAGACCTGCACCAGGGTGGCCACGCCCTCGCCCCCTTGAGCCCGGACCGGAAGACCCGGGATGGCAAAGAGCGGCAACAAGACCGCGACCAGGACCAGGATGCGGAAACGATGGGCACGGAATCTCAAGACAGGCACCTCCCAGAACAGGACCTGAAGCAGTTCCCCGCCGGCTCCAGAGGTTCCTCCGATCCGCCGGGCCAGGCCTCAGGAGACCTCTCCCCCGGCATAGAGGATCTTGCGCGGCTTGCTCCCCTCGGCGGGTCCCACGTACCCCTTGCGCTCCAGGATCGTCAGGATGCGCCGGGCACGGGCGTAACCCACCTTCAGCTCGGTCTGCAGCATCGAGGCCGAGGCCTGCTGACAACGCAGCACCACCGCCAGGGCCTCCTGGACCAGATCGTCGTCGCTGTTGTCCTCGTCGCCCTCGCCTGCGGACTCCTCGGCGGCTCCCTCCTGGACCTCCAACTCGATCCGGTTCTCGGGGGCCGCCTGCTCGCGCCAGAACTCGACCACCCTCTGAATCTCCTCGTTGGTCACGTAGGCCCCCTGGATGCGCCTCGGCTCGGAGGCATCCACCGGGAGGAAGAGCATGTCGCCTTTGCCCAGCAGGTTCTCGGCACCGCTGGTGTCCAGGATGACCCGGGAATCGACCCCGGATGAGACGGCGAAGGCGATCCGGGAAGGGATGTTGACCTTGATCAGCCCGGTGATCACGTCGGTCGAGGGCCTCTGGGTGGCCACCACCAGGTGGATTCCCGCAGCCCGGGCCTTCTGGGCCAACCTGCAGATCGAGGTCTCGACGGTCTTGGAGGCCACCATCATCAGGTCAGCCAGCTCGTCGATGATGACCACCATCCAGGGCAGGAACTCCTCGGCCTGGTCATTGTATTCCTTGAGGTTTCGCACCCGGACCCGGGCAAAGAGGGTGTAGCGCTCCTCCATCAGATCCACGACCTGCTTGAGGGCCATGGCGGCCTTCTTGGGGTCGACCAGGATCCGGCCCGAATCCTCTCCGGACAGACCCACCAGGTGGGGCAGGCCCTCGTAGATCGACAATTCGACCTGCTTGGGGTCCACCATGAGCAACTGGAGCCGGCGCGGCGTGAAGCGATAGATCAGGCTGAGGATCAGGGTGTTGATGCACACCGACTTGCCGGATCCGGTCGTGCCCGCCACCAGAAGGTGGGGCATCTTCTGGAGATCGGTCATCTGAGCCTGACCGGTGATGTCCTTGCCCAGGCCCAGGCAGAGCCCGGGGCCCTTGCGGAAGTTCTCCGAGCCCAGGATGTCCTTGAGGACCACCAGCTCGGTATTCAGGTTCGGCACCTCGATCCCGATGGCTGCCTTGCCGGGAATCGGGGCCTCGATCCGAATTGCGACCGCGGCCAGGGCGAGGGCGATGTCGTTGGTCAGCGAGGTGAAGCGGCTGACCTTGACCCCGCGGGCCGGCTGCAACTCGTAGCGGGTCACCGTGGGGCCGTGCACCACGTTGAGCACCCGGGCCTGGACTCCGAAGCTTTCCAGGGTATCGACCAGAAGCTGGGACTTGTCTTCGGCAGGCCGGACCCGGCGAAGTCGGGGGCCATCCTCCAGAAGCGAGAGGGGGGGAAGACGATAGCGCAGCGGAGGAGCCGCCGCGGCCAGAGGGGCCGGGAAGAGCCTCAACTGGCCATTGGGTTCCTCGAGCAGGCCTTCCGCAGAGGGAGGGGTCCGGGAGAGCGAGCCGGCAGGGGCGGGCATGGCCGGGAGCTCGGGCACGCTGGACTCGACCACCGTGGGCTCGCCCTCCGCCTCAAGACGGCCCTCGGGCTCTTCGGAATCCCAGACCGCCAGATCCTCGCTCTCGAGGGAAGCCTCCTCCGACGGCAGGGTGGCCTCCGGCCCGAGTTCCAGGGAATCGAGTGAATCCAGGGGCACAGGGATGGAAGACAGCGATTCCTCCTCGGAGAAGCCGTCCAGGAGCGGCTCGGCCTCCTCCCGCGACTCCTGCGACCAGGGGGCGGGATCCTGCGTGGCCTCGGCCGAAGCCCGGGCCTCCTCATCCAGAAGCAGTTCCGACTCCTCACTCTCGCAGAAGAAGGGGACCTTCTCGCGAGGGGGGCGAGTCGCGGCGGCGGGCACAGCCGAGCCCGAACGGCTGGGGCGTGGCGCTCGGGGCCTCTGCCGACGAGATTCCAGGAACCTCTTGAGTCGCCCGCCGGTGCGGCGGAACGCGCCCAAAGCCCAGCTCCCAGCCCCGGACAGAAGCGCCAGCCCCCCGCGATACAGGACCTGGAGCAGCCTCAGGGTCCAGCCGAGGAAGGCCAGCAGGGCTCGTTCCAGCAAGCGCCCCAGGGCGGCCAGCCCCCCCAGGAGTTCGGGCAGCGTGACCTGCCAGAGCAGGACCAGCCCCGTCAAGAAGCAGCAGCCCACGGCCAGCCAGGCTCCGAAGGGTCCCACCGGATAGACCAGCTTCTCGTCGAGAAACCTCCCCAGAAGACCGCCCTGGTCATCCAGGCGCGCGGCCAGCAGGACCACGCCCAGGAAGAGCACAGGCATCCCCGAGCGCAGGTGGAGTTCGCGGTGCGGGTCGGCCTCGAAGAGGATCATGGCCAGGGCGAAGGTTCCGACCGGAAGAATCCAGGCCGCCTGGCCCAGCCAGAGGTCCAGGAAACGGGCCAGGTCTCCTCCCGACTGACCGGTCCATCCAGGTGCTGCCAGACTCACGGTCAGGAAGGGCGTGAAGAAGAGCAGGAAGAGCAGCCCCCCCAGGACCCTCCAACGGAAGAGGCGCTCGGGCGACGACGAGGCAGGGGCCGCTTTCCGACGGGAAACGGTGGCTCCACCTCGGGGGCGACGGCCAACACGGGTACCCGAGCGCCGATCCTCGGCCTCGGTCAAGGCGACTTGAGACATTCCCTGAGAATTTTCCTCAAGCGGTCAAACTCCTTCAAGTCGGGACAAGAGGCGCCTGCACGGGCCTTCGATGCGCGAGCCCGACCCGCGGGCAGGAGGAGGCCCGATGATTTGTTCGAAGCCGTCAGGAATCTGTCTTCTTGGGAGGCGATCCGCCCTGACGGAAGCATTGGAACAGACCCCCATCGCGGGGAAGTTCGTTTTCAAGGAAGAGTTGGCCTCGCAGGCCGGGCTTCGCCTGTTCACGGCCACCGAGGTGCAGACCGGGCGCTTGGTGCTGCTCCGGGAGTTCTATCAATCCGAGAGCGATCCGTCCTTCCCCGACCGCTTCCAGTTGGAGGTGGAACGACTCAGGGCCCTCGACCACCCGACGATTCCCACCACCATTGAAGGCACCAGCGAAGGGAATCTGCACTACCTGGTCCGGGAGTATACCGGAGGCGAGCCCCTGCTCCGCTTCAGGGAGCACAGCCCGGCCCAGGTCCGGGCCCGAGCCGAGACCTGGACCAACAGCCTGGCCGAGGTCCTCGAAGAACTCCATGCCCAGAAACCTCCGTTCGTCGTGGGACAATTCGGACCGGAGGATGTCCTGGTCACCACCATGGGGCGACTGCGCTTCCTTCCCGTGCGCCTGGAGAGCCTGCAGGCCCCCGACACCCTGGACGAATTCGCCGAGTCTTCCCAGCAGACCGTCCAGATCCCCTCCTTCTTCGATGTCCATCGCCTGATCTGCCTGGCATGGTGGATGCTCACCGGGCAGGTCCCGGTCCTGGGCCAGTCTCCCGGAACCCTCAACCCGGAAGAGTATCCGGAGATCTCGCCTCAGTGGCTCCGCGGCCTGCAGGCCGCCCTGGACCCGACCTATCCCGACCCTCCCCAGACCATCACCCAGTTGCGCATGCTGCTCCTCGGTCAGGAGACGGTCTCCTCCGAGAAGCCCCCCAAACTGGAATACGAGGTCGCCGATGTCAAGCACCTGAACGGCCCGAAGGGCCGTCGGGTGGTCCAGGGCATCCTGAAGGTCTGGAACTCTGGCGGAGGCGAGTTGAACGGCTACTGCCGCTCGACGCAGCGCTGGGTCCGAATCCTGCCGACCGCCTTCCAGGGCAACCAGGTCGAGCTCGAGTTCTGGATCGACTCTTCGGGCATGCGTGCGGCCGAGGAGCATCGCGCCCATGTCTTCCTCCGTTCCCAGAACTCGGAAGTGGACATCCCGGTCCTGGTCACCACCCCTCCCCACTGGCTCTCACTCCTGGCTGATCCGATCGCGGCCCTCTTCCCCCTTCTTCCAGGCCTCCTGCTGATGATCCTGATGTGCACGGTCCTGTACACCGGTCAGGCCGGCGCCGAGGAATCCCTGCTGAAGTTGACCAGGGGTGAGCCCTTGGGCCAGACCCTCAGCGAGGCGGTCCTCAAGGTCCGCATCCCACCCGGCGACAACGGACCGATCAACGCCCGGGTCTCGGCCACGATCGTCCTGGGCTGTTTTGTGCTGTGCCCCTTGCTGGTTCGGATGATCGTCCGGAGGTTTCCGCCGGATCAGAGGCGCCGATTGCTCCCGGCCGAACTCCTGGGCCACTTCAGCCCGCTGATCTGGCTGGCCATCCTGTGGAAGACCCGAACCTTCAACCACA
Organism: bacterium; assembly: GCA_022839105.1. Classification (GTDB taxonomy): domain Bacteria; phylum Vulcanimicrobiota; class Xenobia; order Xenobiales; family Xenobiaceae; genus Xenobium. The sequence continues at coordinate 16,440 of JALHDH010000019.1, forward strand.
TCTCCTTCGCCCATCCCGATTTCCAGGTCCTGGACATCCGCCAGGTCCATCTGAGCAAGCTCATCCTGCTCAATCTCCTCTCGGCGACCTGGTTCTTCAGCCCGGTCCAGGACCGCCTCAAACCGCTCCTGGAGCGCAATGAATCCCTTCACGGCCTCGTGCGGATGGCTTTGCTCCTGCTCGTCCTCCTGGTGCTGGGATCCGTGCTGTTTTCCTGAAAGACTGGTCAACCGCCCCCCCATGTGATAGGGTGAACGCTGATGCCGCCCGCCGGCATCCTTTTTAAACGAAAACTGGAGGAATACGATGCTCGTCGACCCGAGCCTGGACGACCTTCTGGAAAAGGTTGATAACAAGTTCAAGCTGGTGACCCTGGCCATGAAGCGAGCCCGACAGATCAACGACGGGCATCCCTTCCTGGACGAAGGGAATGCCGCCCGCCCTGTCAGCATGGCCCTGCAGGAAATCAACCAGGGGACGGTCTGTGTCCGGGACGCCTCCGACGTCGAGGAAGTGGAATCGGTCCGAGCCCTGCTGGCGGTCGAGGTGGATCAAGCCATCGCGACGATCGAGCGCGCCGAGGAAGAAGAACTCGCCCGCGCCCAGGCCCTGGAGTTCGAAGTCGAGGGCCCCACCGACAACGAAGGGGAATAGAAGGTGATCGAGTCGGGACTGGAGGGAATCCTGGAGCGTCTGACGCAGGTCTTGGAAGGCCTCGACGAGGCTTCCCGAGAGCCCTCTGAGGTTCCCTACTCGCTGGCCCAGCTCCTGGACCTGGCCGTCCAGCATCGGGCCTCCCTTCTCCATTTGAACGTCGGCAGCCCGCCGCTTCTGCGGATCAACGAGCAGCTCGTTCCCATCGGAGAGCAACGGCTCACCCGGGGGGACTGTCGGCATCTGCTGGCCCCCGTCATGAACCGCTCCCATCTTCAGAGCCTGGAGGGCGGCAAGGAGGTGGACCTGTGCCATGCGGCCGCAGGCACGGGCTTCCGCTTCAACCTGTACCGCGAGCGAGGCGAGATCTCCGCCTCGATCTGGAGGCTGCGGACCGACATCCCCCGCCTGGAGGATCTGGGCCTGTCGGGAGGTCTGGTCGAGCAGGTCCTGGCCGAGACCTCCGGGCTGGTCCTTCTGACCGGACACCCGCGCTGCGGCAAGATCAACACCCTGGCCTCCTTGCTCTCCCATCTGAACCTGCACCGTCCGGCCCGGATCGTCAGCCTGGAACAGCCCATCCAGTTCTGGCACCAGAACCACAAGGCCACGATGATCCAGCGCGAAGTCGGCAGCGATACCGCCAGCTTCGCCCACGGGGTCCAACAGGCCGTCCTGCAGGATCCCGATATCCTGGCCCTGAGCGAGTTGCCGGATCGGGACACCGCCGAACTGATCATCCGGGCTGCCGCCGGCGGACACCTGGTCCTGGCCGTCCTGGATGCCTCCAGTGCCGTCCGGGCCGTCGACCGCCTGGTTGGAACCTTCCAGGACGACCCCGACCCCCGCGTCGTCAAGACCCTGAGCCGGGCCCTGCGCCTGGTGATCTGCCAGACCCTGGTTCAGCGGGTCGATGGCCGGGGGATGATCCCGGCCTTCGAGATCCTCTTCAACAACGACGAGGTCCGTCAGGAGATCCGAGAGAGCCGCATCGACAGCCTGCACTGGATCATGCAGAACTCCGGAATGCAGACCCTGGGCAAGTCGCTTTCCCGCCTGGTGGAGGTCGGCCTGGTTTCCCAGGAGGAGGCCCTCCGCCATGTGGAGGACCCCTCCGAGCTGGAGCTGCCCATCGAGGCCTCGAGCTCGTTCGAAGGCTCGTCTTCCTCTCAGGCCTCCGTCGAAGAGACCCCGCTGATGTCCTGGCTCTGAGCCGGGGCATCCTCTTCTTTCTCTCCCTGCCAGATGGCGCCCGCCAGGGCGTGGCGGACCACGTCCCCCCGGGTGACGATCCCCACAGGGCACCCCTCCCGGACGACGGGAATGCGGCGGACCTTGCGCTCGATCATCAGGCTGGCCACATCCTCGATGAGGGTCTCCTCGGTGACCGAGACCACCCGGGTGGACATGATGTCTCGAGCCACGGTTCCGGCGATCCGGCGCATGAGTTTTTCGAGCCGGCTGGGGGTCTGCAGGTAGAAGATGCTGCCCAGCACCTCGACATGAGGAGGCAGATGCGGGCGGGCCACCCGATACAGCAGGTCCCCCTCCCCGACCACGCCGACCATGCGTTGCGCCTGATCCACCACGACCAGCCCCGAGACGCGATTCGTGCGAAGCTTTTCGGCGATCTCGGCCACGGTGGCATCCAGGCCGACGGTCAGGACCGGGGTGCTCATGATTTCACGCACGGTCATCTGGCGGGTTCCTCCTCGATATAGGCCTCGACGGCGGCCAGGGATTTCAGGAAGGCGAACTCCCGGAAGCGAACCTGGGGGTCCCGGCTCAACTCGACGGCAAGACTGGCAGGGTGACGCCCGGTGATTCCGGCGATGGCGTCGGAGAGGGCCAAGGGCATCTCCTTCTTCTTCTTTTCGGTTTCGGTCTTGGGAATCGGGCCCAGGATGTCGGCCCAGGTGATCATCCGCTGGGGCTTCTCGATTTCGGGTTCGGGTTCCGCGTTCGCTACCGGAACCGGAGTCTCGGAGGCCTGGGGGCCCTCCGGGGTTTGCAGGAATTCCAGGCCGCGTCCCAACAGGTAGGCGTGACAGTTGAAGAAGCGCGGGCTTCGATAGCGGAACTTCAGGGGGCCCAGGAAGGCGTCGAACTTGCGCCCCATGAGCATCTCCTGGAGCAACTGCATGGCCTCGGCTTCATTGGGGAGGCCGGGGTAGCGCCTCTCGGCCCCCAGGGGGGCCTCATGCTCGGCCTGGAGCCACTCGAGGTAGAGCGGCTCCCAGGTCTGCTGCTCGCGGTACAGCAGCGGGCTGCAGGCATCGCTCAGGGCGCGCAAGGCCGGGGCGCTCTGGGTGACCAGGACATCGCGTAGGATCCTCTGGAGTTCCGGTTGACTGCCGTAGCGCCAGGAATAGTCGTTCCCCGTCATGAGGATCGGGATCCGCTCCCGGAAGCCCCCGACCCCCAGTTGAGGGTTGTCGGAGAGGCGATGGTAGGGGTACTCCGGACGCCTGGAAATGGCCACCTCCACGACCAGATGACCCGAAAAGCGGGCGCCTTGGACCAGGATGAAGTAGTACTGGCTCTCGCGCGCCTCGCGATGGTAACCGTAGAGGAGGAACTCGCTGCTGACCTCCGAGAACAAGGGAACGAATCCCCCCAACTCGTGTCGGAAGATGTTCTCGACGGCGGCGCCGAAGCGGATCGGAGTCCGGCTTGCAGCCTCGGCAGGGCCGCGAAGGTTCGGGGTGGGTCGGGGACTCTCAGGGGTCATGGCGATCCTCCAGATGGGTCTTGAGCCTCTCGGGTGGAATTGTGGACCCGATCCCGGTCGGACGGGGCTCCAGGGCTCGGGCCAGGACTCCGGGCAGCGCCTGCACCACCTCCCCCGCCAGCACCCCGCGAGGACCGATTTCCAAGGCACAGCGTTCCCCGGCCAGGCCGTGCAGGTACACGGCCGCCCGAGCGGCTTCGCCTGGCCCCAGGCCCTGGGCCAGGAAGCCCGCCAGGGCCCCGGCCAGGACGTCTCCGGTCCCCCCCTGGGCCAGGACGGGCCCCCCGGTGGTGTTGATCCAGTAGCGCTCGCCACAAGGCTCGGCCACGATCGTGGGAGCCCCCTTCATGACGACCACCGCCCGGTATTCCCGGGCGCAGCGCAGTGCGTGTCCGACGCGATCGGCCTCCAGCTCGGCGACCGGGAGGCCCGTCAGGGCCGCCATCTCGCCGGGATGCGGAGTCAGGACCCCCCCTGCTCGCAGGGGACCCTGACCGGCAATCGCGCGCAAGGCATCGGCATCCAGAACCACGGGCAAGGCGGTCTTCGCCACCAGCTCCCGGATCGCCTTGTGGACGGATTCTGCTTCGCCCAGGCCGGGTCCCAGGCACAGGGCCCGGACCCTCGGGTCCAGGGGCAGAAAGGCCTCGAGATCCCCGGGTTCCAGGATTCCCCGAGGCGAAGGCAGGGGAAGGGTCAGGACCTCGCGCAGCCCGGCTGCGGGAGCGAAGCGGATCTCCGCCGGGCAGGCCACCGCGACCAGACCCGCTCCGACGCGCAGCGCCGCTTCAGCGGCCAGGAAGGGGGCCCCGGGATAGCGGCGCGAACCTCCCACCACCAGCACCGTCCCACAGGTCCCCTTGTGGGCGACGGGAGAGCGACCTGGCAGCAGTTCCCGAATCTCCTCGGGGCCCAGCAGGGCGCCCGGGAGGGAGTCGGCCCGGAGCTCCGCGGCGGGAAGGCCGATCTCGGCGACCAGGACCTCTCCAGAGCATCCGGCTCCGGGATGCAGGAAGAGCCCTCGCTTGGGAAGGCCCATGGTGACCGTCAGGTCGGCACGAACCGCCCGCCCCAGCTCCCTCCCGGTGTCCGCGCAGATTCCCGAGGGGAGATCGGCTGCGGCGATCGGGAGGCCCAGGGCGTTCATCCAGGTGACCAGGCTGGCCGCGAGCCCTTCAAGAGGGCGTCGCAGACCGGTTCCAAAGAGGGCGTCCACCACCAGATCCACTTCCGAAAAGACTGGCGGCAGAGCTTCGAGGTCCTCGAGCTCGACGATCCGCCCCCCGGTCTTGCGGAGAATCGAGGCATGCAGGGCGGCATCCCCGACCAGACGCGCGACCGGCCCGAGCACGAGGCAGATGGCCTCCCGGCCCAGGGCGGCCAGGGTGCGCGCGGCCACGAAGCCGTCTCCGCCGTTCTTCCCGGGACCGCACACGACCAGCATCCGGCGGGCCCCAGGCCAGCGACGGACACAGGCCTGGGCCAGGGCCCGGCCCGCGTTCTCCATCAGGACCGCTCCGGGAATCCCGATCCGGTCGATGGCCTGAAGGTCCAGGGCCGCCATCTGTGCGGCGGTGACGACCTTCATGGCGAAAAGGACACCTGGGCCGGCCAGCCATCCAGGCCGGCCGCCTCCAGGTGTCCTCTCGAGGGCGGCAACGGGGCCGTCAGCGCAGTTCTAGCGCTTGGTCCACTGGAAGCCGCGACGCGCACGCTTCCGGCCGTACTTCTTGCGCTCCTTCTCACGCGGATCCCGGGTCAGGAAGCCACCCTTCCGCAGCGGGAGGTGGAGTTCCTCGTCGAAGATCTGCAAGGCCCGCGCGATGCCGTGGCGGACGGCGCCCGCCTGGCCCGAGGTCCCACCGCCATCGCAGCGGGCGTGCACGTTGAACTTGCCCATCGTGCGGGTCGTCTCGAGCGGAGCGCGGACCAGCATCTGCTGGGTGGCACGCGGGAAATACTCTTCATACGAACGACGGTTCACGAAGATCCGGCCGTCTCCGGGGACCAGTCGAACCCTGGCCACGGCCCGCTTGCGGCGGCCGGTGGCGGCATAGACGATGGGTCCGATCGCGATCTTGAGCCTGGGCATAGGTCACCCCTTCAGAAAAATTGTTCTTCAGTGCCCGAAGCCTTCAGGCCTCGAGAGGGAAAGGCCGCGGCTGCTGAGCCTGATGCGGGTGCTCGCTGCCTGCGTAGACCTTCAACTTGCGCATGCGCACATCGCGCAGCTTGTTCTTGGGAAGCATGCCGCTCACCGCAGCACGGATGATGCGGTCCGGGAAGCGGGCCAGCATCTTCTTGAAGGGGACGGTCTTGAGGCCCCCCGGATAGCGCGAGTGCCGGATGTACTCCTTCGACTCGGCCTTGTTGCCGGTGAGTTGGACCTTCTCGGCGTTCAAGACCACCACGAAGTCGCCCACATCCATGTGGGGCGAGAAGGTGGGCTTGTGCTTCCCGATCAACACCCGAGCAATCTGCGTGGCCAGCCGACCAAGGGTCTGCCCCTCGGCGTCCACCACGAACCATTCCTTCTTGATCTCGTCGGCCTTGACGGCGTACGTCTTCACAGCCAGTCCTCCAGGTCGTGCCGGCCAGGTCCTCACGGGAAAGCGCCCGGGAACGCTCAGAAAGCCGGTTTCGCGAAAAGTCGAAAACGGCCGCCCGGGGGGCCAAACCGTTCCGAAGAATGCCGGAACATTCTAATCCGGAGCCGGAGCCCCTGTCAACTGTCCCACACGCGGTTTTTTCAAGTGTTTCGAGTCGCCCGGGGGAGTCCGGCGGGGGCCGGGCGCTACATCAGGGCGCGCATCAACTCGGCCTCGCGCAACAGCGTGATCCGATGCTGGTCGATCGAGAGCAGTCCCTTGTCCTTCATCTCGTTGAGGATCTTGGTGACCGTCTCGCGGGTGGCCCCCACCAGGTTGGCCAGCTCCTGATGGGTCAGGGGATGGGGGATCAGGACCTCGTCGGAACTGGTGCGGACTCCCAACTGGTCGGCCAGCAGGAGCAGCTTCCTGGCCACCCGGCTATAGGCATCCAGATAGGCCAGACTGGCGACATCCTCGGTGAGGGTCCGAAGCCTGCGCGTCAACTGGCGCAGGATCGGGAAGAACATCCGCGGGTGGGTCTCCAGCATCCGGTGGAAGTCGTGCTTGCCCAGGACCATGACCCGGGTCTCCTCCAGGGCGCTGACCGTGGCCGAACGGGGCATGTCGTCAAAGAGGGCCAACTCTCCGAAGAACTGGAAGGCGTTGAGCATGGTCAGGGTCAGCTCCTTGCCCTCCGGGGTCAGAAGCTCGACCTTGACGCTTCCCTCGAGGAGGATGACGAACTCATCGCCCGGATCGCCCTGGCTGACCAGCACGGCTCCCCGAGGGTACTCGCGGGTCCGGATGATCTCCAGGAGGGCTCGAAGATCCTCGGCGTCCAGGCTCTCGAAGAGAGGGACCTTCCGCAGGAGGCGGATGGGGTCCTCGGGTGGCTCGACCGAGCTTCGGGTCCGACCCTGGGATCTTGGCACGTCGGCCATTTTGACGGGGCTTTCGGGATCCCCTGCCGGGCAAGGCTAAAGGGGGTTCGAGCCGTCCGGCGAATGGAACCGCGGGGTGACTGGTTTTCAGGATGGCGCAGAGCGAAAGGAACGCGCCCTGCCCGGAGGCCGACTCCGGACTGAAAGACCACGGGGAAGCCGCCTCGAAAGGAAATCGGGATGAGCATCGCCTTCGAGCCGCTCGCGACCACGGCCCGCGGCTCGGACGAGATCCAGGATCTCGCTCCGCTGCACAATTTCCAGAGGACGCTCTCCTTGGCTACCGGCCTGTCCCTGGCCGTCGTCAATTCGACAGGCTCCCCCCTGGCGGTCTTCAGCCATCCCTCGGACAGCCTGCACGCCTATCTGTTGAAATCCTCGCCCCTGGTGCGCGCGCTCCTGGCCCCCGAGTCTCACGAGTTCCGGGTGATCCACGGCCCCGGTGGCCTGCTCTTCATGCGCCACCCGGTCAGGAGTCGCGAGATCCTCTTCGGCCACGTGCTGGCCGGTCCGGTCTGGGAGGCCCCCCCGGGTCCGGAGGAGCTTCTCGAGTTGAGCGCCCTGATCGGCCTCCCGAGCGACCAGGTCGAGTCCGCCATCCGCTTCCACCCGGCCCCGGTTCCGCTGGACCTCTCGCTGGGACGCGAGCTGACCTCCTCCCTGGCCGAGCTCTCCGCCCAGATCCTGCACGACCGCCGCCAGCAGCGCCACACCCTGACCACCCTGGCCTCCCTGTATGAGATCGGCACCGCGATCAGCTCCTCGCTGGACCTCGAAGAGGTCCTGAGCACGGTGCTGAGCCGCTCGATCGAGCTCTTTGGAGCCACCACCGGATCCCTGATGCTTCTGGACGAGGTCCGCGGCGAGCTGAAGATCCTGGCCCAGGACGCCCCGGATGACACCACCGTGTGCACCAGCCGCATTCCCCTGGGTGAAGATGCCGGCGACTGGGTGGCCCGCGAGGGGCAGCCGCGCATCGGGGGCGGGGCCGAGAACGGTCATCTGCGCGTCCCCCTGAAGGTCAAGGATCGCTGCATCGGCCTCCTCCACGTCGGACCGCGTGAGGACCGCACCGCCTACACGGTGCGCGACCTGCAGGTCCTGGGAATCCTCTCCAGCCACGCGGCCTCGGCGGTGGACAACGCCCAGCTCTACAGCCGGGTCACCCGCCAGCTCCGCGAACTCGAGGTCCTGCAGGAGGTCGGCCATTCGCTGAACTCCAGCCTGGATGTCCCCGAAACCCTGCGCCAGGTCCTCGACCGGGCCTGCGAGCTTCTGGAGGCCACCAACGCCTCGGTCATGCTCTTGGAGCCCGACGGCCGTCATCTGCGGATCCGCGTGGCCCGGGGGCTCTCCGAGGAGGTGATCCGCCAGACCCGGGTCCGGCTCGGAGAGCGGATCTCGGGTCGGGTCGCCCAGGAGGGGATCGCCATCTCTTTGCCTGGAGGCGTGGATGCCCAGGGCGAGGAGATCGCCCCCTCCCTCTCGGTGCCCCTGAAAGCGGACAACAAGGTGGTGGGCGTCCTGAACGTGCGCGGCCGCCCCCACGCCGAGGAATTCACGCGCGAGGACGTGGATCTGGCCACCCGCCTGGCCAGCATCTCGGCGGCAGCCTTGGAGAACGCCGAGCTGCACGACGAACTCCAGCAACTGCTGATCGACTCGATCACCGCCCTGGCCAACGCCATCGATGCCCGGGACCCCTACACCCGCGGGCACTCCGAGCGGGTCACCGAATACTCCGTGATGCTGGGCGAACAGATGGGCTTCGCCCCCGACGAAATCGAGCGCCTGCGCTACGCAGCCCTGCTTCACGATATCGGCAAGATCCGGATCCCGGACCATATCCTGAACAAGCCGGGCCGTCTGGACGACGCCGAGTATGAAGAGATGAAGCGACATCCCGTCTACGGGGTGGGCATCATGCTCCCGGTGCGGGCCTTCCGGCCCCTGCTCCCCTACATGCTGCACCACCACGAGCGCTTCGACGGGATGGGCTATCCGGACCGCAAGATGGCCGAAGAGATCCCCCTGGCAGCCCGGATCATCTGCGTGGCGGACTGCTTCGACGCCATGACCAGCGACCGGCCCTACCGCAAGGGCCTGGCCATCGAGGTGGCCATCGAGGAACTCAACAAGAACAAGGGAACCCAGTTCGACCCCCAGGTGGTCGAGTTGCTGCTGCAACTGATCGCGGAGGGGAAAATCGACCCGGTCCTCGAAAAGATGCGTGCCCAGGCCTCGGTCTCCTCGCTTCTGGGACGTCGCGCCGGCGGCTCAGGCAACGTCGGCTCGGGGCTGGTGGGGCGGGGTCGGCTGGCCGGACTTCCAGGCCTGAGCCCCTGAGGACCCGACCGGAGGTGCCATGGCCCGCGGCCCACGCCGCTCGCTGGTGACGTTGCAGTTCGACCCGGCCGAAGAGGACCTGCCCGACCAGGTGCAGGCCGAGGCTTCGGAGCGTGGGGCCGAACTCGAGAGGCTCTTTGGCCGGCGCTCCCCGGCCTCATGGCTTGGCCTCCCCTTCGCGATGCGGGATGGCGATGTGGCCAGGCTGCACGAGATGGCCCTGGAACTGCGGGCCAATTCGGACGCGATCCTGGTCCTGGGGCCTCCGGGACTGGAGGCCGCAGCCCATTCCCTGATCCGGATGATGGGCCCCGTCCTGCCCGAGGTCGGCCCCCGGATGGAGTTCATCGGACGCGACTGGTCCGGAACCCAGAGACTGACCCGCCTTCTGGAGTGGCTGGGCGAGCGGCGAGTCAGCCTGGTGGCCCTGGTCTCCGAACGATTCTCTCCCCTGGAGTCGGCGTGCCTGCGAATCCTGCACGAGCATGTGCTGCGCCGGCATGGCCCGGCCGAGACCGGGCGTCGCCTGGTCCTGGCCGGCTCGGGAACCCCCACGCCCATGTCGCGTCAGGCACGCCAATCCGGCCTGAGGGTCCTCGACCACCCGTTGCCTCTCCCCGAGCCCTACTCCACCCTGACCCCGGCCGGCCTGCTGCCCGCCGCCCTGGCCGGCGTGGATCCCACCGGTCTTTTGGAAGGCGCCCGCAGCCAGGCCCGCAGCATGGAGGAGCAGGATCCCGCCGACCTGCCCGCCGTCCGCTACGCCCTGGCCCGGCTCCTGCTGGCCCAGAAGGGCCGGAACCTGGAGTTCCTGGGAGCCCAGGGCCCCACCTTGACGGGACTGATGGAGGAGGCCGAGCGGATCCTGGCCCTCCCCATGGAGGGGAAGCGCCGGGTCCCCCTCCCCATGGCCTGGCGACCCGAGACGAGCCCCTCGCGCCGGGAGCCCTGGCTGGAGGGAGGTCCCCTGGGAGCCTTCGGCACCTGGTTCAGCGTCCCCGCCCAGATCGGCCCCGCCATCCCGGCCGACATCCTCCAGGACGGATGGCCCGGCCTGGAGGAACTCTCCTTCGGGCAACTCGAGCAACGCCAGGCGCAGGCCGAAGCGGCCGGTTGGCGCCATGCGGGCCTCCCCGTCCTGGAACTGCGACTGGCCCGCCTGGATGCCCTGAGCGTGGGGGCCATGCTCTGCTTCCTGCAGGTCGCCCGCGGGCTCTGCGCGGCCTTCCACGCCCCCGAGGCGGACACCAAGGTGGCCCTCTCGGTCCGCCACGAGCACGGCAGGGGCCTGCCGACCCTGGGAGAGGCCATCCGCTCTCCGCAAGGCGACGAGGACTGAAGATGCGCGTCACCATCTCGGACACCGCCAATACCCGGGTGGCCGTCGTCAGCATCCAGGAAGGCCAGGTCCGCATCCAGGGCTCCTTCCCCGGAGATCTGACCCCGGAGGACCTGGCCGGCCTGGGCTTCGTCCACTACGAGACCGACGAACGAGGAGAGATCGTCACCCGGGTGCGCGAGGTCCCCCCCGCCGAGAGCCTGGACTATATCCGGGCCCTCCAGGACGCGCTGCCTCCGGGCTACCACATCTCCCAGGTCGAGTCGGCCCGGATCGATCAGGAGCGGCTCGAGAGGCGACGCCGCTTCGAAGAGGAACTGGCCCACCTCGAGGCAGCCGACTGAAGGAGAGGGCCCGAAAACCGACCCCGCCCTCAGGTGAAGAAAAACCGCGTGAGGTGGAAGAAGACCGGGGCGGCGAAGCAGATCGAGTCGATGCGGTCCAGGATCCCCCCGTGCCCCTCGATCAGGGTCCCGAAGTCCTTGATGCCGCGATCCCTCTTGATCGCCGACATCACCAGGCCTCCCGAGAAGCCCAGCAGGGTGATGACCAGGGCCATCCCGGCGGCCTGCAGGGGGGTGAAGGGAGTGGCCCACCACAGGGCCGAGCCCAGAAGCGTGGCCGAGAGGATTCCCCCCAGGAAGCCCTCCCAGGTCTTGTTGGGGCTGACGTCGGGGGCGATCTTGCGACGCCCCATGGTCTTCCCGAAGACGTATTGAAGAACGTCGCTGGACTGCACCACCAGCACCAGGTAGAACAAGAGCAGGGCGTTTTGCCCCTCGAAGCCGGGAATGTCCAGCATGAGCAAGGCCGGCGCGTGGCTGACGCAGTAGACCGAGACCATCAATCCCCACTGGATCTTGGCCGTCCGCTCGAGGAACTTCTCGGTGTCTCCCGACATGGCCGTCCGGGTGGGCAGGAAGAGGAAGGCGTAGATCGGGATCAGGATCGAGAACATCCCGTACCAGTCGACCGCCACCAGCCAGTACTGCAGCGGGATGAAGAAGAAGAAAGCCCAGAAGAGCGCCCGGTGATCCCCCCGCCGGGTCGGGGTCATGGTGACGAATTCCCGGAAGGCCACGAATGACATCAGGCCAAAGAGCAGGATCGAACCCAGCCCTCCGGTGGCGGTGGCCACGGCGAAGACGGCGCACATGACCCACCAGGCCCGGATCCGGGCGTTCAGGTTCTCGATGACCGCGCGGGCCTTCTCGCCCCGAGCCCTGCGGTCCAGGACCCAGCCGATCGCGCTGGCCAGCACCAGCAGGACCAGGACCCCACCGAAGAGCCAGACCATCCGGGGCTCGGTCAGGATCCTCATGGCTCGACCAGCCTCAGGAGGGCCTCGCGGGCACGTTGGAGGAATTCGGTCTTGGACTCGGATTCCTCGGCCCGGAGCGGAGCGCCGAAGCTGACCGAACTGAAGAGTGGCACGGGCAGGATCTCCCCCTTGGGCAGGATTCGGTTCAGGTTCTGCATGGACACGGGAACCAGGTCCACGTCGGGCCTCTTCCGGGACAGGTGGTACAGGCCGCTCTTGAAGGGCGCCAGTTCCTCCCCGGTGCCCCGGGTCCCCTCCGGGAACAGGATGATCGAATCGGCCTGCCCCATCGACTCGGCGAGGTGGTCCACCACCGCCCTGGGATCCGCTCCCGAGCGATCCACCAGGATCGAGCGGAAGACCTCTCGGGCCAGGAACCCCTTCAGGCCCCCTCCCCCCCAGTAGTCCAGGGCGGCGACCGGCCGGGTCAGCCTTCGGACCGGCGGGGGAAGACAGGACCACAGCACCACCGCGTCCAGGTGGCTGCAGTGGTTGGCGAAGTAGATCCTCTGGCGGGTGGAGGGCTCACAACCCACCCAACGGGCCTGGGGACCGCAGAGAAGCCGGGTGGTCCCGATCAGGAGCCCGCCGGCCAGTCTGGCCAGGCTCACCGGTCCTCCAGGACCTTCAGGATCCTCCGGGTGCGACGCGCGACGGTCAGCAGGGTCCCGACGCACAGAATCACCAGGGCGCCGTAGAGGATCCTCTCAGACAGGTCCCAGGGGCCCAGCGCGGCGGCTGCCAGCAAGGCCGCCGTCGTCAAGGCCATGCGATGCTGCTTGGCCATCGGGCCCATGAAGGATTGCCCGGCCCCGCAGGTGCCGCCCAGCAGGCGGACATAGGCCGTCAAGGCGGCCAGCAGGCCGGCCAGCCAGCCCAGTTCCACGGCATGAGGGAGCGGGACGGTCGCGTAGCCGAGGCTGACGAGGATCATCGAATCGGCGACCCGATCGGGAAGATCGTTGAAGACCTCCCCCGTCTTCGAGCGGCGCGCGCACTCCACGGCCACCATCCCATCCAGCAGGTTGCACAGCAGGCGCAACTGGATGCCCGCCGCGGCCAGGAAGAACAAGAGCCACCTGTGGGAGGGGCTGAAGTCGGAGGCCCAGAGCAGCGCGCCTCCGGAGCCGGCCGCGAAGAGGAGGCTCAAAAGCGAGATCTGGTTCGGGGAGACGCCTGTACCCGCCAACCAGGAGGCCAACTGGTGGGCCCAGCGGGCCTTCCGGGTGGCCAGGGGTCTGCGTGGTTCCGCCGCTTCGGCCATGGTCCCCTCCGACCCGCCGAGGCGGGCCATTCCCTCGAATGGCGGCCCCCTCCGCTCCCAGCCGAGGGTGCGCCGGGGAACCTTCGTGCCGCAAGGGGGCGGATCCTCGCGAGATTCGGCGTCCATCCCGCCCGAACCAGCCTCAGAAGGACTCGGAACCGGCCGAGAGCGACTCCAACCAGATCCTGAGATCCTCGCTGCGCTGCCTGGTCGTGTCCTCCAGGCTGGAGTAGTACAGGAACGGGTACATCGTGCCGCCCTCGAATTCCCAGGCCCGAGCCTCGGCCTCGGCGTCCCGGAAGCGGATCCAGGCCAACTGGGCGTCGATCAGCTTCTGCTGGACCGGACCGGGAAGGCGCGGCAGCAGCTCCTGATAGACCCGGTTCAATTCGGCGTCGACCTGGCGGAAGCCGGCCTCGGCCTCCCGGTTCATCTCCTGCTGGCTCTGGGCCAGGGCCGGCCTCGGGCAGATCAGGAAGAGACCGCTCAGGATCAGGGCGAGGGTGGCCAGCCTCCTCATGTTCACCTCCACATTCCGATGGGTCCCACTTCGCCGGGACAGGTCAGGCTCCCCGTCGGGGAGCGACATGGAGGCCCCCTCGGGAGGGCCTTGAGATCAACGCTCCTGGCTGCGAGGCGGAGCGGGCCGGACAGGACCTGCCCGAGCCGTCGTCGGAGAAGGTTCCAGCCGATAGAGCCGGACGACGACCCCTTCTTGAGAGATGCGCTCGTCCAGGAGTTGGGACGTACAGCCCAGCCCGTGTGCCAACCGGTCCTCCATGTCCGGGAAGAATTCCGGCCTGGAAACCGGGCCGAGAGCCAGGAGATAGGGCGGAAAGCGCTCCCATCCGGGCTCGACAGGCACATTGAGGGGCTGGCCGGGCCGCGGCAGGTCGAGTTCCACGGCCCGAATCCGAACCTGGCCCAGAACCAGGAGATGGTGGTTGAACTGATCCCTGAGCGCTCCGGATTCCAGGAACTCCCCAGGCGGGCAGCAGACCAGGATGGTGGCCGGAACCTTGGAAAAGAGGGTCTCCAGATCCTGGCAGGCGATCTCCGTCCACTCAGCCTGCATGGGCGGAATGCTGGACCACATCAGGAGGTTGGAGTCCGCCGGCGGCCACCAGGACCGTTCCCCGAGTTCCGGGGATCGTCCGGCGAGAAGTCCGGCGAGGATTCCGGTCTTCCGGGTCACCGAGCCCAACCCGAGCTCCCTCCCGATGACGAACGGGTCCTGGAGCGGGACCAGCCCGGGAATCCTCCAGCCTCCCGAAAACAGGATCCCTCCCAGGACCAGGAGCGAGACGGGAACCCAGCGCAGGAAGGCCATCCGGAACCGGCTCAGGGCTTCCCCCAGTCGAGGCAGCCAGAAGGCCGCAAGAAGGCAGAGGAAGGCGAGAATCGGGGCGAAGAAGCGCGTCCGACCGTCCGTCAGCAGCACGGTCAGCAGGACGGAGGGGAACACCACGGCCCCCAGGATTTCGCCATTCCGCCTTCGAGATTCGGGGTCCAGGAGCGTCAGCAGGACTCCGATGAACACCATGCCGGCCAGGATCGGCAGGAGGTAGACCCCCGAGAAGAAGACCAGGAACCGTTCCAGGAGGCCCCAGAGTCCGGCCGGGCTGTCGACCCGAAGCAGGATGTTCACGCCTCCCATCCTCAGCAGATCCGGCAAGTGGGAGACATACCAGACCGCACCCAGGCCCAGGGCCGCGCAGCTCGGGAACAGAAAGCGGGTCAGGCTCTCTGCGCCCGGCGACTGGGGCCGCCGGAGAAGATGAAGGGCCATCAGGAAGCTGCTCAAGGAAAAGACCAGACAGGCCCCGCTCGGGCCCAGGAAGAGCCAGGCCAGAAGGCCGATGCCGAGGTTCAAGAAGAGCCCCTTCAGGAGACCGACCCCCCCGGCCCTTTCCTGGGGTTCCCGGACGATACGGGTTCCCAGGCGGAGAAGCGTCCACGCCAGGAAGGGCCCCGCCACCAGGGGCAGGTAGGGATACTTGGTCCACATCCCGATCGGGATCAACAGGGCGAAGAGCCAGGAATACGTCTTCCTGGTGAAGCCCTCGCTCTTCAGGTAGCACAGGAACTGCAGGGTCCAGACGGCGCCCAGGGGCATGTCGAGCAGGTAGCTGCGCAGCGCGAAGCCCATGGGGATGGAGAACGCCAGCAGCACCCCGGCCACGAACCCCACCTCCGGATTCCAGAGCCGGGTGCCGATGCGCTCGGTAGCCAGGATCATGACCAGTGCGAACAGGGCCTGCACCAGGAACAGGCTCCACTTGTCCAGACCGAAGGCCCAGGTCACGGGAACGCCGACGCAGTAGACCAGCGGAGGGTAGGGTGGCAGGACGAAGTCCTGGCCCCAATGAAGGCGGCTCGCAGCCATGCCGTGAATCACGGAATCATTCAGGGGGAGGCACCGGGACGTCGCAAAACAGAGCCCATGAAGCGGCAGGATCCCACCCAGCAGGAGAAGCAGGACCCCCCTCCACTCCCGAGGAGGAAGCCAGCCCGCCAGCCATGAGAGTCCTCGAATCGCCCCGTCGCCGGCCGATCCCGGATGGCGCGCCCCCGCCGGGATGCCGAGATTCAAGCCGGGCATGCCGAGACCATCAGCCTTCTCACAATGCTCAGGTTGGAGATCGTGGCGGACCCACGGGCACCCGATTCGAGGAGGCGGCTCTTCCTTCCCCCATCACGGAAGGCTCTCAGGGCAAGGAGGTGCCGGCCGCCAGGGCCCGGCTGAACGCCCGCGACCGCACCCACGCCGTGCTGGTAGCCCTGCGAATGGGCCTCTTCGGATTGGACGACCCGGAGGAATAGGGATTCGAGCCCCGCCCCTCCCCTCGAGGCGGACAGCCAGACCCTGACCGGCGCCATCGGAAAGAGCAGGCGGAGGCGGAAGGCGAAGCAAGAGTCAAGCCGGGAAGGGACGCCCGTCCTGCAGAGGAACCCCCAGTCAGGCTCGCAGCATCGGAGGCCTGAGGTGCCCATCCCCACATACCAGGAGTTCCTGCTGCCCGTGCTGGCCTTCGTCCAGAACGGCGCGACCCACACGGCCCGCAGCCTGCGGGACGGGCTGGCCGATCAGCTTGGCCTCACCGAGGACGAGCGCCGGGAGGCGATCCCCAGCGGGAACCAGACCGTCCTCCACAGCCGGATCCATTGGGCCTGCTACTACCTGAAGCGAGCAGGGCTGCTGCAGGCCGTCAAGCGGGGCGAATACCGGCTCGAAGAACGACGCCCCCGGGCCGCCTGTGGACCCCACGCAGGAGGCCCCACGGGAGGGGGAGCAACCCGACGACCAGACCCCGGACCAGAAACTGGACGAAGCCTTCGGGGCCATCCGCGAGCGGGTGCTCTCCGAACTGCTCGAGCGGGTTCGCCAGGTGAGCCCCCAGTTCTTCGAACGCCTGGTGGTCGACCTCTTGCTGGCGATGGGCTACGGGGGTGGCCAGAAGGGCTCGGAGATCGGCACCGTCACCCCCTTCTCCAAGGATGGAGGCATCGACGGGGTCATTCGCGAGGACCCGCTGGGCCTCGACAACATCTACATCCAAGCCAAACGCTACGGCCCGGACAACCCCGTCGGCGCACCCGAGGTCCAGCAGTTCTCCGGCAGCCTCGACATGCACGGAGCGCAGAAGGGCGTGTTCATCACGACCTCCAGGTTCTCGGGCGCCGCCAGGGCCTATGTCGAGAAGGTCCAGAAGAAGATCGTCCTCATCGATGGCGAGAGGCTGGCCCTCCTGATGCTGGCCTACGGCCTCGGAGTCCAGAACGAACGCACCCTCGCCATCCCGAAGGTGGACCAGGACTACTTCGACCTGGATGGATTCTGAGAGTGCACAGGTTTGCGCCGACAATGAGAACATCTACCTGGCCGGCCTGGTCGGCGCCAAGGTGACCGTGACCCTGGAAATCGAGACAACCCTCCCCGACTGCGCCTCCCGGGAATCCCCCTGCCAGATTCCTCCATTGCCCACGGCCCATTCATTTAACACCGTGTTCGCTCCCCAATTCCACCGCCATCGATTATAATATGAATAGCCGCCGGAGGCGCGGCTCAGGCGGTGACCAGGTCGCCGCAGGGGAGGAAAATCCCGTGAGTTCTCCCGCCGCTTCCCTGTCTCGTGAAGCCCTTCGCCCGAACCTCTCCGAGTGTCCGATTCCGACTCCGAGGCAATTCATGGAATCCAGGGCCCTGCCCCGATTCCCCGAGGTCGAGGAATTGCCCGACGAGGACCTCTTCACCTCGGCCCTGGCCGCCTCGGTGGCCCTGGTCCAGGAGCGGCTCTTCCTG
>JALHDH010000145.1 GCA_022839105.1 bacterium
CTGGGCCGCAGGCAGGTTCAGCTCGCCCTGCTGCTGGAACATCTTCTTGACGTCGTCGGTGATGTCGGGCACCCCATAGACGACGATCCGCTTGTCCAGCACGACGGTCAGACCCTTGCTGCGCGCCACCGTGGCCACCGCGGCCTCGGCCTTGGTCTGCAGGGGGTTGAGGATCTGGTTGCGCTTCTGCTGGACCTCCAACTGAAGCTTGCGGTACAGGTTGGAGCGCTCCGCCTCCGCGCCTGCTTTCCCCTGTTGCGCCTTGACGGCCGCTTCGAACTCGGTCTTCTTCTGGTTGCCGAATTCTTCGATCTGCTTCTCGGCGTTCTTGAACTCGTCCAGGGTGAAGATGACCTCCCGGTCAATGGCACCGACCTTCTTGGCCGGCGAGCCGAAGAGCCCAGGGTCCATCACGGCCCAGGTTCCGACCGCGAGGGCCACCAGCAGGACCACGCCGCCGAGGATCAGGGGCAGCTTGCTCTTGCCGCCGCCCTCGTTGGGACCAATCTCGTTCTCGGACATGTGAAAACGAACCTCCTCGTGGTTCAGACGCCGTGAGTCGGCGCCTGGAACGCTGCCAGGACCAGGGCCTTCCTCTTCACATGGACGGGGGTCTCCCGTGGCCGGCCCTGGCCCTGATCCTGCCCGGCCGCGGCGCGGGCCGAGGCTCAGGAGTCAGCGTTCATTCTGTCTTGATGTGACGAACCAGTTGTATCCGACGGGTTAACTTCTTCTTCCGGAGGCCTCAGGAGCGTCCCTCTGTTTCGACTCAGAAGGACTGGCCGATGCCGATGCTGGAGCGCGAACCATCCTGGCCGAAGGCGTAGTCGATCCGGATCACGCCCAGGCCCAGGGTGGGGAAGACGATCCGCAGGCCGATGCCGGCGTCGGTATAGAGCTTGTTGGTGGTATACCCCGGGAACCAGGCGTTGCCCGCATCGGCGAAGACCGCCCCGCTGAGCATCTTGATGTTGGCGATGGGGAAGCGGTACTCGGCGTTGAGCAGGATCAGGTGCGTCCCGAAGTAGGAGTTGTCGCGATAGGCCCGCATGGTGTCGGTGCCGCCGGCGTAGAAGTACTCCGAGGCCGGAGCCTTGTTGCCCACCGCCCCGTACATGGCGCGCATCGCCAAGGTCGAGCGCTCGGACAAAGGCAGGTAGTAGCGACCCTCCAAGAGCAGCTTGGTGTAATCGTAGTCCCCACCCAGAAAGCCGCCGGCAAAGGCCAGCGAGGCGTTCCCGAAGGCCCCGGAATGGGGGTTGAAGACGTCGTCGCGGGTATCATAGAGGCTGGCCACACCGACGCTGTTCAGGTCGCCCTTGCCCATTCCGACGGGCATGTACTGCGAGTCGGAGTCCATCGACAGGTCGATGGTTTCCCGGCGCAGGTTGACGAAGCCCCGGAAGTCGTCGGTGAAGGGATGCCCGTAGGTCAAGGTGCCGCCGTAGACCTTCTGCTCATACAGCGAGAAGGTGCCCGAGGGGGCTCCCAGCACGGCCTGCTGGAGATTGTCGACCTTGCTGTAGTACAGCGAGACGCCGATGGAGTCCTGGGCCTTGTTGATGGCCGGGTCATAATAGGAGAGCCCGTAGGTTCCCAGGTTGGCGCCCTGCTGGAGGTTGATCGAGGCGGACTTGCCCTCGCCGAAGAGGTTCCGATCCGAGTAGGACAGGGTTCCCGTGACTCCGGCCCGCACGGCTCCAGAGCCTCCACCGGCGTAACCGACGCCGATGGTGGCCAGGCCCGTCTTCTGCTCTTCCACCTTCAGGACCAGGATCACCTTCCCGGCTTCCGAGCCCGGCTCGATCTCCGGCTCCACCTTCTTGAAGTAGCCCAGGTTGTTCAGGCGCTCGAGGTCGCGCTGCAGCTTCTTGCGCTGCAGGACCTCGCCCGGACGGGTCCGGACGTTCCGGGTGATGGTCTCGGTCTTGGTGCGGGTATTGCCCTCGACCCGGACCTCCTCGAGCTCGGCCTCGACCACGTTCAGGGTCACCAGGCCGGTCTCGGCGTCCAGGCTGGGGCGGATGGTGTCCAGGATATAGTCGTTCTTCTCATACAGGGCCGAGATCCGCTCGGAATCCTCGCGCAGGACGTTGCGGTTGAAAAGATCGCCGGGGGCGGTCTTGACCAGCTCGCGGACCTTGTGCTCAGGGAAGACCGTAACGCCCTTGATCTCGATGTTCTTGACGGCCATCCCGTCGGTCAGGCGGATGAGGAGCCGGCCCTCGGTGAAGTCCAGCTCGGTGACGTGGGTCGGCGTCAGGAGATAGCCGAGATCCTCGTTGTAGTACTTGTTGATGTTCTGCAGGTCGGCGTGCAGGACCCGGGTATTGAGGGTCTGTCCGACCTCGGTGTCCATCAGCTCGGCGATCTTCTCGGTCGACACCACCTCGTTGCCGGTGATCTCGATGCTGGTCACCACGGGATTCTCCAGGACCCGGAAGACCAGGCGCACGCCACCCGGCGCATAGCGCGTGTCCAGACGCACGTCGGTGAAGTAGCCGATATCGAAGATCGCCTGCATGTCCCGCCGGATCCGCGGCTCGAGCAGAGGATCGCCGATCCGCGTCGAGACCACCTGAAGCACCTCGTCGGTCGGAACCTTCTGGTTGCCCTCGATCTCGATGCTGACCACCCTGGGAAGCTGCTCCTCGGCAGGAGCGGCCGTCGGGGCAGACGGGGCAGGGGGAGCGCCGGCCGGGGTGCCCGGCTGGGAGGGGAAACGATTGGCGGGCAGTTCGCCCTCGGCGAAGCGGGCGGAGATGGCGACGTAGCCCCCCTCGACCACCTCGTAAAGGACCGAGACCCGGTCTCCAGCCTTCAGGCCTTCCACCACCTGGCTGTGCTCGTCGGTGGCGAACTCCAGGGTCAGATCCTCGCCTTGCGGCCCCTGGCCGCGAACCCGCAGACGGCCTTCCTCATGGGATTCCAGCGTGCCCGCGAAGAGGTAGGGCGAGGTGGCCGTCGAGGGCTCCCGGGAATCGGGGGCAGCGGGGGCTGACTCCCGCGCGGGGGTCGTCTCGGCAGCCGGAGTGGATTCTGCGGCAGGCGACGTCTCGGCAGCCGGAGTGGATTCTGCGGCAGGCGACGTCTCGGCAGCGCTCTGCGAGTCGGGCGCCGGGGTCGACTCGGCGACCGGCTCCGTCTCGGCAGCCGGGTCCGACTCGGCAGCAGCCTGCGAGTCGGCCGGGGCGACAGCCTCGGGGGCCGAAGTCGCCTCCTCCCCGGTCGGGGGCAATTCGGATGCCTCCAGCGACCATGCCGGTTGGGGAATCACGAGACTCCCCAGCAGCATCGTCACCACCAGCATCAAGGACAGTGCCTTCCTCATTCAGCCCTCCAAGACCAGCACGCCGCGGGAAAATTCTTCAAGTCCGGAAAATCCGGTGCCTTTTCGTCGGCCGACAGGGGGGTCCTGCCGAGCCCACCCGGTTCAGGGTCTGCCCATTCTAGGGCACCCCGGAGGGCCCGGCAAGCCCGAACAGGGCTCCGGGACGCGCCTGGAGCCTCCAGGAGCGGCGCGGGAGAGCGCGAAGGCCTCCCAGGTGCCTCGACTGCCGTTCGCCTGCCTGCTGCTCGCGCTGGCCTTCCTGGGCCAGGCGGCCCGGGCCGATCTCCCCTCCCCCGCCCTGCTTTGGGAGGCCCGCTTCCCCTGGCCCATCCACTGGATCGTCACCAGCGAGGGCGGGATCACCCTGATCGGCTCAGACCACGGATCGACCCTCCAGGCCCACGACGCGTTGCGCGGCACGCGGCTCTGGAGGCGGGGCCTGCGGGCCGGCCTGTGGACCCCTCCGGCCCTGCGAGGGAACCGCCTCTTCCTCTCGCCCCACGACCAGTCGCTCTTGAGCCTGCGCGTCGAGACCGGCGAGTTCCTCTGGCGACTGGGCCCTCGCTTCCCGGAGGGTTCCCCCCGCCTGCCCGGGGTCTCGCCTCCCTTGAACCGGGCCGCCCCGGTGCCGCTGACCGAAGAGATCGCCACCGTCTCGCTGGACGGGCAGGTCTCGGTCCTGAGTTCCTCCGGGGCGATCCTGCGCCAGGTCGACCTGCAGCCCGGCCGGTTCCACCCCGACGGGTTCTGGGCCAACCCCGTGGCCCTGGATGGCATCCTCTATGCCGGAACCACGCACGGCAACCTGTGGCGGGTCCCCCTGCAGACCCTCGACGGGGCTCGGAAGCTCACCCTGGAGGCCCCGGCCGGGCGAAACCTGGGCCAGGCCAGCCTGGAGGTCCGGGCCCCGCTGGTGGCCAGCAGCAACCGGATCCTGGTGGCCACGATGGATGGCACCTTGCGGGGCTTCGAACCCCGCCCGCTCCGACTCATTCCCTCCTGGACCACTGCGCTGGGCCCGCCAGGAGTCTACCAGGCCACCGGCCATGGGAGGGCCCTGGCCGGGCCCGTCCTGGCGCCGGAGGAGACCCGGGTCTACGTGGCCCTGAGAGACCTCGTCGTGGCCTTGAGCCCCGACAAGGGCGAGGTGGTCTGGGAGCGCCCCCTGGACGAGAGGGCCCAGACCCCCCCGGCCTGCTGGCGGGACCTGCTGCTCGTCGGACTCGAGACCGCGCGCCTGCTCATCCTGGATCGCTCCACGGGCGAGCCCCGTGAAAGCCTGGAACTGCCGGGCCCGCCCACGGCCGGACCCGAAGTCTGGGGAGACCTGGTCACCCTGGGCTTCGCCGACGGGACGATCCGCTGTTACGACCTGTCGGCCTGGGCCAGGGCCTCCAACAATCCGGCCGCCATCCGGATTCCCCGATAGAAGTTGACCAGCTCGAACTTCTCGTTGGGGGCGTGGATGGCGTCGTCGGGGCTCCCCAACCCCAAAAGCAAGGTCGGAGCGCCCAGGATCCGCTGGAACTCCGCGGTGATCGGGATGGCCCCTCCGTGCCGACAGAAGAGGGGCTCCTGCCCGAAGCCCTGCAGAACGGCCCGACGCGCCGCCTCGAAGAGCTTCTCCCGGGTCCCCTCGCGCTCCAGAAGATAGGGCCTGCCCGAGTCTCCGGGCACGAACTCCAGTTGGATCCAGGGGGTCGCCTGCGCCTCGAACCAGGCCTTCAGGCAGGCCATGACCTCCCGGGGCTCCTGGTCGGCCACCAGGCGGGCGCTGAACTTGGCCGTGGCCGAGCAGGGCACGATGGTCTTGCTGCCCGCCCCGGTATAACCGCCGAAGAAGCCGTTGCACTCCAGGGTGGGCCGGAACCAGCGCCTCTCGTTGGTCGAGAAGCCGACCTCGCCGCGCATCGAGGCGCCCATCCAGCCCGCGTACTCGGCCTCGTCGAAGGGCAGTTGCTGCAGGGCCTCCTTCTCCCAGGCCTGGATCGGCCGGACCCGATCGTAGAATCCCGGCACCACCACGCGCCCGTCCGAATCGTGAACTCGCGCCAGGATCGCGGCCAGTTCGCGCACGGCATTGGGCAGGACCCCGCCGTGGACACCCGAGTGGACATCCATCCGCGCGGTGCGCACCCGGACCTCGAAGACCACCAGACCCCGCAGGGAATAGTGCAGGGTCGGCCGGAACTTCACGGCCGTGCTGGTATCCGAGACGATCACCACG
>JALHDH010000020.1 GCA_022839105.1 bacterium
CGAGAGCGGCCTGGACATCCCCAACGCCAACACCATCATGATCAACAACGCCCAGAACTTCGGCCTGGCGCAGCTCTACCAGTTGCGCGGCCGGGTGGGACGCTCGGCCCAGCAGGGCTACTGCTACCTGCTGTATTCCCCGACCCGCAAGCTCAGCGACGAAGCCGAGCGGCGACTGGAGACGATCCGCGACTTCACCCAGCTCGGAGCCGGCTTCCAGGTGGCCCTGCGCGACCTGGAGATCCGCGGGGCCGGGGACATCCTGGGGGCCGAGCAGTCCGGTCACGTGGCGGCGGTCGGCTTCGACCTGTACTGCAAGATGCTCAACGAGACGGTCCAGGAACTGCGCGGCGAGAAGCCCCAGGAGGCGGAGTTCTCGACGGTCCTGGAGATCCCCGTGCCGGCCGGTCTGCCCGACGCCTTCGTGGGGGATCCCCGGCAGAAGGTCACGCTCTACAAGAAGATCGCCCTGGTCCGCAGCGCCGAAGAGCTGGCCGAGGTCCGGGCCGAGTTGCGGGACCGCTATGGCCCCCTGCCCGGCGAGGCCGAGAATCTCCTGGGGCTGGCGGAGGTCAAGCTGCGGGCCCTGGATCTGCTGATCCCCGCCATCCGGGTGCGGGACGGCCAGATGTGGGTGGTCCTGCCCTTCTACCCCGAGATCACCGCGTCCCAACGAGACAAGCTTCACCAGGCCACCGGCTGGCCCTCACGCTACGAACAGAAGTCCCTGCTCTTCGAGGGGCTCTTCGGCCGAGCCGCGGGAAGCAAGCAGTACCCGCCTCCCGAGGAATTCCTGGGTCGGATCGTCGACATCCTGGACCGCCTGCGCCGCTGGCGCGACGGGAAGTAGCCCTTCCGGAAGGCAGGCGCGGGCTCCGCCGGGAGGATCAGGCTCCCAGGAGCGATGCGGTGACCTGGGCCTCCTCGGGCAACCGGGGGCGCACGAAGAACTCGTCGAGGATCCCCTCGCGGACCCCGGGCTTGAGGGCGTTGGCGCGCCAGGAATCCTGGTTGGCCCAGAAGTCGCGCATGTAGTCCAGGTAGAAGCGGGGATTGCTGGCCAACCGGATCACGTACTGCGACCAGGTCCGGGAAAGACCCGGCTGGTCCACCTGCCAGGCCTGGTCCCAGCGGGAATCGGCCAGATAGCGGTTGCGCCAGTTGATCCGCTGCGGCCAGGAGCGCGAGTCCAAGGTCCAGTACCAGCTCCGCCAGTTCGGCCGATACCCGTACTTGCCCGAGATGGCCCCCGCAGCCAGGATGGGGACGGCCCGCCCGTCGGAAAGGGAGAGGGCGTGCACTTCGTTGCGGTGGAAATGACCGCTGAGAACCAGCACCGGAGCGCGATGGCCCTCCAGAACCTGGGCGAAACGCTGGATCTCGACCGGGTCCCAGGCCGGAGAGTGCCCGAACTGATCCCAGGTGGGCGGGATATGGGAGGCGAGAACGACCGGCCTGTCCTCCGGAAGGGCGGCGAGTTGCTGCTGGAGCCACTTCATGGTCCGGTGGGCCTGCAATCCCCTCCCCTCGAACTGGTTCTGGGGCGAGAAGACCAGGGAGTTCAGCGAAATCCAGGTCATCCCGGCCACGGTCCCCGGGTGGACTCCATTGCCGAGATCGTCCAGGTAGAAGGACTGGCCCAGGTGCCTGCGCCAGGAGGCCAGGACCTGGGCCAGTTCGACGGGATCGGTCTGGTAGTTCGAGGGCAGATCGTTGTTGCCCAGCGTCAGGATCAGCGGAACCCGGGCGGAGCGGAGACGCGGAGCCCAGGTGCCGAGGAATCCCTCGGTGCGCTTCCAGAACTCCTCGGGCGGGCACTTGTTGTCGACGAGGTCTCCGGTCAGGGCCAGCACCTCCGGTCGCAGCGCCAGGCCATCGCGCAGGGCCTTCTCCCAGTCGGCGGGCCGGGTCTGCTCATGTCCATGGTGCAGGTCGGACCACTGCACGAAGAGGAGCGTCCGCAGAGGAGCCGCCCAGGAGGGCGTCAGGAGCACCAGGAGCAGGAAGACGAAGGACAGGATCCTCAAGAGTTGACCTCCAGGAGGCCCGAAAGCCGCCGGTTCTGCCCCCTGGCCGCCCTCTTCGGCGGGGTCGCAGCCCCCCCTTCAGCGCTCCCCTCCTCCAGGTCGGCGGAAAGTTCACAGCCCCGTTACCTGAACCCGGCCTCCCGGACAAATCCCCCAAGATTCGTGATATCAGGCAATTCAGGAACACCAACGCCCCCTTTTTTGCGAACACAAGTTCGATTGCCGATCCCATGCCTCCCTGTTAGGATGGCTTTGAGAAACCCGAAAGGGAGACGAAGAACGCGCATGTTCATGCCCGGAATTGGCTTCGGTTGCGGAATGAGCCCCATGTGGGGCATGGCCCCCATGGCCTTCATGGGCGGAATGTACGGCGTCGGGATGGGGATGATGGGCGCTCCCATGATGACCTACAACCCGGCCGGCGCCATGATGGGCGGCTATGCCGGCGGCACCATCGGCTCGAGCCTGGGCATGCTCCTGGGCGTGGGCCTGGGCTCCACGATGGGCCCGATGGGGATGATGGGCGGCGCAGCCCTCGGAAGCATGCTCGGCGGAGGCATCGGCTGGGGCATCGGCACCCACCTGGGTGGCAAGAGCAACCCCTTCGGCCCCTTCGGCCCCCCCTGCAGGATGTTCTGACCCGACAGGCCCCTCGGCCTGGAAGGCTCGTGCAAGGTCGCCCTCGAGGCGGCCTTTCCTTGTTCTGAAGGAATTCGGCCGGGCCGGCCTCGAAGCGCCCTGGCATGGACCCCTTCGAGCTTTCCAGATCCCCCTACTTCAATGACGTGATCCGCGCCGCCCGCGAGGCAGCCGAGGACCCCGTCCATTCCGATCTCCGCGCCCGCGACCTGGCCGAGCGCCTGAAGTTCATGGCGGAATTCGCCGAGGTCCTGGCCGGACGCTTCGCCGCGGCCATGCGGGTCCGTCCCCGGACGCCGCTGTCGCGCTCGGCCCCCCCGCGCGTCGAGAAGGCCCTGATGGAGCTCAAGGAGGCCCTGAGGGACCTGCAAGGATGGGTCAAGGACCACAACCCCGAACGCCTCCCTCGAGGCTGCGCCCGAGGCCGGGCCGCCGTCGAGGACCTCTTTGAGGTCTTTGAAGAGATGCGCCTCGAGGAGGAGTCCTTCCCCGTCTTCTCCCAGTCGCCCTATATCCAGGAACTGGTCCGGGTGGCCCTGGGGGTGGCCAAGGGAGAATTCCCTCCGGACACCCTCACCGAGAGGCTGGAGTGGATGCGCGCCCACTACGCCGAGTTCCGCAAGGACTTCACGGCCTGGTCCAGCGCCCCCACCGAGAACGAGGAGGTGGAGCGCCTGCTGCCCACGGCGGCCAAGGCCCTGGACCGGATGGGCGCGGCCCTCGACGAGATGGCCCGCTACCTTCGGGACCGCAACCGCGAGCACCTCAGGATCGGCTGTGAGGCCCTGCTGCAGGCTGGCGAGGTGCTCGTGTCCGCCCAGCAGGCCCTGCTTGCGGCTGCGGTGCCCCAGGGCGCCGCCTGCCCACGCTGTGCCGCGCCCAATCAGGCCGGGGCCCGGGCCTGCTCGGAGTGCGGGGCCACCCTGCCCGGCATCGCGGGGATCCCGACCCAGACCATGGAAGTGCGCGAGGCCACGCCCGAACGAGCCGCCTTCGCCAACCTGATCCGCCTGGAATCCGCCGTCGAGGGTTTCCTGGACGGCCAGGAGGGCCGCGACGAGCTGCGCCGGCAGGTGGAGTGGTTCGCCCAGAAGGCCCGCGCGGGCCGCAAGCAATTCGAGTCGCTCAAGCTTCCCGAGGGCTTCCCCAGCCAGGCTGCCCGAGAGTTCGCCCAGTCCACCCGCGACCTGATGGATCGGGGAACCCGGGCCGTGGTCCAGGGCGTCGAGAGACTGGAGAGGTTCTTCACCAGCGACGAGCGCGAGGACCTTCAAGCCGGGATGGAGAGGATCCGTGAAGGTGCCGACCGGATCCTCCAGGCCCAGGAGAGGGCAACCCAGGCTCCACCCCCTTGAGGGGAACGGGCAGGGGCTCGGCCCTCGAAGGAGAATGGCGGTTCCGGATGCCCGTTCCAGGTGCCCTGAGGCGACTCAGGGCCACCCGACGGGCAACCCGCAAGCTTGAATCTCCGGTCCGGCCGAAGAGGAGTCTCCCATGTCCACCTGCCCGAACTGTCAAGCCCAGATCCTGCAGGACGCCATTTTCTGCGAAGCCTGCGGATGGAAGCTGGACGAGCCGGTCCCCGAGGATCCCAGGCAAAGACCCCAGGCCAAAGGCTCGCTGAGGGCCGAGATCCCCCTGCTCTCCGGCGCGGTCCGACAGATCCGGGCCCGAGTCGAAGGCTATCGCGAGCGTTCCGAACGCAAGCGCCGTCAGGCCCAGGAAAAGAATCAGGAGCAGCAGGAGCCCAGAGGAAGCCGCGGCCGGACCTTCCTGGGAATCCTGGCCGGACTGGCCCTCCTGGCGCTCTGGGCATGGCTCCTGGTCCGGGGGATCCGAGGCCCCGCCCCCGCCGAGGAACTGCAGTTTCTCCAGTTCCTGCGGCTCCCCGGCTTCTAGAACCGACCCGAAACCTTCTCGTCCGGGGCACCGCTCCGGGCGACGCACATTCTTCTGAGGAGGTCTACTCACTTGCACCTGCTGGGCACCGTCGTCGTCCGCCCCGTCCTTCCCGACCGGATTTCCGGTCTTCAGGAACTCTCCCGGAACCTCTGGTGGAGTTGGAACCCGAAGGCCCTGGCGCTCTTTTCTTCCCTGAATCCCGAACTCTGGGAGGAGGTCGGCCACAACCCGGTCGAGGTCCTGGCCCGCCTGGACCAGCAACACATGGAGAAGGCCGCTTCGAACCCCGACTGGCTGGACCAGTATGATCGGGTCCTTGCCGAGTTCCGCGAGTACGTCGGCGCGAAATCCACCCGCTTCACCCAGACCTGGCCGAGCCATTCCGACCACGTGGTGGCCTACTTCTCGGCCGAGTTCGGACTTCACGAGAGCCTGCCCATCTACTCGGGGGGCCTCGGCATCCTCTCGGGAGACCATCTCAAGACGGCCTCGGACCTGGGAATCCCCATGGTCGGCGTCGGCCTGCTGTACAACCACGGCTACTTCATCCAGCAGATCAACGCCGAGGGCTGGCAGGAAGCCGGCTACCGCCGCCTCAACTTCGCCAACGTCCCGGCCGAGAAGGCCCTGGACCCCCAAGGCCAGGAGGTCGTCGTCGAGGTCGAGATGCCGGATCGCACCGTCCACGCCAGGGTCTGGCTGATCCGCGTGGGTCGGGTCCACCTGTACGTCCTGGACACCGACGTCGAGCAGAACGCCCTGGAGGATCGCAGCCTCTCGGCCAAGCTCTACGGCGGGGACAGCTCGATGCGCATCGCCCAGGAGAAGATCCTGGGTCTGGGCGGCGTGCGGGCCCTGCGCCGGCTGGGCATCAAGCCCCAGGTCTGGCACATGAACGAGGGCCACTCGGCCTTCCTGACCCTGGAACTGATGCGCGAGCTGGTGGAAGAGGGCCTGAACTGGCGCGAGGCCATCGAGGCCCTGGCGCCCAGCATCTGCTTCACCACCCACACCCCGGTCCCGGCCGGACACGATTCCTTCGGGCCCGAGCTCATGGAGCCCCACTTCTGGAACCTGCGCAGCCGCCTGGGGATGAGCCGCCAGGACTTCATGCGGCTGGGGCAGAGCCCCGACCAGCCCGACAGCCCCTTCAGCCTGACGGTGCTGGCCCTGAAACTCTCGCGCCACCAGAACGGCGTGAGCAGGCTGCACGGCGAAGTCTCCCGAGGGCTGTGGAGGCATGTCTGGCCGGGATTGCCCCAGGTCGAGGTCCCCATCCGCTCGATCACCAACGGCGTCCATACGGGCACGTGGGTGGCCCCCGAGATGGCGGAGCTCTTCGATCGCCACCTGGGCGAGAGCTGGCGGGTCCATCCCGACGACAAGTCCCGCTGGGAGGCTGCCGAGCTGCCGGACTCCGAGGTCTGGGCCACCCATCAGCGCCTCAAGGAGCAGATGGTCCAAAGGGCCCGCAAGTCCATGCACAACCGGCTGCGCCGCCTGGGCGAATCCGCGTCCCGCCACCGTGAGGTGGACGGACTTCTCTCCAGGGATGTGCTGACCCTGGGATTTGCCCGGCGCTTTGCCACCTACAAGCGGGCCGTGCTGCTCTTCTCGGACATGGAGCGGCTCAAGAGGATCCTGCTGACCCCCGGCCGCGAGGTCTGCATCCTGTTCTCGGGCAAGGCCCACCCGGCCGACCGGCCCGGGCAGGAGTTCATCAAGAAGATCCACGACTTCAGTCGCATGCCCGAACTGCAGGGGCATATCCTCCTGCTGGAGGACTACGACATGGACCTGGCGCGCCATCTGGTGCATGGGGTCGATGTCTGGCTGAACAACCCCCGCCGGCCCCTGGAAGCCTCCGGCACCTCCGGCGAGAAGGCGGCCATGAACGGAGTCCTGAACTTCAGCGTCCTGGACGGCTGGTGGGCCGAGGGCTTCGACGGGACCAACGGATGGGCCATCGGCGAAGAGCGGGAGTTCGCCAGCCAGGAGGAACAGGACCAGGTGGACGTCAACTCGCTGTATGCCACCCTGGAGGAGGAGATCATCCCGATGTACTACGATCGGGATGAAGCGGGGATCCCGCATGCCTGGGTCGAGCGGATGAAGAACTCGATCCGCACCCTGACGCCGGTCTACTGCACCCACCGGATGCTGCTGGACTACGCCCGGGACCTGTACATCCCCGCCTGCGAGCGCGGCCAGACCATGGCCTCCAAGAGCTTCGCGGCCGCCCGCGAGCTGGCCACCTGGCGCCAGGAGATGGACTCGGCCTGGCGCAAGGTGCGGCTCGAGGCCGAGATCCCCCAGGTCCTGGAGGTGGACCGGGGCCAGGAGCTCGAGTTCGAGGTGCGTGCCCACCTGGGAACCCTCAAGCCCGAGCAGGTCCGCGTCGAGGTCTTCGCCGGAAGGCTCCGCAACGGCGAGGTGGAGACCCCCCAACGGGTGACGCTGGCCCTGGCCGGTTCGGAGAACGGGGCGCACCACTTCCGAGGGGCGTTGAAGCCCGAACAGACCGGGAACTTCGGCTTCGGGGTCCGGGCCACACCCGTGCACCCCGCCCTGCCGGAGATCTCCGAGACCGGCCTGGTGTACTGGGCTCGCTGAAGCCAGGTCCAGGGTCTTGAAAACAGGAGGGCCCGCCCGGCCAATGGCTGGACGGGCCCTCCGTGTCCCGGGCAGGCCACGCAGGCCGCCGTGCCCAGGATGAATTGGAGGTTTCGTGAGCGATCCCAAGAACGCGTTGGACCCCACCGGAAGTGCCCCGAGGAACCGGGAGGCCGAGCCCCTCGGACTGGTCCAGAAATCCCTGGCCCTGATCGAGAAGGTCGGCAACACCCTCCCCCATCCGGCCATCCTCTTCCTGGTTCTGGCCGTCCTGGTCGTGGTCATGTCCTGGGTCGTCGGTCTCTTCGATCTGTCGGTGGTGCATCCCGGAACCGGCGAGACGGTGCGCCCGATCAGCCTCCTCAGCCGGCACGGCCTGGAGTTGATGCTGACCCGGACGGTGACCAACTTCACCGGCTTCGCCCCGTTGGGGACCGTCCTGGTCGCCCTGCTGGGCATCGGCGTGGCGGAATCCACCGGACTGCTCACCACCGCGCTGCGCCAGATGGTGCTCTCGGCGCCCCGCAAGTGGCTGACCTTCGCAGTCGTCTTCACCGGGGTCCTCTCGAATACCGCCAGCGAAGTGGGCTACGTCGTCCTGGTCCCCCTGGCCGGCATGCTCTTCCTGGCCGTGGGACGTCATCCCCTGGCTGGCATCGCGGCCGCCTTTGCCGGGGTTTCCGGCGGCTACAGCGCCAATCTCCTGCTGGGCACGATCGATCCCCTGCTGGCGGGGCTCTCGCAGGAGGCCGCGCAGATCCTCCAGGCCGGCTACACCGTCAACCCGGCCTGCAACTACTACTTCATGTTCGCCTCGGCCTTCCTGGTGGCGATCCTGGGGACCCTGGTCACCGAAAAGATCGTGATCCCCCGTCTGGGCGAGTACACCGGAGAGCACCCTGCCGAGCAGATCGGCCGGATCACGGCGGACGAGCGGAGGGGCCTCTTCTACACCCTGGGCGCCCTCTTCGTGCTGGTCGCCCTGATGCTGTGGGGCACGCTTCCCGAGGGGATGATCCCCGGCAGCGGCTTCATGCGCGACGCCAAGACCGGGGATCTCCTCCACTCCCCGTTCATGTCCGGAATCGTGACGCTGATCTTCGCGATCGCCTCCGTGCTGGGCATCGCCTACGGCATCGGCGCGCGGACCATCAAGAGCCCGTCGGACATCATCCACGGCATGGGCAAGTCCATGTCCACCCTGGGGACCTATATCGTCCTGGTCTTCTTCGCGGCCCAGTTCGTCGCCTGGTTCAACTGGACCAACCTGGGGCTGATCGTCGCCATCAAGGGGGCTTCGACCCTGGCCGCCCTTCAACTGACCAGCATGCCGCTCCTGATCGGGGTCGTGCTGGCTTCAGCCTTCATCAACCTCTTCATCGGCAGCGCCTCGGCAAAGTGGGCGATCATGGCGCCGGTCTTCATCCCGATGCTGATGCTGCTGGGGATCTCGCCCGAGTTGACGCAACTCGCCTACCGCGTCGGAGACAGCGTCTCGAACATCATCACCCCGATGATGGCCTACTTCGCGCTGATCGTGGCGTTCATGGAGAAGTACGACCCCAAGGCGGGCATCGGCACCATCGTGGCCACCATGCTGCCTTATACCGTGGTCTTCCTGGTCGCCTGGAGCCTCTTCCTGCTGGCCTGGGTCGGCCTGGGAATCCCGATCGGCCCGGGAGCCCCCTCCTTCATGCCCCCGACCGGAGCGACTCCCTGAAGACTAGATCTTCATCCTCTTGAAGATCGACTCGGGGATGGCCTTCAACACGCCCATGATCAGGCTCCAGTGGCATGGGGTGTAGAGGACCTCATTCCCCCTATCCATGGCCCGGACGATGTCCCGGGCCACGGCCTCGGGGCGTGCCGTCAACCGCCCTCCCGGGAAGCCCATCCCGAAGGTCATGGGCGTATCCACAGGACCCGGCTTGACGGTCAGGACGCGGATCCCTGCCGGTGCCAGACGGCCCCTCAGACCCTGCAGGTAGGCGTGGAGGCCGGCCTTGGCCGAGCCGTAGGTGTAGTTGCTCGGACGCCCCCGATCGCCGGCCACCGACCCCAGGGCGACCAGCATCCCCCCCGTCCCCTGGTCCTCGAGCATGGCGCCGGCATGCGAGAGGATCGAGGCCGGGGCCAGGTAGTTCATCTCCATGACGTGCCGGGCATAGGCGAAATCCCGGCGTGCCCGCTCCTGGTCCCCCAGGATCCCGAAGGCCACCACCACGCAGTCCAGCCCGCCCAGTTGCCGGCGGGCTTCTTCCAGGAAAACCGGATGCGAGGCCAGATCCAAGGCCTCGAACCGACTGAAGCCGACCGGCAGCCCGCCCCGCAACTCCAGGTCGCGCGCGTCGCGCCCGGCCTCTTCCAGGTCCCGGGCCCCCAGATGCAGGATCGCGCCGCGGCTGGCCAGTTGCCGGGCCAGGGCCCGGGCGATTCCCGAGGTGGAGCCGACCAGGCAGATGCGGCGGCCGCGAAGGCCTTGAAGAGTGCTCATCGGGACAGGACCTCCTGGGAGTGCATGCCCAGGCGAATCGACTGGGCCGAGCGGAAGCGGTCATGCGGGTCGACCTGGCGCTTGACCTCCAGCCAGGCCGGAAACTCGGGATACATGGCCCGGAAGGTGGCCGGGTTCATGCGGGCGTCCTTGGCCAGGTACAACCTCCCCCCGGCCTCCAGGACCATCCGGTCCAACTCGTCGAGGAATTCGAAGAGCCCCGGGACCACCGGGAAGTCCAGGGTCAAGGTATAACCTTCGAACGGGAAGGAAAGGTTCCCAGCCCCCGGGCCGAAGCGTTTCAGGACGCTGAGGAAGGAGGCCAGTCCCTTCCGGGCACAGGCTTCCAGGACGCCGACCAGGGTGGAGCGGGCCGTCGAGGCAGGCACCACGAACTGGTATTGCACGAATCCCGAGCGCCCGTACATCCGATTCCAGTCATCGACGAGATCCAGCGGGTAG
Organism: bacterium; assembly: GCA_022839105.1. Classification (GTDB taxonomy): domain Bacteria; phylum Vulcanimicrobiota; class Xenobia; order Xenobiales; family Xenobiaceae; genus Xenobium. The sequence continues at coordinate 10,138 of JALHDH010000020.1, forward strand.
AAGTAGGGTTCCAGGGCGATCAGGGACTCGCCGGCCTTCCGCTTCTGCAGGTTGAAATACGTCGAGTTGAAGGCGCGGATGGTGGTGGGGTTCAAGAGCCCCCCGGGCGCCTCGACCGGAACGCATGCTCGCAGACCCGCGCCCCGTCGCAACGGATTCCGGGCATGGGCCACCGGAAGGTCCGAGACCTGCGCGTGCTGCCCCAGCAGCAGGACGCCCCGTCCCAGGCTGCGGCCCTGGGCCACCGTATCCAACCAGGCCACCGAGTAGGGCACCCGCGTATCGTGCTCTTCGAGCAGGGCCATCAGCGAGTCCAGGTCGCCGGCCGGCATGACCTGCTGGCGGATCATGGCGGTCTGGATGGGGACCAGGCGCAGCTCCGCCTCCAGGATCAGGCCTGTCAGGCCCATCCCCCCGATGGTGGCGTGGAAGAGTTCTGGCCGTTCCTTCGCCGAGCACTCCACCTCTTCGCCCGAAGCCAGCAGCATCCGGAGGCGGCCGGCGTGTCGCCCCAGGCTCCCGTCGCGATGGTGGTTCTTGCCGTGCACATCGCAAGCCAGGGCGCCGGCCAGGGTGACGTGCCGGGTCCCGGGGGTGACCGGCAGGAACCAGCCCCGGGGCAGGAAGAGGTCCAGGATGGACCGGAAGGAGAGTCCTCCCTCGGCTCGGAGCCATCCGCTCTGCGGATCGAAGGAGATCAGGCGGTCCAGGCGCTCGGTGAAGAGGGTGCAACCCTCGGGGTTGAAGGCCGGGTCCCCGTAGCTGCGGCCCAGCCCCCGGGCCAGGACCGAGGTCCACCTCTCGGAGGTGACGGCCTCGCGCACCGCGGAGAGCTTCTCGGGGCGCATGACCAGCCCCGAGGCTGTCGGGTAGCGCCCCCATCCCTCCAGTTTCCTGGTCTCGACCGGCAGGCCGGCCTTGGTCTTGGTCATCTTGCTCACTCCAGATTCACGAATACAGGACGAAGAGCACCACCAGGCCCCACAGGGCGATATTGCCCAGCAAGGGGCGGTCGCCCAGCAGGGTGCTCTCGGGAGATCCGCCGGCCCCGCTGGGTCCACCGCCCTTCATGTGGATCAAGTACAGGTAGCGGAAGACTCCGTAGAGGACAAAAGGAACCGTGAAGACCAGGTTCCCGGTCCCGAACTTGGCGACCGTTTCGGGGTCCACGGTATACAGGGTATAGGACAGGACCGTGGCCGCCGTCACCACGGCGATCAACTGGTCCAGGAGATAAGGGCTGTACTCGGCCAGGACCTCGCGATGGGAGACGGCATCCTCCCCTGCCAGGGTCAGCTCATGGCGTCGTTTGGCCAGGCCCAGGAAGAGCGAGACCATGAGGGTGCAGACCACAAGCCAGCGCGACACGTCCACCTGGATGACCAGCGCCCCGGCCAGGACCCGCAGCACGAAGCCCGCGGCGATGCAGAAGACGTCCAGGATGACGATCCGCTTGAGAAGCAGGCTGTAGAGGAGCTGAACCCCCAGGTAGATCAGGACCATCCCCAGGAACGGCAGCCCCAGGCAGAGGCCCAGCCCCACGGTCAGGGCCAGGAGGCCTGCCAGCGCCCAGCGGGCCGCGCCCACCGAGAGGCGGCCCGAGGCCAGGGGTCTCTGGCTCTTGAGGGGGTGCAGCCGGTCGCGCTCCAGATCCACCAGATCGTTGAGGAGGTACACGCTCCCGCTGGCCAGGCAGAAGACCACGAAGGCCCCCACGACCTCCAGAGCCTGGACGAAGTCGACCAGGTGCTGGGAGAAGACCAGCCCGGCGAAGACGAAGAGGTTCTTGGTCCACTGACGCGGCCGCATGGCCCGGAAGAGCTCGAGCAGACCTCTCACGAAGATCCGGGGGCTCCGGTAAGATCCGCCGCAGGCCGCCTCACTGCGCCTCCTCGCCCAGGACCTGCGAGAGGAACAGGCAGAGCAGGCCGTGTCCCAGCAACCAGAAGCGGCTCAGGAAGGCCGGGAGGTACTGGACCAGGGCCGAGCCCGTCAGCGCCTCGAAGAGCAGATGCCCGGCAAAACCCGCCGCCAACCCGGCCGCCAGGGCCCGCAGGAAGGGGCGTTCGATCACCAGCATCGAGAGTGCCATGGGGATCAGGCAACTGTAGAAGAGCGGGTTGGCGTGCGCCGCCGCCCCCAGGAGCGGGATGTCCCAGGCGGGGATCCCGGTGGTCAGGAAGGGGCTGAAGGCCACGTCCCGGGGCCACATGAGCGGCAGGAAGAAGGCGCCTGAGGATCCCAGCAGGACTCCCGGCCACATGAACTGGGCCTGGAGCCAACGGCCCCGGCGGGCCAGGGCGACCAGGGCCAGAAGGCTGGCCAGCGCCCCCAGGATCAGCCGGCCGGCTCCGTAGACGAAGCCGGCCCGCCAGGTGGCCCTCTCGACGTCCAGCACGCCGGCTCCGTAGCCCCTGGCCTTCCCCTCGGCCCCCTTGGAACGGGCCGTGGCCTGAAGCAGGGAACGGGCCGCGCTGGGGTTGGTCACCCCCTGGGAGGCCAGCAGGGCGCCTGCCCCGGCCACATGGGGAGCCGCCATCGAGGTCCCCTGGAAGCAGAGATAGTCCTCCTTCTCGGGGTTCCCGATCAGGATGGTGTTCTGCAGGACGCCGTCGGGGAGGCCATCCCCGTTGCGGTCGGCCCGGGTGTCTCCTCCGGGGGCGGCCAGGTCGATGTCCGGGCCATGGTTGGTGTAGAAGGTCAACTCCTCCTGGAGGTCCAGGGCCGAGACGCTCAGGCTCTCGGGGAAGGCCGCCGGATACGAGGGCCGGGGACGGTTCTCGTTGCCCGCTGCGGCCACCACCAGGGTCCCCCGGCGGTGGGCGTAGCGGACCGCGTCGCCCAGGACGCTGGAGGGCACCGGACCGCCCAGGCTCATGTTGATCACGTCGGCCCCGTGGTCAGCCGCAAAGCGGATGCCGTCCGCGATGTCCGCCAGGGAACCGAAGCCTCGGGCCGAGAGCACCTTGATCGGCATGATCGCCGCGTCGAAGGCCACCCCTGCCACCCCCTTGCCGTTGTGGGTGGTCTGGGCCACCGTCCCGGCCACATGGGTGCCGTGAGCGTGATCGTCCAGGGCGTATCGGTTGCGGTTGACGAAGTCATAACCCGGGACGAAGCGCGTTCCCTCCAGGTCTTCAACCCGGTGGAAGCGCTCGTGGTCGGTCCAGGCCACCCCGGTATCGATCACCGCCACCACCGCGTGTCGCCCCGTGCTCCAGGGCCAGGCCTGGCGCACCCGGATCTGCTCCATGTGCCACTGATGCTTGTAGAGCGGGTCATTGGGGAAGCCAGAGGTCTCGAGCGCGACCGGAGGCATCTGCGTTCCCTGGAAGAGATAGTCGGGCTCGGCGCCCTGCACCTCGGGGTCGGCGTTGAGGCTTTCCAGGACCGAGGCCATCCGCTCTTCCGGAACCAGGGCCACGGTCAGGGCGCTGGCCAGCGAATGAGGCGAGTTGTAGCGCAGTTCCAGGCCATGGCGTTCTCCGACGGAGGACACCTGGGAGGGCGTCAACCCATCCACCAGATCGACCACCACCACGCCTTCCAGGCGGGGCGGCCCCTCAGGAAGGGGTCCGGGGCCGTCGGGATCCGTGCAGGTGATCGGCCCGTCGTGGATCTGCTTGAGCAGTTCCTGGGGAGCCGTGGGCTCGCTCGTGAGGCCTCCCAGGCCGGCCAGCAGGGCCAGACCTGCCAGGGCGGCCCCCAAACGCATGATCAAGCGGCGATGGTGCTTCATGGAACCGGCGCAACCTCCTGTGTGGCCCGAAGACGGACCCGATCCGGGGTCTTTTCGCCGACCCTGCCTGAGGAGCCTGCCGTGGACGCGGTTCAGCGGGCGGGGCGCTCGTAGCGGGGGACCAGTCGCGCCAGCAGGTCCAGGCAACGCTCGTCCTCCGAGGCGCCGGCCGCCCGGCGCAGCTCCTCGAGTTCGGGGCCGGGCCACTCGGGCGGTGGCGCCGGCGAGGTGACGCGGGTGATCTTGGCCGCCCGGGTGGGCTCGGTCTCCTCCCCGGTGTTGACCAGCTCCTCATACAGCTTCTCGCCGGGACGAACCCCGGTGACCTGGATCGGGATGTCCAGATCGGGCTCGTAACCGGAAAGACGGATCATGTTCCGGGCCAGGTCCATGATCTTGACCGGACGGCCCATGTCCAGGATGTAGATCTCCCCGCCCCGGGCCAGGGCTCCGGCCTGGATCACCAGGCTGACCGCCTCGGGGATGGTCATGAAGTAGCGCGTCATGTCCGCGTCGGTGACCGTGACCGGTCCGCCCGCCGCGATCTGGCGGCGGAAGGTGGGAATCACCGATCCCCTCGAGCCCAGCACGTTCCCGAAGCGCACGGCGGCGAAGCCGGGGGCGGCCCGGCGGGCCAGCAGGAGCTCGGCCAGCCTCTTGGTGGCCCCCATCACGCTGGAGGGATTGACCGCCTTGTCGGTGGAGATCGAGATGAACTTCTCGACCTGGTGGCGCTCGGCCAGATCCATCAACAAGGCCGTGCCGAAGACGTTGTTGGAGACGGCTTCGGAGGGATTGGTCTCCATCAGGGGGACGTGCTTGTGCGCCGCGGCGTGGAAGACCACCTGGGGTCGGTGGCGCCGGAAGAGTTCCTCCAGGCGCCCCGGATCCCGGGTGTCGGCGATGAAGGGGGTCACCGGCTGGCCGCGCAGTTCCAGGGCAACCTCATAGATGCTGTTCTCGCCGCGCCCCATCAGGATCACCGACTCGGCCCCCAGGCGAACCACCTGCCTGCAGATTTCCGAGCCGATCGAACCTCCCGCCCCGGTCACCAGGATCCTTCGACCCCGAAGGTATTCCCCGACCTGGACGAGGTCCACCCGGACCGGGTCGCGCTCGAGCAGATCCTCGATCTGCACTTCCCGGATGCTGTTGACCGTGACATGCCCCCCGGCCACGTCGCTCAGGCTGGGGACCAACCGAAGTTGAAGCTCCGTCGAGGCGCAGGCTCCAACCACGGTCCGCACCACCGCCGGGTCGGCCTGGGCCAGGATGACCTCCGAGACCTGGTAGTCGCGAGCGATTTCGGCCACCTGGTCGGGGGACCCCAGCACGGGCACCCCGTGGATCCGGATTCGCCTGCGATCGGGATCGCAGTCCAGGAAGCCGACGGGGTCCAGACCCGTCTTCTGCCGGATCAGGTCGCGGACCACCGCCTCGCCGGCGTCGTTGGCGCCCACCACCAGCACCCGCCGATAGGCCTCGCCGCGCTGAACCCGCCGATGGCTGGAGATGCGCAGGGCGAAGCGCAGCCCTCCGCACAGCGAGAGCCACAGGAAGGCGGCGATGATCGGTCCGGTACGCGGGAAGACCGCGCCGCCGCCCAGCAGGATCAGGACCTCGACGGGCACCACCACGGCGGCCACGGCGTAGACCATGGCCAGCAACTCGTAGATGCCTGCATAACGCCAGACCTTCTCATACAGGCCGAACAGGAAGAAGGCCACCACCGTCAGGGCCGAGGCCAGACCGTAGAACCACAGGTGGTTGGGAGTCAAGAAGCGACCCATCGCAGACTGGTCGAAATCCAGCCTCAACCCCAGGGCCAGCAGCAGGCCGGCCATGAGCAGCAGGAAATCGACGATGGCCAGGGCCAGCTTGAAGCGCAGTCTCAACCAGACACCTTCAGGGCCGAGGCCTGGGAGTGGATCCGCCGCAGGGCCCAGGCCACCCGGCGCACCTCCTCAAGGTCCATGTGCGAAGCGATGGGCAGGCACAGGACCTGGCGGCTCGCCTTCTCGGTGTGCGGCAGGTGGACCCTGGGGAGATCGGCGTAGGCGGTCTGTTCGTGACCCGGAGGGAAGAAGTAGGCGCGGGTGGGAATCCCCTCCGATTGCAGGGCCCGCCCCAGATGATCGCGGTCCATTCCGAAGAGCTCCGGGTCGATCAGGATGGGGAAGTCCTTGTAGGAGGAGCGGGCCCCCTCGCGGACGCGCTGGAACCGGACCCCGGGCAACTCTGCCAGTTCGGAATGGTAGATCTCGGCCACCCGGTTGCGATGAGCAGCATAGGAGTCCAGGGCGTCCACCCCGGCCAGGCCCAGCAGTGCGTGGAACTCGGACATCCGCGCGTTGAGCCCGGCGAAATCGCAATCGTAGCTTCCCGGATTGCCGTAATCCCGCCCGGAACGGACCCAGGAGGCGATCCGCTCGTCCCGGGTGGCCACCAGGCCTCCCTCGGCAGCCGGCAAGAGCTTGGTGGGAGACAGCGAGAAGACTTCGAAGCGCCCCCAGCCGCCGAGAGGCCTGCCCTGGAAGAGGGTGCCCAGGCCGTGGGCGGAATCCGAAAACAAGGCCAACCCCTTCTCCTCACACAAGGCTTCCAGGGCCGGCCAGTCCGGCGGATTCCCGAAGAGGCTGACGGCCATGACGCCCACGGTGCGCGGCGTCACCGCGGCCCGCACGGCCTCGACGTCCACCGTCAGGGTCTCGGGCTCGCAGTCCACGAAGACGGGGGTCAGGCGGCACCAGCGCAGGGCGTGGAAGGTGGCCATGAAGCTGTAGGAGGGGACGATCACCTCCCCTTCCAATCCCAGGGACTGGATCGCCAGCATCAGGCCCGAGGTGCAACTGGAGACGGCCACCACATGAGGCACCTGGAGGTACTCTTCCATGCGGGCTTCGAAGCGGCGCTGGTGCGGACCCTTGGTGAGGTTTCCACTGCGGTACATGGCCTCGAGCCGGGGGGCCAGGTCCTCCCACGGGGGAAGGGTGGGCCGGGTGAAGGGAACCCCCTCAGGGAAGGCCGGAGTGCCGCCCAGGATGGCGGGAAGATCGGTCATGATGGCTCCTCGGGTGGCTTATAGCCGGGATCCCCTTCCCGCCGGGCCCAGCCCTCACCATACACGGAAGCAGCATCTCCCAGGATGCCGAAGGTCCGCGCGATCAGGACCAGATCCAGCCAGGGGGTGTAGCGGTCGATATAGTGGATGTCGAGCTCGATGCGTTCGGGCCAGGTCAGCCGGTTCCGCCCCGAGACCTGGGCCAGACCGGTCAGGCCGGGCCGCACCTCCAGACGCCTGCGCTGGTGCGGAGTGTAGGTCTCCACCTGATAGGCCAGGGTGGGACGGGGGCCGACCACGCTCATCTCGCCCCGCAGGATGTTGAAGAGCTGAGGCAACTCGTCGAGAGACCAGCGCCTCAGGAAGTGCCCGGTCCGGGTGATCCGGGGATCCCTCTCCTCGATTTCGTAGCCCGCCCCGATCCTCTCGGCGTTGCGCACCATGGTCCGGAACTTCAAGAAGGGGAAGAGACGCCCCCCCCGACCGACCCGAGGCTGGACGTACAGGACCGGCCAGCCATCGTCGAGATAGACCGCCAGGGCGCACAGGGCCAGGACAGGCCACAGGACCAGCAGGCTGGCCGTCGCCCACAGCAGGTCGAAGGCCCGCTTGACCGGGCCGTTGGGATCGCACAAGCCGGACATGGGATGCTCTTTCGGGAAGGGACTGGAAACCGGGCGGGGGTTTCTTCGGGAATCCTGGCGTTCCTCCGCGCCTTCCCGGGGCCAAAGTTCACAAGCCCGTCACACGACCTTCGGGCCCGCGATGCTAGCCTGGATCCGTGGAAATCCGTCCCGCTTCGACCCCGCCTCCCTCCTGGATGGTCCGCCAGGTCCAAGACGACCAGGGGATCGAAATCCTCGACGTGGAGCCCCACGACCGCCTGGTCCGAGGTGAACCCCTGGTCCTGCGCTCGACGCCCGCGTGGATCTCCGAGGACCTTCCCCCGGGGCCCGAACTCTATCAGGAGGTCCTCTATCCGCACGATGCCCTGCCTCAGGCCGGTCGAGCCCACCTGGAGGCCCGAGCCGGAGCCCAGGCGGAGGCCTGGCCTGGAAGCGAGGTCCGGACGCTGGTCCAGCAGGGGCCCGAAGAGAACCGGATCGACCTGACGATCGTGGGCGACGGCTACCGGGCCCAGGACAAGGACCAGTTCTTCCAGGACGCCCGGAGGATCACCGACGACCTCTTCGGCGAGAAGACCTTCGCCTCATATCTGCCGCTCTTCAACGTGCACGCCGTCTTCGTGCCTTCGAAGGATGCGGGGCTGACGGATGTCGAGAGGCTGGACACGGCCCTGGGGCTGTACCGCTCGCCCCAAGGCTCGAAACGAGGGGTGATGCCGGGGAATACCCGGGCCATCGAGAAGGCCCTGGACCTGGCCAGCGACACGGATTACCCCATCCTGATGGCCAACGACGACTTCTACGGCGGACTGGGCGGGCGCTACGCCATCACCACGCGTTCCGAGAACTCGGGCTCGATGGTCCTGCGCCACGAGTTGGGGCACAACTTCGGCGACGTCGGCGAGGAGTACGACGGAGGGCAGGTGTATCGGGGCGCCAACCACTCCCCGACTGCCAAGGTGCCCTGGAAGAGGTGGGTCGAAGAGGACCCCATGCCGGTCGGCAAGGGCCGCTCGCTGGTGGGGGCCTACCCCTGGAAGAACCTCAAGGCAGGCCCCCTCTCCTTCCCCTTCGAGGTTCCCGGGAAGGACCCGACCCGCGTCGTGGTGGACGTCAGTTCGGTCGGCTGGGCCACCCCTCAGGACGTGGCCATCCTGCTGGACGGCCAGGAGCAGAAACTCCAGGGGGTCCACACCGAGGATCGCAGCTTCTTCCGCCTGGTCCCCGACCCCGTCCTGCCCCCCGGACTTCACACCCTGGAGATCCGCGAGAAGAAGGCCGACGGCGACAACGTGCTGGCCTCGGTGCGGGTGAACGCCTTCGAGCCGGACTACGAGTTTGCGCCAGGGGTGGTGGGGGCCTTCCCTTCCTTCGCTGCCGGGGGGCGCCAGGTCGGCTTCCGCCCCACCCACGAATCCTGCCTGATGCGGGACATGCGCTCCAAGGAGTTCTGCCCGGTGGACCAGGAGAACATGTGGCACCGCTTCCTGGAACGGGTCAGCCTGATCGACTCGCTGGGCCTCCTCAACGAGGGAGCCACCCGCCAGGTCCGCCTGGAAACCCCCGCCTTGGAGGGTCTGGAGATCCGCTGGTTCCAGGTGGCCCCGGACGGCACCGAGAAGGAGCTCCCCGAATTGCGGGACTGCCGGCAGTGGCCCGCGGAGCCGGGGGTCCGAGGGCGCTATCGGGCAGAGGTGCTCTTCCGCACCGACGAGGTGCGCACCCCGACCGAGCGATTCCAGGCCTCCCGGACGATCGAACTCTGAGATGAGCCTGCGCGTCCGACTGGCCCTCTGGGTCGGCGGTCTCTCGCTCTTGATCCAGCTCCAGGTCCTGCTGGTCAGTCTCTTCGCGGTCCGCACCGTGGCCATCGAGAGCGCCCAGGCCGAGATGCTGCGGCTGGCTCAACTCGGGCCCCAGTCCTTCAGCCGGGATGCCCCGGGGATGCATGGAGCCGAGGCCTTCCTCCTCTCAGGGTCGGGTGAGATCCTGGATCCCCCGGGTCCCCACCTCCTGCCCGCCTTGCGCTCGGCCCTGAATCAAGGCCTGGTCTTCCCCGGAATGGACGGAGTCGCCGTCCTTCCGGGCGAAGAGCCGGTCTGGTTCGCCCTGCACCCGATCGGTCCTGAAGGCCAGACGGTGGGCCTGATGGAGAGCGAGGCCCATATCATGCATCGGCTGGACGTGGTCCGCGAAGAGATCCTCCTGGCCGGCGTGGTCGGTTCGCTGGGCCTGCTGGCCCTGGTCTGGGTCATCACCGGGGGCATCACCAGGCCCCTGTTGGAACTGGCCGAGGCGGCCCGCCGGGTGGCCCGCGGAGACCTGGACACGCCGGTCCCCGAGGTCCGCCGGAAGGACGAGGTCCAGACCCTGGCCTCGGCCTTCACCCGGATGCAGCGCGACCTGAAGGCACACCTGGAGGCGCTCCAGGCCACCATCACGGCCAAGGAGAGGATGGAGGGCGAGCTGGCCATCGGCAGCAGGATCCAGCGTGCCTTCCTGCCGAGGCTACCCGCCGAGACGGGCACGGAGCTCCTGGATGGGCGGATCGCCCTGGCCGCCGCCTTCCGCCCGGCCCGCCAGATGTCGGGGGACCTCTACGATCTCTTCGAACTTTCCGGGAACCGCCTGGCCCTGGTGATCGGGGATGTCTCAGGCAAGGGCCTTCCTGCGGCCCTGCTGATGGTGGTCGCCCGCACCCTGGTGCGAGCCGCCGCTCGCGAACATTCCAGCCCCGCCGCCTCGCTGGCGCGGGTCAACCAGGTGCTCTGCGACGAGAACCGGGCCGAGCTCTTCGTCACCCTGCAACTGCTCTTCCTCGACCTGGAGCAAGGGAAGCTGACATGGGCCAATGCCGGTCACCCGCCCCCCGTGCTGGTCCCGGCCGAAGGCCCGGGCCAGGCTTTAGCTCCCCCAGCCGGAATGGTCCTGGGAGTGGAAGCGGAAGCGGCCTATGACGACGAGGAGGTCTCGCTGGGCCTCGGAGACGCCCTGGTCCTGTTCAGCGACGGCCTCTCGGAGGCCCGCAATCCCCGAAACCAGCTCTTCGGCGAGGAGCAGGTGCTCCAGGCCTGCGTCCGGATGGCGGGATCCTCCGTCGAGGGCATGGTGGCCGGCATCCTGGAACAGATGGAAGCCTTCAGCGAAGGGCGACCTCCGGACGATGACCTGACCCTGGTGGCCCTACGGCGAGTGCGCTGAACCGGGTCGGTTGGCCAGGGACGCCAGCCGGGCCTTGAGCCTGCGGGCCTCGCCCAGGACCACACGCCCCACCTCGGGAGTCGACCACGTTCGGCCGGCCAGGGCCGCCAGCCGGGTGCGCACCAGCGTTCCAGCCGGAGCTGCCGCGGCCCGGCGCAATTCGGGACCGGGGCTCTCCAAGGCTGCATCCAGGAGGGCCAGGGCTCGGCCCACCACCGCTTCGTCGGGGTTCCTCAGGGCCTCGGCCAGGCCTGGCAGGGCCAGTTCGGGCGGGTACAGGGCCAACGCTTCCAGCGCCCACGAACCCGACCTGCCCGCCACCGCCTGATTCAAGCCCGGCAGTCGCTCCAGGGCACGAGCCCGATGAAGCCCGGTCAGGTCCGCGGCCAGGCGATAGACCTCCACGGCCTGCCGACGCTGGAGCTGCGTGTGGACGGGAAGCGCCAGTTGCCTTCCCAGAACCTGCTCGATGCCCCGGCGAACCTGGGCGAAACGCCTGGGGTCCTCCAGGCTCCAGTGCTCGAAGAGCCAGTCCAGGGCGGCCTCCCGATCCATGCGCCCCAGGGTGACGGCGGCCTGAAGGCGCAGCTCGAAGGAGGGGTGGCCCAGCAACTCCTCAAGCCGGGCCCGGTCCTGGGGGCCCGGGCGCAGCATGACCAGGGCGGCCCGCATCCGCTTGGGGTCGCCCCCCGCCAGGTGCGCACGGGGAGCCCTCTGGACCTCGAGCAGGACCTGGATCCAATCCGCTTCCTGGAGATCCCGGAAGGGCTGGTGCCCCAGGGGAACCCAGCCACGCTGCCCCTGGACCAGGAACCAGATCGCCGGCTCGCGCAGGGGGGGTTCGAAAGAGGCGGACAACTGCAGGGGAATCTCGGATGGCGGAGTCCCGGCGAGCACCTTCAGGACCTCCAGGGCTGGGAAGCGCAGGGTGTGCCCCTCGCGGGGGGACTCCCGAAGCACCACCTGGGCCTCCACCACCGCATGCGCGCGACGGATGAGACTCTCGAGCGGGACCTGGTCGGCCCAGGCCCCGACCGGCCAGAGGCAGAGCACCAGCCACGGCAGGAGGGTTCGACGCATCACGACACCCCGAGCATACGCCACAAGGTGGAGGCGCCACAAGCCCGAGCCCCGCGATCCGAAGCGAGGCAGAGGCCACAGGAGGGAATCCCGGCTTCCCGAGATCCTCGGGCCTCCCGGAGTGTTGACCTCCTGCCTCCATGTGCTACAATGGCGAAGCTCTGGAGTGATGGCCGAGGGGCTAAAGGCGCACGCCTGCTAAGCGTGAGGGTCCAAAAGGCCCGCGTGGGTTCGAATCCCACTCACTCCGCCACCCGCAAGCGCAGCCTCCCTGCGCCGCGAAAAGGGAGCCCGGGTTCGGGCTCCCTTCGCTTTTCCCCCCCAGGCTGGGGCAGGACGCCGCCTCGCAGAGGAGAACCTCCTCCCTTCTTTGGATTGGAGGCCGACGTGTCCGACATCAACACCTATTTCCAGGTTCACGCCCAGGAATTCGAAAAGGATCTGTGCACCCTCCTGCGCATCCCCAGCGTCAGCACCGACGCCGAACGCAAGCCCGACATGCAGGCCTGCGCCCAGGAGGTGGTTCGCCAGCTTCTGCAGGCAGGGATGGAAGAGGCCCGCATCATGCCCACCGGGGGCCACCCGGCCGTCTTCGCGACCTCGAAGCCTCGGCCCGGGCGCCCCACGGTCCTGGTCTACGGCCACTATGACGTGCAGCCCGAGACCCCCCTGGAGCTCTGGGAGAGCCCACCCTTCCAGCCCACCGTGCGGGACGGGAAGATCTATGCCCGAGGCACCACCGACGACAAGGGCCAGTTCCTGATCCACCTCAAGGCGGCCCAGGCCCTGAATGCGATCCACGGCGAGTTGCCGGTGAACCTGAAGTTCATCCTGGAAGGCGAAGAGGAGATCGGCAGCCCCAACCTTCCCGCCTTCATCGAAGAGAACAAGGACCTCCTGGCCTGCGACGTCCTGGTGATCTCCGACACGGGCATGTATGCTCCTGGGATCCCCTCGCTGCTCTACGGCCTTCGTGGGCTCTCCTACCTGGAGGTGGAGGTCAAGGGGGCCGATGGCGACCTGCACTCTGGGATCTTCGGCGGGGCCGTGCCCAACCCGGCGCTGGAACTGTGCCGGATCCTGACGGCCCTGAAGGGCCCGGACGGGCGCATCCTGGTCCCCGGCTTCTACGACAAGGTCCGCGATCTCTCGCCCGAAGAGCGGGCCGAGTGGGCGACCCTGCCCTTCGACGAGGAGGAGTTCCGCAACTCGGTCGGCTGCCAGGGCCTTTCGGGCGAGGCGGGCTTCACCACGCTGGAACGCCGCTGGGCCCGGCCGACCCTGGACGTCAACGGGTTCCTCTCGGGGTTCACCGGCGAGGGCGTCAAGACAGTCCTGCCCGGCAAGGCCATGGCCAAGATCTCCTGTCGGCTGGTTCCCGACCAGGACCCCGAAGAGATCGCCCACCTGGTCGAAAAGGAGATCCTGCGCCTGGCTCCCGACACCGTCGAGGTGAAGGTCCGCTACCACCACGGCGGGCGCCCCTGGATGACGGATCCCACCCACCCCGTCCTGGAAGCTGCAGGGAGGGCCGCCGAGAAGGCCTGGGGACGGACCCCGGTGCGGGTCCGCGAGGGAGGCTCGATCCCCATCGTGTCGACCTTCTGTCGGATCCTGGAGGTCCCCGCCGTCCTGCTGGGCATCGGCCTGGCGGACGAGAATGCCCACGCCCCCAACGAGCACCTGGACCTGGGGAACTTCCACGCCGGCATCCGGGCTTCGGCCTGGCTGATGGAGGAGTTGGCGGCCCAGGCCGCCGCTAAGTGACCATGCCGATCGTCGAGCTTTCCCGTTGCGATCTGGGCGAGACCTGGCAGGAGGAAGACGAGAGCATCTCGCTGGCGGTCCACAACTTCCTCTTCAACCTGAACCGTCAGGAATTCGAGAAGGTGGCCCTGATGATCCGCCAGACCGAGGACCTGCGCTCGCATGCCCAGGACGAGGAACCCCAGCCGGTGGCCAGCTCGGATATCGGCCAGACCTTCTTTGAGGGGGGCGGCGAATTCAGCGTCTCGGTGTACAACTTCAGCTTCTACCTCACCAGCGAAGAGTTCGCCCAGTTCGCCAGCATGGTGGCCCGGACCGAACGCATCCTGACCGGCGAGTTTCCGGCCAGGAAGCTGCCGGGCAACTCCAACTAGAGACCACGCCTCCCCGTCCAGGGAGGACCGGGGCCGCCTCCCGGGATGGCAGATCGCCTGAACAGGGGGGCGGCCCTCGGTTTTTGGGGGAACGGGCGCCGAGAGAGCGGGCCGAGCCTCTCCTGTCCGGCGGGATTCACCTTGCCCTCCACGAAGCGCCTGGGGCCCGAATCGACCCGGTTCAACGCCAGATGTCCGGGGAATCGGGACCGGTCCAGGCGTGGTTCGGGGGGCTTCCCGCCCTTCCACAAGAGGAGTCGGCTCCTGACGGAGAGGGGATCCTGCTGACATGAACCAGAAGAGCGCTCGGCTTCCTGGTCGGCGGGAAGACCCCTCCGGGCCGGCTCCCACGAGAGCCCTCGCCACGGGGCAGCCGAGACCGGGTGCCCGAGACCTGCTCAGAGAAGCCCTGGGGCTGGTCCTGGTCACCGCGGCGTGGCTGTACGTGCTGGCCAGCTTTCCCGTGAGCACGCAGGACCTGCCCTTGCTCTGCGTGGATGGCCGCCAGATCTCATTCAGCGTGAACCTGATCCCGCTGACACTGGAGGCCGCCCTCGAAGCCACCTACCCCCCGCTGGTCTACCTCTTGACGCTGCCGTTCTACAAGATTCTGGGCGTGAACCCGACGGCGGCCTTCCTGTGCGTCACCCTCCAGACCGCCCTCCTGGCTCCGGCCACCTACCTCCTGGCCAGATCGATCACGGGACCGGCCGGCGCCTGGGTCGCCTTCCTCCTGACCGCCGCCTCGACGGTGGCCCTCGCCTTCTCAGGAGCCTATTTCCCCGATCAGATGACGTCCCTTCTGACCCCCCTGCTCCTGGCAAGCTGGCTTGCCTCGCGGGGGCTCACCCGCACCTGGGCCTCCGTGATCTTTGGAATCCTGCTCGGCCTGGGGCTCCTGGTCAAGCTCACCTTCCTGATCTTCACGTGGGTCGTCCTGCTCGATGCCGCCTGGCAGGTCCTCCGCCGGCCCGACAGGCTCCGGCTCAACTCACTCCCGGCCCTGCTCTTCCTGGGAAGCAGCCTGGCTGCCTACCTGAATTGGACCAGCATGCCCAGGGAAGGCTACCTGGTCGGCTTCCTGGCCGGGGAACTGGCCCTGGTCCTGCTCGGTCTCTGGCTTTTCAGGAGCCTGCGGACGGAAGGTTCGCTCCAGGTTCAAAAAGGGGTCCGGCTTCTCATCGCCCTCACCCTGGCCCTGGGCCTGGCCGCCCCCTACTACGCGATCAGCCTCAAACGGGTCGCAACCCTGTATGCGACCTACGAAACCTGGGTACAGAATGCCCCCGAGGTCAGCCGCCAGGTCGGCCCGCTGAACTTCCAGGTTCCGCTCTTCCCAGGCGTGGCCTGGTTCCTTCCCTTGGGCCTCTCGGCGCTGTTCCTGACGCCCCGGTCGATCCGACGCAGGGGAATGCTGATCGCCGCACAACTGGCCCTGGCCTACCTGGGTCTGCTGGTCATGGACCTGGACTATGACCCGGTCATGGTCCGTTACCTGGTGCATTGCGTCCCCCTGGCGGCCACCCTGGCAGGTATGGGAACCCGCTGGCTGGGTCGGCTGGCTCCGGTGGCGCCGGTCCTGCTCCTGGGCTGGCTCCTCCACCAGTACAACCCCGATGAATGGGTGGCCATCCGAACCGGGAAGGCGGTCCTGACCATCGGAGACCAGCCGGCTCCCACATTCCCCGAGTCCCCGGTCGTCAGGGAGCTTGTGCGGCTCCTGCAGCTCCGGTTCCCCGAACGGGCCGACGTCGAGATCTGGCTGGTCTGCCGCGCCGTTCAACTGGAGACCAAGGAACTCATGCCGGAACTGGGCTGGCCGACCCAGGAACTGGCTGCAGCCCTGAGCATCCCATTCCGCAAGGGCCTGGTCCGGACCCTCGATCTGGATGGCCCCCTCCCCTCAGACGGACTCGCAGGCTCCCAGAGACCCGATTGCATCCTGACCGTCACCCCCTCCCCCCCAGAGGAGCTGGACATGGTCCGTGACGCCGAGCGTTCCCTGGGAATCCATCTGGTCCGACTGGAGGGCGCCTCCGACCTCGCCTGCCGCCTGACGCTCTGGGAGGTCCTCCCGGAAGCCGGAAACCTCCCAGAGAGCCCGGATTCGACCCCCTGAGACGGATCTGCCGGGGGGCTGGATCCCGGTTCGGCCGGCGCAAG
The DNA here is from genome assembly GCA_022839105.1 of bacterium. Taxonomy (GTDB): domain Bacteria; phylum Vulcanimicrobiota; class Xenobia; order Xenobiales; family Xenobiaceae; genus Xenobium. The sequence continues at coordinate 26,149 of JALHDH010000020.1, forward strand.
GAGACGCACAAGCCGGGCGGTGGGAACGGCCGAGGCCGGCCCACGGCCAGGGGCCTACCAGCCAAGCCGGTCTGCAACGGCATTGAGCGCCCGGAGAAGTCCCGCATAGAAGATCGGGACCCGCACCGGATCCGAGATCAGCTTGTAGGGCATCAGGCGCAGCCAGTGCACAACCTCATGAACATAGGCGCTGGTCACCTCGGCCCGGGAATGATGCAGGCGCAGGTAGGCATCGAGGTCGGAATGGAGCCGGGCATAGGCGGGCGAAGGGTCGACGGAGAAGTCGATCGAGACCTTCCCGGTTCCCGTGCGGACGGTGACCTCCCTGGCGCGGGCCAGGAGTTCGTAGCCGCCGTGGAAGGACTGAAGGAGCTTGGCGTAGTCGAGAAGAGGCGTATCCAGAAGATTGCCTCCGTTCGGGTCGATGAGATAGAAGCCCGGGGAGCCGCCCTCCCCATCGCAGCACAGGATGTTCTCGACCGTCAGATCCCCGTGGAGGCGGGCGACCTTGTCGTGTGCCAGGAGCTCGCGCAACCTGGCCGGTTCGAGCAGCCCGACGAGGCCCGGCAGGTTGCGCAGGGCCCGGCCGTTCACGACCAGGCTTTCCCCGGCCAGCAATGGAGCGAGCAGACCGGCATCCAGGAGAATCTCCAGCCTGGCCACCACCTTGCGCTGGATATAGCGGTCGATGGCCTCCCCGGTGGCCGGGACGGCGTCCGCGTGAATCGACGCGACGAGCGAGTCGAGGATGGCCACCATCCGGGCGCGGTTCTCCTCGGGAGAGTGGGTGTGGAGATATCCGAAGAAGTCGACGGCATCGGCCCGGTAGGGCATGTCGTAGCGGCAATGGACCTCATCCCGAAGCACCTCGAGGATCGGCGTCACCGGGACACCGGCCTGTGCGAGTTCCAGCAGATGCTCGGTCTGGGCGAAGAGCCGATCCTTGTCCGCGCCAAAGACGAACTTGCGATAGAAGAGCCTGTCTTCGCGGCGGCACAGCAGCGTGGTCGCGCTTGAGCCCGAAGAGAGGTCTGCCACGATGCGCAGGCCGAGGTCCGGGCGGGGCGTCCCGCTCATCGCAAGCCTTCCAGTCGCCGGAGGCAGGCGGGGTCCGCCTCGGCGATCTGGAGCTCCTCGGGTGTGCCGAAGGGGATGTGGAAGTCGGTTTCGAAGGCCCGGACCTCGCCGCCGGCCGCAAGGATCTCGTTGAAGACGCCGCTCACGAAGGATTCCTCATCGTGGCTTTTCTCGACCTGAAGACGGGCCGCCCTCAGGAAGGTCTGCTTGTCGCGAAACCAGTAGGCGCCGCAGATGGCATCCTGGCTCACGACCTTCTTCTCGGCCGTTCCCGTGACGCGTCCGTGCTGGTCGTAGGCCACGAAACCGTACCGAGGCTCGTTGGACCTGAAGGTGAGAAGCGCGCCCTCGGGGGAAGGCTGCCACTCCACCTGGCGCTTCTGTCGGCAGAATCGCTCGAAGGCGACGGAGCGGAAGGCGTGGTCGCAATCGTTGAAGAGCAGGGCTTCGCCCTCGGGCAGGACCGCAGCTCCGGCCAGGCAGGTCCACGTGGCGCCTGGCGGGGTCTCGGGAAGCACCAGGATGCGGGCCTCGGGGAAGCGGGCAAGGATCGCCTCGTCGATGGCGTGCCGGCTCACATGCTCCTGGATCGTGACGAAGACGAGCGAGGCGAGTTCGACAGACTTTTCCAGGGAGCGGACGGACCAATAGAAGAAGGGTTCGCCCGCAAGCCCGATCAGGGGTTTGGGGCGCGCGAATCCGCGCTCGGCGAAGCGTGTTCCTCCGCCAGCCATCGGCATGACCAGGTGCAGCCTGCGACTATGACCCTTCAAAACCATGCAAGTAGTGTAGACTTCCCGATATGAAAAGGCGACTGATCCTCTGCGATCTCGACGGTACGCTCTACGACACGAGCGAAGTGAACTTCGAGTCCTACCGGCGAGCCCTGGCGGAGGAAGGCGTCGAACTCGAGGCGGGTTCCTTCCGAAAGCACTGCTTCGGCGGCCATTACCGCGACTTCCTCCCGCTTCTCGCCCCCGGCCTGGACCAGGCAAAGCTCGAGCGGGTCCACGACCGCAAGGTCGAACTCTATGATTCCTGCCTGGGCTCGGCGCGTGAGAACACCGAACTCTTCGAGCGACTCGAGGCCCTTCGGGAGGATTCCTGGATCGCGCTGGTCACCACCGCCTCGCGCGCCTGTGCGGGGAAACTGCTCGCGCACTTCGGACGGGGCGGCTTCTTCGACCTGGTCCTCTGCGGAGAGGACGTGGCGCGAAGCAAGCCGGACCCCGAAGGCTTTCTGGCCGCGATGGCGCATTTCGGCATGAAGGCAGGCGACACGACCATCTACGAGGACTCTCCGGCCGGCCTGGCGGCCGCCCGCGCCACCGGCGCGCAGGTCCTGGCGGTGAGCTTCCCCGGGCCGACCCCGCCCCTCCCTCCGCCGCGATGACCGATTGGACTCCCCCGCCAGGAGGAACCGTGGACCAGGGAACGTCAGGGCCCTGACGACTCAGGGCCGTTCCGGATCTGCGCGTCTGGCCGGGCCCGGAGAGGAGCCGTGCAGGGTTGGATCTCCAGGGTGCCTCCTCTCGCTCTCACCGCTTTTCGACGGGTTCTCGAGAGCGGCGCTGCTGGACGCAGGCCCCCTGCCACCCTGCGAGAAGCTCGACCAGGTGGGGGTCCTCGCCTCCCCGGCGGAGGAACTCCCGCCAACCCTGCATCGCCTCGTCCAGCCGTCCGGCCTGGGCCAGGGCGTGGCCAAGGTTCCGCCACAGGACCGCTCTTTCGGGCGACAAGGCCAGGGCCCGCCGGTAGTGCCCGACGGCCTGGTCCGATTCCGAGCGCAGGAAGGCCTGATGCCCCTGAAGGACGCTGTCGGCCAGGTCCTTCTCCACCTTCAGGCCTGCCAGGCCAGCAGCGCACTCTCCGGGGTCCCCGAAGGCCTCCAGGTCCAGAGGGTCCTCGCCCCCTGCACGGGAAGGAGCGGTCGGTTCCGGAAGGAGCCCCTGATCCTTCAGCAAGCCGACCAGAGCCAGGGCCACCGACCGGTTGGCGCGAGGAAGCAGGTGGCAATGGCTCAGGAAGACCTCAGTGCCGAGGACCGGCCCGTACTCCCGGCGCAGCTCGGCCGCAACATCCAGGAAGAAGGTTCCGGAGGCCGCGGCGGCCTGCTGGACCCGTAGATTCTGGGAAGGAAGAGCGCGTATCGGAAGGGGGTCCAACTCCACCGCGCGAGAAAGGTGGATGGCCGCTTCCTGCCCCCGCCCCTCCCGCAGCAACCACTGCCCCAAGACATAGTGTCCCCAGGCCTGATCCGGATTTCGCCGACAGGACTCCTCCAGGACCTCCAGCAGCCGACCCTCCTGGCCGGCTGCCTGGAACTCGGCCTCGAGGTCCGAAATAAATCTTCGGACGGGATCCTTGGGCGGGAAGACCTCATTGACCGCCACCGAGCACAGGACCAGCGGCACCCCCCGCGCCCGACAGGCCTCCCCCATCCTGACCAGGTTCTGCTCGTAGCGGGCCTCGACCAGGGGGATGTCCTCCTGGGCGATCGTGGAGGGAAGATCGGAGATCTCCTGGCCAGCCATGTCCAGGCGGGGCGAAGGCCTCTGAAAGACACTCGCCAGCCATCGGTAGAGAGCCAGATTCTGCAGGACGGAACGAGCCCTCTCGGCGGAAGCCGTCCAATGCGGATTCTGGTGTTTGTAGATCAGGAGCCTGAAGAATTCGTTGTTGCCACCGTAGTGGACGACCAGGTCGGGATCGAGGCGCTCGAGCCCCTCCAAGAGGAAGCGCAGTTGCTGAGCCGAGTCGGACCCGGGCACCCCGCCGTTGATGGTCTCGACCGCGATCCCCTCCTGGTTCAGGAGGCGCTGCAGATGACCCGGAATGCTCTGGAAGGGGACGACCCCGTTTCCCCGGAGTGCCGAGCTGCCCAGAAGCAGGACCCGGAAGGGGCCTCCGGCTCGGCGAGGCGGGATGAGGTCGCCCATCCGCGTCGTCTGGAGGCCCGAGTGCTCCGGCCCCAGGAGCCAGGCCTGCTGCTGGTTCCGATAGGCCATCAACTCGGGATTCATGGGCGGCCCCCAGCGCTGGGCCCACTGGTCGGCCAGGAGGAGGAAGCCCAAGGCGACGAGGAGCGCCAGCAACGGGCGGGAACGGGGCCGGCGCCTCAGGTCAACCATCCTGGAGCGATTCTGGTGTTTCGCAGGGGAGTCCTCCCCAGGCCTGACGCGGCCAGGCGCCGGCCCGTGGCCCGGCGGTCCGGATCCTCAGTCGCCCCAGAGGTCGAGAAGCGTGGGGTCTGGGAAGAGGGTCTCCTCCAGCCCCTTGAGGAGGGTCTTCATGCCGAGCCCGCGCAGGTAGTCCGCAGCCTCCGGTGCCACCGGCCTGGGCCGGAACCCCTCCATCGGCATGCCCTCGAAAGGCAGGGGGACATCCAGACGGACGGTGGCGATCTCCAGATCGCGAAGCAGGCGCTCCCGGTTCTCGCGCAGCGTCGGGGCGAACTTCCCGCACAACTCGGGGTGGTCCAGCAGGGCGGGCAGATCCCCGCCCTCGCTCAGGAGCTTGACCGCGGTCTTCTGGCCGATCCCCGGGACACCCTGGATGTTGTCCACCGGATCTCCCCGCAGGGCCAACCAGGAGGGGATCAGCTCCGGCGGGACGCCGAAGACCCCACAGACCTCGTCGGGGCCGACCTTCTCGACCTTGGCGTTCTTGCCGGTGCCGGAGAGCCGGAGCAGCTCGACCTCGCCCCCCACGGCCAGGACCTGGGCCAGGTCCTTGTCGTTGGAGACCAGGGTGGCTCCATGGCCAGCGGCCCGCGAGCGGGCCGCCAGGGTGGCCATCACGTCATCCGCCTCGAAACCCTCGACGCTCAGGGTGGGGATTCCCAGAAGTTCGAAGAGCTCCATGACGAGGGGGATCTGGGCCTTCAACTCAGGCGCCGTGGGAGGCCGATGGGCCTTGTACTCCGGGTCGAGGGCCGAGCGGAAGGTGGGCTCGAGGGACTCGAAGACCGCCACGAAGTGCTCGACGTGCTGGGTCCTCCACAGCGAG